>JAQCBR010000006.1 GCA_027621295.1 Planctomycetota bacterium
CGAACTGGCGCAGGTTCCGGAGCTGGGACGTCTCGTAGAGGACGTGCGCAGGAACCAACCCGCGCTTATGGCCCCAGTCCAAGACACTCTTGGCGAGGCCGACCTTCCTGTTGATGCCGCCCACTGACAGTTCGGTGTTCCGCTCCAGTTCGTCGCGCCACCTCACCAGCACAGCCGCCGTCAGACTGGACACGCGGATGTCGCCCGCAAAACGGCACAGCTCCCGGGCCACGTTCGCGTAGAGACCTCGCTGCGTGGTCGACTTGCCGCCCTTCTGGTAGCGGCCCGTCGTGTCCACGAAGTCCAAGAACTGCTGGAAGAGGTCACGGAGGCGCAGGGTGGCCTGTACGGGATCCGGCACCCGCTCGTCCGACACCTCGCCACGGGCCTGCCACGCCTGGAGGAGCTCCGCGTAGCGGGCGTAAGCCTCAGGCGTGCCCCACTTGCCGCAGTAGTGAACCTTGCCGTTCAGCGTGACCCGGGCCTGCCCACTGGAGTGGCGGGAGAGCTTCGGGATCCGACGCGGCTCGGTGGCACTCGCCTTGGTGGGCATGGGGGCAGAGTCCACCCCCTGGAAGCGCAACGAAGCGCAGCGCTTCGTCTGCGCCTTGCCCAACGTCGCCATCTCGGTCCTCCTCGACTTTGACAGTCGACTGTCAAAACCGAGCGATCCGGACCGATGCTGACTCCCCCGCCGTCAGGCGCAAACAGCGCTTCAGACGACACTTACGAATGGTCGGAGCGAGAGGATTTGAACCTCCGACCCCCTGCACCCCATGCAGGTGCGCTACCAGGCTGCGCCACGCTCCGACAGGACCCTCGGGCGGCCCTGGGGCCGTCTGAAGGGCCCGGAAGGATAGCCGGGGGGGCGCATGGGGCAAGAGGTGGCTGATCGGAACCTCGGAAGGGCTCGCGAAGGCACGACTCACAGTTCCCAGGATGATCTCCTGGTGCTCCGGAGGCCGGTGGCGTGACCTGCCGGCAGGAGACGACATCCGCGGACCGACCCGATGACGAGGTCGTTGTCGTCACGGCACAGGATGCGCTTCACCCCCTGAGCAGGGACCATTCGCGCCGCTGAAGCCGGAGCGGAACCGGGAGGCGACGTGGAGGAACGGTGCGATGAGGGAGGCTCGACAGCGATCAGTCCACGGCCAGAGCGTCGAGTATCTCCCCGCACCGATAGACCTTCGCGAACCGACCCGGTCCGGACCGCCGCTTGATGGTCGAGTGCTCCTGGAGGATGCCTGCTTTCTGGAGCGCTTTGATCTGCGCCTGCGCCGTCGGCATGGGAACAGAAGCCTCACCCTCGAGACCGAGCAGGCGACTCGCGAGTTCCGCCGTCACCAACGGATACGAGAACAGGTGCTGCGCCAGCCTCGTGGGAAGCTGCGTGCGCAGGCCCTTCAGCCGCTCCGAGAACCCGCTCTGGAGCTCCCTCAGACGATGCACGCGGTCGACGGTGTCCTCCGCGGCTTCGACGACGGCGTCCAGGAAGAACTCGACCCACTCGATGAACGTTCCCTTGGTGCTGACGAGCAGCAGATGGTCGTAGTACTCGTCGCGCCTCGCCTCGAGCGCACTCGAAACGAAGAGCCACGGGGCGCTCATCACTCCTTCGTGAACGAGCTGAAGGGCGACGAGCAGGCGCCCGACCCGCCCGTTCCCGTCATAGAACGGGTGGATCGTCTCGAACTGATAGTGCGTCAACGCGACCCGCACGAGGGGGTCGTCTTCCGACGTGTCTTTCGTCTCCAGGTACGCCTGCATCTCTTCGAGGCACGGCTCCAAGTGCACCGGAGGCGGCGGCACGAAGCGCGCCCGCTCGATCCCACCTGCCCTGTTGCCCAGATGGACCTGCTCGGTTCGGAGGTGCCCCGGCTGCTTCTCCTCTCCACGCACGCCCCCTGTCAGCAAGGTGGCGTGCAGCGATCGCAGCAGGTAGGTGGAGAGAGGCTGCCCCTTCCGTAGAGCCTGCACCCCATGCTGCAGCGCACGCTCGTAGTTTCGGACCTCGAGTCGGTCGTCATCGATCTCGGTGGGCTCGGCGCCAGTCGCATCGTCGAAGAACGCCTCCTCCAGGGTGGTTTGGGTTCCCTCGATCCGACTCGACAGGACGGCCTCGCGCTTCTGGATCGGCTTGATCAGGAGGTCGGCCGCTGGGAGAGTCCGGACTCCCTCGACGAGCTCCCCGATCCGCCGGTAGGCGGCGCCGAGCCGGCGCGCGACGCGGGCTGGAAGGTCCAAGCGATCCGGCAGGGGATGAGGAAGGAACGCCATCACCCCGTCTCCAGTGGGAACCAGCCTCCCCGGGGAGTCCTTGCCGAATGCCGACTCGTCCATGCCTCGATTGTTCTCGGTTTCCCTGCTTTACCAAGATCTATCGAGGGAATTCACTCGACAACCTGACGCAATCCGTCGATTTATTTCCATAAACGCGCATAACCCATCCGAAATCGAGGTTGGAGACCCTGAACTGACCCCAACCACCGGGCGAGCCCTGGTGACGGGGCTGTCGAATCCCCTGCGATCCCCACCTCCCGGCCTCTGCCCGAATCGGCTCCGCCCGACCCCTACATCATCGACAGCGGGTCCACGTCGAGGAGGACCCGCAGGCTGCGCGTGGAGCGGTCCTCGACGGAGGCGAGGAGGTCCATGGCCTGGTCGAAGGCTTCTTGGGTGAAGCACTTGGCGAGGATGTGGACGCGGTAGCGGTCGCGGACGCGGGCGAGGATCGCGGGAGCGGGGCCGAGGGCTTCGACGTCCTGGAGGCCCTGGAGCTCGTCGCGGACGGCGGTGGCGGCCTGGCGGGCTTCGAACTCCTTCGGGGCCTCGCAGAGCACGCGGATGATGCGGGCGTAGGGCGGGTAGTCGGTCGCGCGGCGGAACGCGAGCTCCTGCTGGACGAAGGCGTCGTAGTCGATCGCGGCGGCGGCGCGGACCGCGTAGTTCTCGGGGCAGAGCGTCTGGAAGACGACGGTGCCGGGCTTGTCGCCGCGGCCGGCGCGGCCGGCGACCTGGTAGAGCAGGCCGAACGTGCGCTCGGCGGCGCGGAAGTCGGGCAGGAACAGCCCCGAGTCCGCGGAGATCACGCCGACGAGCGTCACGTCCGGGAAGTCGTGGCCCTTCGCGATCATCTGCGTGCCGATCAGGATGTCGATCTGGCGTTTGCGGAACGCGGACAGCACGCGCTCGTGCGCGCCGCGCTGCCGCATCGTGTCGGCGTCCATCCGCGCGACGATCGCCTGGGGGAACAGCTCCTTGACCGCGGCTTCGACGCGCTCGGTGCCGGCGCCGAGTTCGTGGAGCTTGGGGTGCTGGCAGTAGCCGCAGGCTTCGGGGCGGCGCTTCTCGTGCTGGCAGTAGTGGCAGCAGAGCCGCCCGCGCCGCGCGTGCCACGTCATGCTGACGTCGCAGTGCTCGCACTGCACCGCCGTGCCGCAGGACGGGCAGATCAGCGTCGGCGCGAAGCCCCGGCGGTTGAGGAAGAGGATGATCTGGTCGCGCGTCGCGAGCCGCTCCTCCATCAGGTTCTGCAGCGTGCGTGAGATCGTCACGCCTTCGAAGTTCTGGCGCTTGTCCTCCTTGCGGAGGTCCTCGACCAGGATGCGCGGCAGCGTGCCCTTGCCGGCGCGGTTGGGCAGCGTGATCAGCTCGTAGACCCCGCGCTTGGCGCGGCCGTAGCTCTCGAGTGTCGGCGTCGCCGAGCCGAGGACGACGACCGCGTTCTCGATCGCGGCGCGGGCGATCGCGGTCTCGCGCGCGTGGTAGCGCGGCGTGGAGTCCTGCTTGAACGAGTTCTCGTGCTCCTCGTCGATGACGATCAGCCCGACGTTCTCGAGCGGGGCGAACAGCGCCGAGCGCGCGCCGATCGCGACGTGCGCGTCACCGCGCTGGATCCGGTGCCACTCCTGCGCGCGCTGCGCGCCGGTCAGCCCCGAGTGCAGCACCGCGACGTCGGGGAACCGCGCCGCGAACCGCCCCACCGTCTGCGGCGTCAGCGAGATCTCGGGCACGAGCACGATGGCCGCGCGGCCGAGCGCGCGGCAGCGCTCGAGGGCCTGGAGGTAGACCTCGGTCTTCCCCGAGCCCGTCACGCCGTGGAGCAGGAAGGTCCGCGCCTCGCGCGCGTCGAGCGAACGCGTGATCCGGTCGACGGCGTCGCGCTGGCCTTCGTTGAGCTCGTGGCGCTTCTGCCCCTCGGTCGTGTCCGGGATCAGCGGCTCCGCGTCCTCGTCGATCATCACGCGGCGGACAGCACCTCGCTTCTGCAGCGTCTTCCACGGGCTGTCGCTGGTGCCGGTGTCGCGCTGCAGCTGGAGCGTCGGCATCGGCGCCCCCCATTCGACGAGGGCGCGCAGCACGCGCGCCTGCTGCTCGTGGCGGTCCTCGAGCTCGACCGCGAGCACCTCGGCCTCATCGCTGCGCAGCGCGAGTTCGAGGTGCGGGATCTTGCGGACGCCGCGCTGCTTGGCGACGGCCGGCAGCATCGCGTCGAGCGCCTCACCGAGACTGCAGCCGTAGTCGTGCGTCATCTTCTGCGCGAGCTCGAGGAGCGCGCTCGGCAGAACGAAGTCGTGGTCGAGGACCTCGCGGACCGGGCGGACCTTGTGGGCCGGCACGTCGCCACACTCGTCCCGCGTCCGCACGACGACGCCCGGCATGTCCTTGCCGCGGAACGGCACGCGGACCCGGCTGCCGGGCCGCGCCTCCTGGCCTTCCTCGAGCCGGTAGGTGAACGCGGTCTTCAGCGGCAGCTTGAGCGCGACCTCGACGAAGCGGCCGGACACCGGCTGATCCTCCGCCTCTCGCTCACCGAACAGGTCTGCCGCACCGCCCATCGCCGCCGCAGAGGATCGGGGACCGGGAGCCGGGATGGAAGGGGCGGCCGCGGGGTGCGGCAGCCCGGTCAGGCGAGCCGGCCCGGCTGCCGGGGGTGGCTCCGCAGGAAGCGCGCGAGCCGGACCGCGCCGACCAGCGCTGGCGCGATGCCGGACGCGAACAGCCCGTGGCCCGGGTGCAGGTCGAGGGCGACGACCATCGCGCCGGCCAGGACGCAGGGGACCGCGTAGAGCGCGAGTTGCGCCGACCGGAAGCCGAGGCCCGCCGAGAGTGCCGCTACGCCGAGCAGCGTGGCGGGCATGCCGGCGACGAGGTCACGTGCTGCGGCCGCGTCCCGTGCGACGAGTCCGCGGTAGGCCATGAGGCCCGCGACGAGCACGGCGACGCCGAGCCCGCAGAGCAGGACGAGTCCGCGACGCATGCCGGGCACGTCGGGCGACCCGAGGTCCGCAGAGCCGAGCCTGGGCGCGATGTGGCGCTCGTGGAAGGACCGCCAGATCGGGATCGACAGCGCGGGCAGGACCGCGCCGAACACCGGCTGGTCGGAAAGCCAGCACAGACCGATGCCGAGCATCGACAGGCCGGCGAAGAGCTCGATCGAGCCGTCGGCGAACCGCGGATCGCGAAGGCTGCGTTCCTGGGGATCGGTCATGGTGTGGCTGCTCTCCGCGAACTCGGTCAGCGGTCGCCCTTCTTGCCGAGGAAGACCAGGTGCTGCCACGGCAGCTCGTCGAACTCGGACAGGATCTCGAAGCCGTTGGCCTCCCACTCGCGGCGGATCTGGGCCTTCGACATCTTGTGGAGCGGCTTGATCGGGACGTCGGGGTCCTCGGCGCGGAACTCGACCAGGGCGACGCGGCCGCCGGGGCGGAGCGACGCGCGGATCGACGCGAGCATCTGCTCGGGGTAGGAGAGCTCGTGGTAGACGTCGACGAGCAGCACGAGGTCGCAGGTGTCGGGCTCGAGGCGCGGGTCGGCGACGGTGCCGACGATGCGCTCGATGTTGTCGAGCCCCTCGCGCTCGGCGCGGCGGCGCAGCATCGACAGCATCTGCGGCTGGACGTCGACGCCGTAGACCGTGCCCTCGGGGCCGATGCGGCGCGCGATGCGGAGCGCGTGGTAGCCGTTGCCGCAGCCGAGGTCGCAGACGGCCATGCCTTCTTCGAGGCCCAGGTTGTCGAGCAGCTGCGTGACGTGCTCCTCGTCCTCGCGCGTCTCGCGCAGCAGCCAGTCGGCGCCGCGCCAGTGCATCGTCTGCGCGATCTCGCGGCCCATGTAGGTCGCGACCGGCGGCGGGAGCTCGGGCTCGACTTCCTCGACGACCTCCTCCGCGGCCGCCGCTCCCGGAGAATCGGCGACGACTCCGCCCTCGACGCCTCGGTCCGCGACCGGCTCCTCGACGGGCGTGGGCTCCTCCGCCGCCGCGACCGGACCGGAGGAAGTCTCGCCAGCCTCGGGCCCAGAACTGCGACTCTCGCCGGCCGTGCAGGCGAAGACGACGCCCAGGAGCAGCAGCGCGCACGGACGCAGCAGGACGAGGAGCCGGTCGAGGAGCAGGGACACGCCCGCATCATCGCACGACGGACGCCGTGCGTGGGAGCCCAGGTTTGCCGCGATCAGCACGCGCAGGGCGTGGCGCTGCACTTCGGGCAGCCGGCCGCGTACTTCTTGCGGCCGACCTCGTCGAGGTCGAGACCGTGCAGCGAGGCCAGCGTCGCCAGCCACGCGTAGACGTCGGCGAACTCCTCCTCGAGGTTCTGGCGCTCCTGGCGCCGGATCGCCCGGACCAGCTCGCCGACCTCCTCGACGAACCAGAGCAGCGTGCCGGGCACGCCGCGGGCCGCGTCGCGCTCGAGGTAGATCTGCTCGATCCGCTTCTGGAAGGAGACGGCGTCGGGGTTCGTGTCGTCGGCCACGGTCAGCTCACGCGCTTGATGGTCAGGAGGAGCACGTCCTCGCGGAGGCCGTCGGCGCCGGCGTCGCTCTCGATCGTGCCGAGCACGAGGTTGACGAACGCAGACGTGTTCTTCGGCGAGTGCTCGCGGACGAGGTCGAGCAGGTCCTGGCTGCGGACGCCGGCGTCGTTGGTCTGGACCAGACGCACGCCGGGCTGGAAGTCGATCGTCTCGGGCCGGAGCCCCTTCTCGAACACCGGCCCCTCGTCGAGGCCGAGCGCGAGGCCCTCGGCCGCGCTCTCGAAGACCTGACCGGCCTTGCAGATCCAGACCGGGGCGCGGAAGCCTGCCTGGTAGAGCTTGGCCTGGCCGGCCTGGACCTCGATCAGGCTGGCCTTCGCGCAGGCGCCGCGCGGCAGGCGCTTGTGGAGCGTCCGGTTGGTGTGCGCGAGGGCCTTGCGCGCGGTGGCACCCGCCTCGAGCGCGCGGACCAGCTCGTCGCGCGCGGTCCGGCACGCGAGCACCGCGATCGGTCCCGCACCCTCGCCCGAGACCACGTAGGCGACGTCACCGACCGCGCCGAAGTAGTCGAGTCCGCCGCGGCTGCCCGGCCCGATCGCGCCGTCGAGCTCGCAGCCCTCGGGCTGGGCGAGCGGGTCCGCGAGCGTCGCGTCACGGAGCTCCCGCACCTGCGGGTCCATCGTCGCCGCTGCGCCGCTGCCCTTGTCGAGCTCCTCGAACATCGCCGACAGGTCGGCGGACAGGTGCTGGAGCCCGCGGCCGAGCACCGTGATCTCGTCGTTGCCGGACACGCGGATGCGCACCTCGCCGCCGCTGCCGCGACCGATCTTGCCGACCGCGAGGTTGAGGTCCGTGAGCCGCGTCGCGAGCTGCCCGCCCTGGCTGTAGGCGAGGAAGCCGACCACGGCCCCGACGACGACCGCCATCAGCATCCCGAACAGCCAGCCGCGCTGGTCGGCAGGCCCCAGGGAGACGACGACCAGGGCCGCGCCGACCAGCGCCGCGGCGCCGGTGACGATCGCCAGCCGGACCGCGAGCTTGCCGGCGCTCTTCTGCTTCGGACGGCTCAACGGCACACCTCTGTGCGAAGGCGGGACATCGCGCGCGATGGTAGCGCGGTCCGCGTCACCCGATCACTGCAGAAGTCCGAACGACTCGGCGACGAGCAGCACCAAGCCAGCGTAGACACCTGCCGCGACGTCGTCGGCCATCACGCCGGTCGCACCGGGCAGCTCCTCGAGCCGGTCCGCGGGCGGGACCTTGACCACGTCGAAGACCCGGAACGCGATGAACGCGACCACGTGGACGTAAGCGTGCGGCGTGCCGTGGAACGCCGCGTAGATGCCGACCGCGACCAGGTAGCCGACGATCTCGTCGAGCACGACCTGGCCCGGGTCTTCGTTCGGCCACGTGCGGGCGATGAAGTCCGACTGGAGCGCGCCGAAGCCGTAGAGCACGAGCGCGAGGCCGAGCAGCACCCAGCCGAGCCACGATGCGGGACACACCGCGCCGAGGAGGATGGCGATCAGCACGCCCGGCAGCGTGCCGAACGTGCCGGAGGCGACCGGCGCGTAGCCGGTGCCGAAGCCGGAGAGCAGGATCGCGCGGAGTCGGTCCATCGTCGTCGCGGAGGTCAGGAGGCGCGGAGCAGGCCGCGGGCCTTCCACACGTAGTGGACGCCGGACCAGACGGTGAGCACCAGGGTCGCCCAGATGCCGTAGGCGGCGACCGGCGTCCAGAACGTCGAGCCGGCGACCAGCGTCAGCAGCGCGCCCGCGGTGCAGCACTGGACGACCATCTTGACCTTGCCGAGACCGTCCGCGCCGAACTCGACGCCCTCGGACTCGGCGAGTCCGCGGACCGCGGTGACGAGGAACTCGCGACCGAGGATGACGACGACCATCCAGGTCGACATGTGCTCGGTCGCGATCGGGAACCGGAGCAGGCAGGTCAGCACGCCGCAGATCAGGATCTTGTCGACGAAGGGATCGGCGACGCGGCCGAACGCGGTCACCTGCCCGTTGCGGCGCGCGAGCCATCCGTCGAAGAAGTCGGAGACCGCGGCGACGACGAAGATCCAGAACGCCGCCCAGACCGGCGCGCTCGACGGCTCTGTGCCCGGACCTGCGAGCTCCAGCAACACGAAGCAGGCCGCGGTCAGCAGGAGACGCGCGAGCGTGATCGTGTTGGGGAGGTTCACCGGGCTCCCTCCGGCTGGGTATCGGCCGGATCCAGGAGCTGCGCGTCGAGGTCGTACTCGTCGCAGCCGGTGATCTCGACGTCGACGAACGCGCCGGGCTCCAGGCCCTCGGCGCGCACGCGGACCGTGCCGTCGACCTCGGGGGCGTCGGCGAACGTCCGTCCGAGCCAGGTGACGCCATCCGGCGCCAGCCCGTCGATCAGCACTTCGGCGCGCGTGCCGACCAGCGACTGGTTGCGGGCCACGTGGATGCGCTTCTGGATCGCCATCAGCTCGGCGCGGCGCTCCTCGGCCAGCTCCGCCGGCACGAGGTCCTCGCGGTCGAACGCGCGGGTGCCTTCCTCGTGCGAGTAGGTGAACACCCCCATCCGCTCGAAGCGGTACTCCTCGACGAAGGCCCGGAGCTCGTCCTGGTCCTGGTCGGTCTCGCCAGGGAAGCCGGTGATGAACGTCGTCCGCACCGCGATGCCGGGCACCTCGTCGCGGAGCCGCCAGAGGATGCCGGCGACCTGTTCCTTCGAGACGCCGCGGCGCATGCCCTTGAGCATCGCGCTCGTGATGTGCTGGACCGGGATGTCGAGGTAGGGCACGACGCGCGGATGCTCGCGCATCACCGCGGTGAGCTCGGGGAGCACGGTGTGCGGATACGCGTACATCAGCCGGACCCAGACAACGCCGGGCACGTCGGCCACAGCGGCGACCAGCTCGTGGATGCGGCGCTTGCGGTCGATGTCGAGGCCGTAGGCGGTGCTGTCCTCGGCGACGAGGACGATCTCGCGGACGCCCCTGTCGACGAGGCCACGCGCCTCTTCGAGGATCACGTCGATCGGCTTGCTGCGGTTGCGGCCCCGCATCGACGGGATCGCGCAGAACGCGCAGGTGTGGTCGCAGCCCTCGGACACGCGGAGGTAGGCGAAGCTCTTCGGCGTCAGCAGCATCCGACCGACGTCGGAGCGGGCCGACTTGGGACGGCCGCCGTCGATCGTCGCGACCATCCGCTTCTCGTTGCCGTTGACGATCTTCCGGACCAGAGCGGGGACGCCGGAGTAGTCGCTGATGCCGAGCACCGCGTCGACCTCGGGGATCGAGGTCCGCAGGTCGTCCGCGTAGCGCTGCGCCAGGCAGCCGACCGCGACGACGCCCTTGACGACGCCTTCGTCCTTCAGCCGGCAGGCTTCGAGGATCGTGTCGATCGACTCCTGCTTGGCTGCGTCGATGAACCCGCAGGTGTTGACGACGACGACGTCGGCATCCTCGGACTCACGAACGACCTGGAGCCCCTCCTCGGCCACGTGGCCGAGCAGGACCTCGGAGTCGACCAGGTTCCGGGCGCAGCCCAGACTGATCAGGGAGACGCGGATCGCCTCGTTCAACGTGCTTCGTCGGCGGGACCCGTCCGAACTGGAGCGCGCCGGGGACGGGGGCGACCGGCGCGCAGGGATTCTACGCAAACGCGCGCGGAACCGAGGGCTCCGCGCGCGTCCTTCGGCCGGGAACGGTGCTGGCACCGCCCCGGGCACCCCTCACTGGGGCTTGGCCTGGACGACCCAGACCTTGATCGTCGCGTCGACGTCCTGGTGCAGGTGCACCGCCACGTCGAAGACACCGATCTCCTTGAGCGGGCTGTCGAGACGGACCGCCTTGGCGTCCACGTCGAAGCCCTTCTCGCGGAGCGCGTCCGCGATCTGTGCCGCGGTGACCGAGCCGAAGAGGTGACCCTCTTCGTTGGCCCGACCTTCGACCGTGACCGAGGCCTGCGCCAGCTTCTGGGCGTAGTCCTTCAGCGTCTCGACGCGGGCCTTCTCCTCGGCCAGGGCGCGGGCGCGCTCCTTCTCGATCTGCGCGAGGTTGGCCTTGGTGACCGGGACCGCGAGACCGAAGGGCAGGAGATAGTTGCGGGCGTAACCCGGACGGACGGTGACGACGTCGCCGATCCGGCCGAGGTTCTCGATGGACTTCTTGAGCAGCAGTTCCATGTCAGCTCCTCCCGACGAACGGCAGCAGCGCCAGCGCCCGGGCGACCTTGATCGCGTTGGCGAGCTTGCGCTGGTTCTGGCCCGAGAAACCGGACCGGCGGCGCGAGTGGATCTTGCCGGTGGGACCGATGAACTTCTGGAGGTAGCCGATGTTCTTGTAGTCGAGCGGTTCTTCCGGCTCGACCGTGGTCTTCGGGCGACCGAACTTCGCGAACTTGCCGCGACGGCCACCAGGACCGGTCATGCGGCGGCCGCT
This sequence comes from Planctomycetota bacterium, assembly GCA_027621295.1. Classification (GTDB taxonomy): domain Bacteria; phylum Planctomycetota; class UBA1135; order UBA1135; family UBA2386; genus JAQCBR01. The sequence goes on from JAQCBR010000006.1 coordinate 11,191, forward strand.
CGACTCACCGCCGGTGCGGCCTTCGCCGCCGGCGGCTTCGGGGGTCTGGTTCTCGGCGGTCATGCGTCACCCTCCTTGGTTTCTTCGGTGTTCTCCGCGGCTGCGTCGCTCGAGGCCTCGGCGGCCGGAGCTTCTTCAGCAGCGTCTTCGCCCGCGCCCGACTCTTCGGCCTTGGCCTCTTCAGCCGGAGCTTCCTCTTCGGGCTCGTCCTCCGGCAGATCGGTCATCGACGTGTCCTCGACGCGGACCGCCGATTCGTCGAACTCGGCTTCCGGATCGTACGCGTCTGCGGGGATCTCCTCGCAGGCGAGCGTCATGTGCCGGAACACCGCTTCGGCGTACTCGAGCTCGCGGCGGATGGCCGCCAGCTCCGAAGTCTCCGCCTCGTAGTACGCGAGCAGGTAGGTGCCGCGCAGCTGGTGCTGGATCGGGTAGGCGAGACGACGTTCGTCCCACCGCTTGGCGCTCTTGATCGTCGCGCCGTGCTTGGTGAAGAGTCCGCAGACCTGGTCCTTCAGGGCTTGCCAGCCCTGCTTCACTTCCCGGTTGTCCAGGAGGACCATGGTTTCGTAGGTTCGTTTCAAGCTAAGGGATCTCCTGGGCGATCCACCGCGGCCGAGCCGGCCTCATCGGCCGAGCTCCAACCGTTGTGGTGCCCCATCAGGGTTTCGATCGCCGCGCCTCCGCACCACTCACGCAGCACGAGGACGCAGCGCTCCACGACCGACTGGAGAACCTTCCGTTCGTCTTGCTGAAAGCGCGCCAGGACGAAGTCCACGGTGTCATCCGAGCCGGAGCTCAGAGAGACGCCTTGGTCCACGTCGGATGGCCGCCCGATGCCGAGACGGAGTCTTGGATACCCGTCGGAGCCCAACGCACTCGAGATCGACTTGAGTCCGTTGTGCCCACCAGAGCTCCCAGACGGCCGGACACGTATCCGGCCCAGCGGCAGGTTCAGGTCGTCGACGACGACAAAGAGCGCATCCGGAGTGAGACCGTGCAGCCTGAGGAGCGGCCCGGCCACGTCTCCGGAAAGGTTGACATACGTGAGAGGTTTGACGAGCAGGGTCGGGCCCTGTTCGCCGTCGCCCTCCCACAGAGCGACGTGTGCTTTGACTCGGCCACCGAAGAGCTTCCGCCCTTCGGCAGCCCGACGCTCGAGGCGCCGGAACGGCGTCCCGACCTGCTCGGCGAGCCGGTCGAGGACCATGAAGCCGGCGTTGTGCCGGGTGTGTTCGTATTCGGGTCCCGGGTTGCCGATGCCGAGCACGACGCGGCGGTAGGCGGGCGCCTCACCGCTGCGGCCGGACTCCTGGTCGGACGTCGGGACCACGGACGAGATCAGGACGCGACGTGGCAGACGATCGCCTCGGCCGAGACGTCGAGTTCGACGCCTTCGGGGAGGCTCAGGTCCTTCGCGCGGATCTCCTCGTCCAGGTCGAGCGCGCCGACCTTGACCTCGATCTCGCGCGGCAGCGCCGCGGGCAGAGTCTTGATCTTGAGCCGCTGCATGTCGCGCATCAGCGCGCCACCCTTCGCGGCGCCCGTCGGGACACCGAGGAAGACCAGCTGGACTTCGGTGTGGATCGGCTTGTCGAGGGCGATGCGCAGGAAGTCGATGTGCATCGGCTCGTCGGTGAGCGCGTCGAGCTGCAGGTCCTGCAGGAAGACGGGCTGCTCGGCGCCTCCGGCGACCTCGATGCGGAACACGCGGTGCCGGTGGCGGAGCTCGCGCTCGACGTCGCGGACGTCGAGGGAGACGTGCTCGGGCTCAGCGCCCATGCCGTAGACCACAGCGGGCACGTGCCCCGCGGCGCGGACGTGCTTGATCGCCCGCTTGCCGATTTCCTGCCGCACCGAGGCGGCGATCTTGGTGACTTCCATGTCTTCTACTTCTCGGGTCCGTTCGGTCTCTTTGCCGCAGCCGCGGAGCGGCTGCCAAGTCAGCAACTGGCAGGCTGTAGACCGGTTCGGTCACAGCCTGTCAGGGAGCGGCGCTCATCGATCATCCTGATCACGCGCCGACGGCTCGAACAGCGAGCTCACGCTCTCGCTGCGGTGGATACGGTCGATGGCCCGCGCGAGGAGAGGAGCGACCGAGGCCTGCACGAGGCGCTTCGGACCCTCCGCGCGGAGCGGAATGGTGTCTGTGCAGAGGATCGTCTCCGCGGGGCAGTCGTCGAGCTTGGCGACCGCGTCGCCGCAGAGCACCGCGTGCGTCGCGACGATGAACACGCGGTTCGCGCCCTTCTCCTTGACGATCCGGGCCGCGTTGCTGATCGAACCACCGGTCGAGATCATGTCGTCGACGAGGACGACGTCCCGATCGCGGACGTCGCCGACCACGTTCTCGACCACGGTGTGGTTCCCGCTGACGCGGCGCTTGTCGACGATCGCGAGGTCGGCCTTCAGCTCCTTCGCGTAGGCGCGGGCGAGCTTGGTGCCGCCGACGTCCGGCGAGACGACGATCGGGTTGACCGCGCCGAGTTCACGCACCTTCTCCATCAGCACGGAGCGGGCGTAGAGGTGGTCGACGGGGATGTCGAAGAAGCCCTGGATCTGCGCGGCGTGCAGATCGACCGCGAGCACGCGGTTGGCGCCCGCCTCGGTGATCAGATTGGCGACGAGCTTCGCGTTGATCGGCACGCGGCCCTCGTCCTTCCGGTCCTTGCGGGCGTAGCCGAAGTACGGGATCACCGCGGTGATCTTCTCGGCCGACGCGCGGCGCAGGCAGTCGATGAAGGACAGCAGCTCGAACAGATTGTCGTGGACCGGCGGGCAGGTCGGCTGCACGACGAAGACGTCGGCGCCGCGGACGTCGCACTCGACCTTGAGGTTGAACTCGCCGTCGGGGAAGTCCTCGATCAGCGCCTCGCCGAGCGGCGCGCCCATGTGCGCGCAGATGTCGCGCGCCAGCTGGGGGTGCGCGCGGCCGGAGAAGACCCGGAGCCTCTCGCCTCGGTTCACGACTCGTCTCCTCCTGCTGCGTCGCCAGGAACAGGAACACCCAACCGCCGCGCGGGGACGCCGACCCAGGTCTCGCCTGCGCCGATCTCCGCGTTGCGGGTGACGATCGCGCCCGCGCCGGTCCGTGCGCCCGCGCCGACGTGCACCGGAGCGACCAGAACCGTGCCGCTGCCGACGAACGCGCCTTCACCGACGACGGTGCGGTGCTTGTTCTTGCCGTCGTAGTTGGCGGTGATCGTGCCGGCGCCGATGTTCGCCTTGGCGCCGATCTCCGCGTCGCCCAGGTAGGCGAGGTGCTTCGCCTTCGCGCCGGGGCCGAGGGTCGACTTCTTGACCTCGACGAAGTTGCCGACCGCAGCGCCGTCCTCCAGCACCGCGCCGTCCCGCAGGTGCGCGAACGGGCCGACTTCGCAGCCGGAGCCGATCGTCACGCCGGTGCGGATCACGGTGTTCGGCAGCACGACCGTATCGGCACCGATCGTCACGCCGTGGTCGATCGTCGTCGTCGCCGGGTCCTCGATCAGCACGCCTGCGGCGAGGTGCTGCTCGTGGATGCGGGTCTGCAGCACCGCGCGGGCTTCGGCGAGCTGGACCAGCGAGTTGACGCCGAGGGCCTCGGTCGGGTCCTCGCAGACCACCGACTCGACGGATTCGCCGGCTTCGAGCAGGTGGGCGACCGTATCGGTCAGGTAGAGCTCACCCTGCACGTTGTCGTCGGACAGCGCAGCCAGCGCCGGGCGGAGCCGCGCCGCGTCGTAGCAGTAGACGCCGACGTTGATCTCGTCGATCGCCCGCTCCTCTTCGGAGCAGTCGCGGTCCTCGCGGATGCCGCGGAGCTGGAAGTCCTCGTCGCGGAGGATGCGCCCGAGGCCCGCGACGTCGTCGGGGAACGCTGTCAGGATCGACGCCGCGTGGCCGGCCGCCGCGTCCCGGAGCTCCGCGTAGGTGCCGGCCGAGAGGAGCGGCATGTCGCCGTAGCAGATCAGCACGTCGCCGTCGAAGCCCTCGAGGGCCTGCATCGCGACCTGGACCGCGTGGCCGGTGCCGCGCGGCTCGCCCTGGTCGACGATCGTCAGTCCGGGGCGGTCAGCCAGCGTCGCCTCGACGCGGTCCTTCTGGTGGTGCAGGACCACGACCGTACGCGCCGGACCCAGCTCGCCCACCTCATCGAGGACGGTGGCGAGGAGCGTGCGACCGCAGATCGGCAGCAACACCTTGGGCAGACTGACCTTGGTGCGCGTGCCCTTGCCTGCGGCCAGTACGACGACGGCGAGCGGACGGGACATGGACTCCGCCTGGGGGAGCGGCGGAAAAGGGGCGAGGATTGTGCGAATCCGACGGGGGCTGGTCAAGGTGAATCAGCGCCCGGGAGACGGAGGTCGGTTCCGCCCCGCCGCATCCGCGCGTCAGACCGGACGGTCGCCGCGACGCCAGTCCTTGTAGCGGCCGTGCCACCGGGTCAGCCGGGTGAACAGTGGCCCGAGGAGCCGTCCGAACGCGGTATCCGCGTCGGTGAAGCCCCCGAACGCCCGGCTCGCGCGGTCGACCCGGCGGGCCGTGAGTTCGGGCCGCTCCCAGAACTCGGGCCGCCCCCCGAGCGCCGAGAGCAGCGCCCCGACGCCCCAGCCATGGGCGAGGGTCGTCAGGACCTCCCGCTCGTCGGAGCCGTCACCGGGCGGCAGGTGGCGCTCGATCAGGAGCCCCAGGAGGTCGAGGTGCCGGGACCAGGCCTGCTCGTCCATCATCGACCCGGCGCGGACCTGGTAGTCGTAGAGCACCCGCGGCACCCGCTCGGTGTGCAGGCCGAGACGAGCGAGGTCGAGCCAGAGCGCCCAGTCCGAGTAGACGTCCACGACCGAGTCGTAGCGAAGGCCGTGTTCGTGGAAGACCTCGCGCCGGAACATCGCGCCGGCATCGCCGAGTGAGTTCCGGAAGATCGACAGCGCGCGGTCGAACGGCAGCGGCTGCACGATCGCGACCGTGGAGCCCGATGCACCGTCGAAGACCCGGAAGCGCGGCGCGATCGCCGAAGCCTCGGGCACGCGGGAGAACACGTCGACCCCGATCGACGTGTAGTCACGGCGCAGCAGGTTGTCGGCGTCGAGGCAGAGCACGAAGTCGCCGTCGACCTGCTCGACCGCCATGTTCCGCGCCGTGGCCAGCCCGCCGTTCTCCTTGTGCAACACCCGGACGCGCGCGTCCTTGGCGGCGACCGCGTCGAGGATCTGCGCTGCGTCCGGCCGCGGAGAGCCGTCGTTCACGACGAGGATCTCGAGGTCCGGGTGCTCCTGTGCCAGCGCGGAGTCGACCGCCGCCCCGACTGTGGCCAGGCCTTCGCGGTAGTACGGAACCACGATCGACACCCGCTGCCTGCCCCTGCTGATCGCAGGTGCTCGGCCTCGGCCTCGATGCCGGGCGACGACACCCTCGATCGCGGCCACGTAGCGGGCCGGATCGGCGAGTTCCCGGATGCGCCGCGCCGCTGCGGCACCGATGACGTCGAGCCGGTCCAGGGCTCCGCCCAGCTCATCGCGCACCACGCGGACGATGTCCGCGGAGTCGCAGCCGTCGACCAGGAACCCGCTGGTGCCCGGCTCGATCATCTCGCCCATGCCGCCGTCGCGCCCGCCGATCACGACGCGCGCCTCGGCCATCGACTCGATGCACGTGTTCGGCCAGTTCTCCCAGGTCGAGGGCAGCACGACGACATCCGCGTTCCGCAGCTTGGCGAGCATCGCGTCGCGGGGCAGCGGCGGCGTGAACGTCACGTTGGGGCCTGCACGCCGCTCCAGGAACGCGAGCTCGCTGGTCGCGCCAGGAGCCGTGTTGCCGTCGCGGCCGACGCACTCGAGGCGCAGCTCGGGCATCTGTCGGAACGCGTCGACCAGCTGCCTGACGCCCTTCCGCGGCTCGAGCCGCCCGAAGTAGAGGAAGCGGAGGTCTTCGAGCCGCCGCCCGGCCTCCGGCGGCTCGGGCAGCTCCGCCGGCAGGTGCATCGGGTAGCGGATCACCTCGGCGAAGTCGGACGGGAGCCCGAGCCGGGTGCCGACCATCTCCTTGAGACGGGTCGAGGGCGACCAGACCACCGGGGCCCTGCGGATGGCCTCGTGCTCGAGCACGGCCACCTCGCGCTCCGAGGGGCCCATCGCGTGCAGCGTCTCGTTGAACTTCGCGACCTCGAAGGTCGGGGAGTGCAACACCACCGCCACGACCGCGTCGCCGAGGCTGCCGAAGAGCCGCTGCTCGAGCACCGCCTGGAAGCCCGCGGCGCCGTAGTCGGCCAACTCGACGTAGTCGAACGCGGCGCCGCTCTCCCGCAGCGCGTCGAAGGCGAGCTGCGAGAACCAGAGCGCGCGCCGCCCGAACGCGAACCGGACGTCCTCTCGGGGCGTCTTCGCGTCCTCGGCGAACAGCACCCGCGTGAACGCAGGGTGCCGGCGCAGCTCAGCCTGCCGCGACCGATCGGGCGCCCCGGTCACGAGCCAGACCTCGTGCCCGGCCGCGGTGAGCGCCTTGCCGGCCTCGACCACGTAGGTCCCGATCCCGCCGCCGTGGAACCCGGCGACCTCGGTGCTGACGAGCGCGATCCTCATGGACTGGAGCTTGTTGTATCGGCCGGAAACCGGGCTCGTATCGAGAGTTTCGACGACCGGACCGCAACCGGGCCCGCGTCCCACCCCCCTACCTCGCCGGGTGGGTGAGGCTCGACAGCGCTCCCGCGAGGTAGCCCGCGTGGCGGTGCCGCCGCAGATCGCGCTTCCGCAGCCAGCCGGCGACGTGGCGCGGGATGCGGAGCAGCACCGCAGCCCGTCCGCGGTGCACGCGGTCGAACAGCACCTCCGAGCGCCCCTGCCAGTGGCTCCGCCGCTCGAACCAGGCCCGGTCGAGCCGGCCGCCGGGCACCAGGTGGTCGACGCCTGCCGCGGGCACGTAGCCGACCCGGTGCCCCTTCTCGGCGAGCCTGTGGATCAGCTCGATCTCCGAGTGGCTGAGCAGACAGCTGCCCTTGCGCCCGAAGTCCTCGGAGAACCGGGTGCCGTCCGCGAAGGCCGCCCGGCGGTAGGCCATGTTCGCGCCCCGCGGGAAGTCGGGGTAGCACAGGTCGTGGGGCTCGTCGCCCCGCTCGAACCCGCTGAGCCAGGTCTCCATCTGCGCGTCGATCCAGTCCGGCCGGTCGACGAGGTAGCGCAGGCGAACGCGACCGCCGGCGACCGAGAGCCCCGGATCGGCGGCGAACGCATCCCGGTACGCGCGGAGCCAGCCCGGATCGGCGATCGCGTCGTCGTCGAGGTAGGCGAGGATCGCGCCGCGCGCGTGGGCGAGACTGCAGTTCCGCGCGGACGACTCGCCGACCCGCTCCTCGCGCACGTAGCGGACCCGGTCGGGGTGCGAGGCGGCGAGGCCCCGCAGCACCGCGGCGGCCGCTGGCCGGGAGCCGTTGTCGATCAGCAGGATCTCGAACGTCTGCGGGTCCAGGTCCTGCTCGAGCAGCGATCGGACCGCGAGTTCGACTTCGGGGCCCCGATCGAGCGTGCAGATCACGGCGGAGAGCTCGAGCGAGGCGGGCATGGGCGCGCGGAAGGGTAGCACGCGGAGTCGGACCGGGCGCGGCGTACGCTCGACCGGAACCGCGCTGCGGACCAGCGTTTCTCGGCCCGGGACCACGTCCGACCGGGTCGGATTCCTGGCCTGCACATCGGCTTCTTCTTGGACTAGACTTGGCGGCGCGTCGATGCGATCGACGGCGGGGTCTGCTCCAAGCGCTGCTTCCCGCGCGCTCTCCTCCCCCGCAACGCTTCGAAGCTCAGGTCCCTGTCCAACCAACGTTACGACTGATGCTCCACACCTCCCTGCGGGCGATCACGCCCCTCATCCTGGCCGCCGGGCTCACCGCCCAGGCTGGCTCCTATCTCGGCTCGATCCCCTCTCCGGCGGGTGCGACCCCGATCGGTCTCGGGGCGGCCCCGACCGGTGAGCTCCTGCTGACCGCGACCGGCGGCGTCCTCTACCGCATGGACACCGCGGGCAACGTCCTCGCACAGCTCACGCTGTCGAACACGGGCTCCGCGAACGGCGCGACCAGCGACGGGGTCAACCTCTACGTCACCGACTCCAACGCGACGCGCGGCAAGGGCATCGACGTCTACGACGCGGCGGGCAACTACATCCAGACCTTCGCGACGACCGCGTTCTTCCCGGCCGGCATCGCGTGGAGCCCGATGAACAACCACCTCTACATGGTGGACCGCGTCGGCGCCCAGGTCTTCGAGTACGACACCGCGGGCAACCAGGTCGCCCTCTACCCGCTGCAGGCGCAGCAGAACGACGGCATCGGCTACGACATCCAGACGAACTCGTTCTGGGTCTACGAGCTGACCGGCGACCAGATCGTCAACTACGACGCGCAGTTCCAGACGCTCCAGATGTTCCCGGGCACGCAGTCGTCGCCGCTCGGCGCGCTGGGCCGTGGCGCCACCTTCGTCGGTGGCCTGATCTACGTCGTCGTGCAGAGCGCCCGTCAGGTCGCCATCTTCGACGCGACGGGCACGTCCGCGGCGGTCAACTCCTACGGCAACGGCTGCCCCCTCCCGGGCTGCTTCTACGAGCAGTTCACGACGCCGGGCTCCAGCGACCTCTCGGGCCGCGCCTTCACCTTCCGCTCGAACGGCCCGCGCGGCTGGGCGGCGACGGTCGGCGGCACGTTCGAGACGAACATCGGCCCTGGCCTGAACCACGTCGACGACCAGATCGACCGCGCCGTGCCGCTCGGCTTCAACTTCCCCGTCGTCGGCAGCTCGGTCGGCACGACCAACGCGATCGACATCTCGTCGAACGGCTGGGTGTCGTTCATCCCGAACGAGATCCCGGACACCGGCTTCTACGTCGGCGCGACCGGTGACAAGTTCATCCAGTACGCGCGCATCGCGACGTGGTGGGACGACCTCGACCCGTCGGTCGCGGGCGACACGCACTTCACGACGCTGTCGAACCCGACCCGCGCGGTCATCACCTGGAACGGCGTCCCGCAGTTCGGCGCGACCCCGCCGGACAGCAACACGATCCAGCTGCAGCTCTACCCGAACGGTGACTGGACGATCATCTACCAGGCCGGCTGCGTCGACGAAGCGATCACCGGCTGGTCGTCGGGCGCGGTCCCGACCGATCCGGGCTCGCTCGACTTCACGGCCTCGATCCCGCGGATCTTCGGTCCCTACGGCGCGACGCTGACGGTCAGCGCGACACGCCCGATCCTCGGCACGGCGCTGGCCTACCAGGTCACCAACATCCCGACCGGCACGGCGTTCGCCTCCCTGCTGTTCGGCACGGCGCAGGTCTCGAACCCGCTCGACCCGATCGGCGTCACCGGCTGCACGCTGCTCTGCAGCGCGGACGTGGGCAACCTTCCGATCAGCCTCGCAACCGGACAGACCGGCTTCCCGGTGCCGAACAACCCGGCGCTCGCCGGTGCGACGCTGTTCAACCAGGCGCTCGCGGCGACCCCGGGCTTCAACCCGGCCGGGATCATCCTGTCGAACGGTATCCAGCTCCGCCTCGGCAACTGATCGACACGGGCAGAGCGGCCGTTCGCGGCCGCTTCCCCACAGCGGGGTCGGATCGCAGCGCGGTCCGACCCCGTTCGCGTTGGGGGCCGGTCGAAGTCAGTCCCGGCGGATCGCCGGCACGCCGGCGGCGCGCGCCTTCGCGTCGAGCTCGGCGATCTCCTCGTCGAGGATCGCACGCAGCGTGTCCAGGGGCGCTGCGATCTTCTCGAACAACTCTTCACGCACCGCCCGCTGCGGCGCGGTCGGACCGAAGCCGCCGGACAGCCGGTTGAGGCCGGCGAGCTTGTCGTTGAGCCGGATCGGGAAGTTCAGCGGGTCCTGCCCGCTCTTGCTCTTCGTCTGGTAGAGCGTCTCCTCGGCCTCACGCATCCGATCGCGGATCGACCCGAGCTCGTCGCGGAGCAGCTGGATGTCGTCACCCTTCGGCAGCCGCGCCTCGAACTCGTCGAGGGCAGGCCGCACGTCCCGGACCTCCTGCAGCGCGCGGTGGACGTCGTCGAGCTTCGCGACGACCGCGGTCAGGAACTCCCACTGCTCGACGTGGTCGGCCTGGGTCGCGCGCGTCCGCGGGTCGGCGAGGATGTCGAACGTCGTCTCGCGCACCTCGTCGCCGACGGTCAGCCGCACCGTGTAGGTGCCGGGCACGGCGAGCGGACCGGACAGGCTGCGGTTCCAGAGGACCATGTCGTCGAACGCGCGAGCGCCCGGCCACCGCATGTCCCAGCGGAACTCCTGGAGCCCGGCCTTCGCGTCGAGCACGCGGTCCTCGCGCTCGCCGTCCTTGCCGCCGCGACGCGTCAGCGTGCGGACCGCGCGCTGGTCGGCGTCGAGGATCTCGAGGCGCACGACCGCGTCCTTCGCGGCGTCCGCCGGGAGCCAGTAGCTGATCCCCACGCCGCCCGGCGGGTTCTGTCCGGCCGTGCTCGCACCACGGCGGCGGCCGCCGCGGCCACCGCCCATGCCGACGCGGTAGGTCGGTTCCGGGGCGAACAGGTGCAGCGTCGGATCGACCGCGTCGAACGCACGAAGCAGCGAGAGGCCGTTCAGGATCCAGTAGCCGCGCCCCTGGGTCGCCGCGACGAGCTCATCGCCGCGCACCGCGAGGTCGGTAACCGGAACGGTCGGGAGGTCGCCCTGCAGCGAACGCCAGGTCGCGCCGTCGTCCAGCGACACGTGGACGCCGCGCTCGGTGCCCACGTAGAGGAGCCCAGCACGCGCCCGATCGGCGCGGATCGCGCGCGTGAAGTGGTCGTCCGCGATCCCCTCCCCGGTGATGTCCCGCCACGTCGCGCCGTAGTCGCTCGTGTGGAACAGGTAGGGACGGAAGTCGTCGGCCTTGTAGTTGGTGGCCGCGACGTAGAGGCCGCCGACCCGGAACGGGTCCGCGTCGATGCAGTTGACGACGGTGAACGCCGGCAGCGCCGCCGGGGTCACGTCGGTCCACGAGCCGCCCGCGTCGCGGGAGACGTGGATCATGCCGTCGTCCGAACCGCACCAGAGCACACCCTTCTCGAGCGGCGACTCGCAGGCGGCGAAGATCGTGCAGTAGTACTCGACGCCGGTGTTGTCCTTGGTGATCGGGCCACCGGACGGGCCGAGCTTGGTGGGGTCGTTCCTCGTCAGGTCGGGGCTGATCTGCTGCCACGACTGCCCCAGGTCATCGCTCTGGAACAGCACCTGCGCCGCCGCGTAGAGGCGACCCGGATCGTGCGGCGAGAAGAACAGCGGGAAGTTCCACTGGAACCGGAACTTCGCGTCGACCGCGCCGTAGCCCATCACCGAGTCGGGCCAGACCTGCACGCTGCGCCGCTCGTTGGTCGCGTGGTCGAGCCAGGTCAGGTAGCCGCCGTAGCTGCCGCCGAAGACGAGGTCGGGATTGCCCGGCTGGGCGACCACGTGGCCGGACTCGCCGCCCGCAGTCGGCTCCCAGCTCTCCTCCCCGATCGAACCGCCGTCGATGTTGCGCGACCGGATCCGCAGCGCGGAGTTGTCCTGCTGGCCGCCGAGCAGCCGGTAAGGGAACGCGTCGTCGAGCGACACGCGGTACATCTGCGACGTCGGCTGGTTGTCCTGCGGCGTCCAGGTGCGGCCGCCGTCCGCGGAGACGTTCGCGCCACCGTCGTTGGACTCGATCATCCGGAGCGGGTCAGCGGGATCGATCCAGAGGTCGTGGTTGTCGCCGTGCGGCGTCCCGATGCGGTCGAAGTCCTCGCCGCCGTTCTTGCTCCGCCAGAAGCCGACGTTGAGCACGTAGACGACCTCCTCGTCGCGCGGGTCCGCCTGGATCCGCGAGTAGTACCAGGCCCGCTGGCGCAGCTCGCGATCCTCCGACACGCGGCGCCACGACGCGCCGGCATCGCGGGAGCGGAACACCCCGCCGTCGGACGCCTCGATGATCGCGTAGAGGTTGTCGGGGTTGGTCGGCGACACGGTGATCCCGCTGATCCCCCACGTGTCCTTGGGCAGGCCGCCGTTCTTCGACAGCTCGGACCACGTGCTGCCGCTGTCGGTGGACTTCCACAGGCCCGAGCCCTCTCCGCCGGACGACAGCTCCCACGCGGTGCGACGCACGTTCCACGTCGACGCGTAGAGGATCCGCGGGTTGGTCGGATCGAAGCAGAGGTCGACCGCACCCGCATCCGCGGACACGAACAGCACCTTCTCCCACGTCGCGCCACCATCTCGGGAGCGGAACACGCCGCGCTCCTCGTTCGGCCCGAACAGGTGGCCGATCGCCGCGACGTAGACGGTGTCAGGATCGGTCGGGTGGACGCGCACGCGGCCGATCTGGCGCGTGTCGGCGAGGCCGACGTGGGTCCAGGTCCGCCCGGCGTCGGTCGAGCGGTAGACGCCGTCGCCGTGCGAGACGTTGCCGCGCACGGTCTTCTCGCCGGTGCCGACGTAGACGACGTTCGGGTCAGACGAGCTGACCGCGACCGCGCCGATCGAGCCGCCGAAGAAGCCGTCGGAGACGTTGCTCCAGCTGCGGCCGGCGTCGGTGGTCTTGTAGACGCCGCCTCCAGCAGCCCCGAAGTAGTAGGTGCTGCGGTCGGTCGGGATCCCGGCGACCGCGCACGAGCGGCCACCGCGGTAGGGACCGACCTCACGCCACGCGGTGCCGCCGAGGAGATCGGGCCACGGATCGCGAGGTGCTGCTGCGTTGTCGGGCGACTGGGGAAGGACCTGCCCCGCGGAAGCGAGCAGGGCCACGACGAACGGTAGGGTTCTGCGCATCGGAATCGGGGCGGGCATGGCCCGCCGCGGCGCATCTTCCCCACCCGCTGCACGGGATCGAGCCCGAGCCCGCGGATTCGCGCGTCTGCGTCAGGCTCCGGGCGCCGGCTTCTCGACGTGCCCGCCGAACGCCTTTCGCATCGCAGAGAGCACCTTGCCCGCGTAGTCGCCCTCGCCGCGCGACGAGAACCGGTCGAACAGCGCCGCGCTGAGCACGTGGACCGGGACACCGGCCTCGACCGCGGCCTGGACCGTCCAGCGTCCCTCACCGGAATCGGAGACGCGGCCGGAGTACGCGTCGAGCGACGGGTCGGCGCGGAGCGCGCCGGCGGTCAGGTCGAGCAGCCACGATCCGACGACGCTGCCGCGCCGCCAGAGCTCGGTGATCGCAGCGACGTCGAGGTCGTACTCGAACCGCTCCGGGTGATCGAGCGGCGAGGTCTCGGCGTCCTTCTCGCGGGCGACGGCGCCGACGCCGGCGTGGCGGAGCAGGTTGAGCCCCTCGGCGTAGGCTGCCATCAGCCCGTACTCGATGCCGTTGTGCACCATCTTCACGAAGTGGCCCGCACCGACCGCTCCGCAGTGCAGGTAGCCCTTCTCGGCGGTCCCGAGCCCGTCGGCGCCGGGCATGCGCGGCGCCGCGTCCTCGCCCGGGGCGAGCGTCTCGAGTGCCGGGACCAGACGGTCGAACGCCGCCCGGTCGCCGCCGACCATCAGGCAGTAGCCGCGCTCCAGCCCGTGGACCCCGCCGCTGACGCCGCAGTCGGCGTAGAGGACTCCCGAGCGCGCGAGCTGCTCGGCCCGCCTCAGGTCGTGCGGGTAGTGCGTGTTGCCACCGTCGATGACGAGGTCGTCGGTGCCGAGCCTGGGCGCGAGCAGGTCGAGGGTGTCGTCGACGTGGGCGACGGGCACCATCAGCCAGACGGTCCGCGGTGGTCGCAGTGCGGCGACGAACTCGTCGAGGGTCCGCGCGCCCACCGCGCCCTCGGCTTCGAGGGCTGCGACGGCGTCCGCCGACACGTCGTGCACCACGCATTCGTGGCCACCGCGCATCAGGCGCCGGACCATGTTCGCGCCCATCCGGCCGAGGCCGATCATTCCGATCTGCATGTGTTCGCTCTCGCGGCGAGGGGTCAGGCACCGCCCCGGCGCAGCGCACGGTAGCGGTGGATCAGTGCGTTCGTCGAGCTGTCGTGGGCGAGCTCGGGTTCCGCTTCGGCGGTGAGCTCGGGAGCGATCCGACGAGCCAGCTGCTTGCCGAGCTCGACGCCCCACTGGTCGAACGAGTGGATGTTCCAGACCGAGCCGGCGACGAAGACCGCGTGCTCGTAGAGCGCGATCAGGCAGCCCAGCGTCCGCGGCGTCAGCTCCTCGGCGAGGATCAGCGTCGACGGGCGGTTGCCGGGGAACGTCTTGTGGGCCACCAGCTCCTCGGGAACACCCTCCGCGCGGACATCGTCCGCCGACTTGCCGAACGCCAGTGCCTCCGCCTGCGCGAACAGGTTGGCCATCAGCTGGTCGTGGTGGTCGCCGCCCGGGTTGAGGCTCCGGCAGAAGCCGAGGAAGTCGCAGGGCACGATCCGCGTGCCCTGGTGGAGCAGCTGGAAGAACGCGTGCTGGCCATTGGTCCCAGGCTCGCCCCAGACCACGGCGCCCGTGTGCCACTGGACGTCGGTGCCCTCCCGGGTGACCCGCTTGCCGTTGCTCTCCATGTCGAGCTGCTGCAGGTAGGCGGGGAACCGGGCCAGGTACTGGTCGTAGGGCAGCACCGCGTGGCTCGCGCAGTCGAGGAAGCTCCCGTACCAGACGCGGAGCATCCCCATCACGACCGGCGCGTTCCGCGGGAACGGCGCGGTGAAGAAGTGCTCGTCCATCGCCCGGAAGCCGGCGAGGAACTCGCGGAACCCGCTAGGCCCGATCGCCAGCATCAGGCTCAGGCCGACGGCCGAGCCGACGCTGTAGCGCCCGCCGACCCAGTCCCAGAACCCGAACATGTTCGCGGTGTCGATGCCGAAGGCCGACACTGCCTCGGCGTTGGTCGACACCGCGACGAAGTGCTTGGCCACCGCATCCTCGCCCAGCGCCGCGCAGAGCCAGTCGCGAGCCGAACGCGCGTTGGCCAGCGTCTCGAGCGTCGTGAACGTCTTCGAGCAGACGACGAACAGCGTGGCTGCCGGATCGAGGTCGCGGACGGCCTCCGCGAGGTGCGTGCCGTCGACGTTCGACACGAATCGGACGTCGATGTCGCGGTCGGCGTAGTGCCGCAGCGCCTCGACGCACATCGCGGGGCCCAGGTCCGAGCCCCCGATGCCGAGGTTGACGACGTGGCGGATCCGCGCGCCGGTGTGCCCGGTCCAGTCTCCGGATCGGACCCGGTCCGCGAAATCGGCGCAGCGGTCGAGCACCTCGTGGACGCCGGGCACGACGTCGACGCCATCGACCACGATCGACGCGTCCCGCGGCGCGCGGAGCGCCACGTGCAGGACCGACCGGTCCTCGGTCGTGTTGATCCGATCGCCGGCGAACATCGCGTCGATCCGCTCGCGGAGCCCGGCCGCCCGGGCCAGGTCGTGGAGGAGCCGGACCGTCGACGCGTCGGCGTGGTTCTTCGAGAAGTCGAAGTACAGGCCCGCCGCCTCGAAGCTCATCTTCGGGCCGCGCTCGGGGTCGGCGGCGAAGAGATCGCGCAGACGGGTCGCGAGCATGTCCTCGCGGTGCGTGCGGAGGGCCCGCCACTCGGGGAGATCGATCGGCACGGTCGGATTCATGGCGGTGGCCCCGGGGGCCAGCGCCCTGGGGTACCGGCCGAGCGACGGCCGGTCAACGTCGATCGGTGCGGCCGTCGCCGAGCACCAGCTCGTGCCAGATCGAGATCGCCTTGCGTGCGCCGACGTCCTCGGCGGATCCGTTCCAGATCGCGAGGTTCCACTGGGCGGACCGGCCGGACCCGGGCACCAGCGTCTGCGGGTCGAAACCCGCCGACGCGAGCTTTGCTACGAAGGTCAGCTCCCACGCTCCGGCGCTGTGCCTCGGACGCACGGCGACCTCGCCCGGCCCCGCCGTCCTCAGCACGCCGAGTCCCGATCCCTCCGCGACATCTCCGGCGCGGGATGGGCGGAGCAGGCCCGCAGGGGGGTTGGGAAGGGCTTCGGGCGGAAGCGTCCCGATCAGGTCGAGCGCGCCGAGGAGGTCGCGGCTCCGGAAGGCCGCCCAGTGCCACAGACCGACTTCTGCGTCGTGGCTTCCCATCCCGAACAGAGGGGGCAGGCTCTCCTGCGAGAACTCGAGCGCACACTGGTCGGCGAAACCCGAATTGCCGCCCAGCAGGCTGTCGTCCCGCGTCGGATCGACGTAGCGGACGCGGACGGCCAGCGAGCGGCCGTCGTGGACCGCCTGGACCTCGGCCCGGTCGATGCACGTGTCCCGGACCGCCAGCGGCATCAGCACCACGTCGACGCCGCGCGCCGGCTCGAAGTCGATCGACGCGAGGTCCTGCGCGTCGATCGCATCGACGCGCGCAGCGACGAGAGACCGCCGGACGGGCACGCCACGACGATCGGCGTCGACAGGCAGCAGCGAGCGGACGTAGGCGAGCAGTGCTATGAGCTCGGTCCGGTCCTCGAAGATCGAGGGCGGCATCGCCGCACCCGGCATGCCCGCGAGCACCCGGTGTGCGAGGTCCTCCCAACGGGCCCCACCTTCGAGCATCCCCATCCGCAGATCGCGCGCCCAGTGGACGCCGTCGACCCCGGCCCACGCCCGGTCGGGGCGCTGACCCCGGGCATCGAGGCCGTGGCACGCCGCACAGCGGGCGACGAACGACTCCCGCCCCCGCTCGAGCAGCTCGGCGTCGATCGCAGTTCCGGGGTCGGGCGGAGCCGGCATGACTTCGCCGGGAGACAGGATCGTCCACGCGAGTGCGCGGGCCTCCGTCGACGAGATGCGCGCCGTGGTCGACGCGTAGCGCTGCTCCAGCTGGAGTGCCATGCGCGCGACGGCCAGACCGCGCACGTGGTGCACGAGCCCGAGCAGGTCCTCGGCCGGCAGCCATGAGAAGGCCGGCATCGCGTGGCCGGGCAGGCCGCGCTCGAGCACGCGCAGCAGATCGGCGTCGGTGGGAGCACCGTTCGACGTCGACACGACCCGGAACCTGCCGGCCCCGAAGTCCCGCGGACGTGGGAAGAGCCACGGTGCGGCGGGCCCATCACCGCTGCCGTCCTCCGCATGGCACACCGCACAGTGCCGCGCGAACAGCGCGGCTGTCCGGGACGGGCCTGCGGCGTCGGCGTCCGGATGCGTGACGGAGGTCGCGCATCCGGCGATGGCGAAGAACGTGGCAAGGACGGCGCAGCTCGGAGCAGGGCGGATCATCGACACCTCCAGCCCGACGCAACGTCGGCGGACGCGTCGAACTTGCGCCGACTCTCGCGCGGCGTGCCCGGCTCGGACACGATCACGGCAGATGCGCGTCGATCCGCTTCGCCTCCCCTTCGACCTGTCGGTCCGGATGCCCGGGTCGAAGTCCGTCGCCAACCGCGCGCTGGTCGCGGCATGTCTGGCGGAGGGGTCGACGACGGTCCGCGGCGCGACGCTGTGCGACGACGTCCGCCTCCTCGTCGAGAACCTGATCCGCATGGGCTACCGACTCCGCGTCGGCCCGGACGCGATCGAGATCGAGGGTGGCATCCCGGACGCCGCGGGCCCCGACCCCGTGACGCTGGACTGCGGCCTCGGCGGGACCACGCTGCGCTTCCTGCTCGCGGTCGCAGCGGTCACGCCTGGGACTTTCGTCCTGACCGGAGCGGCGCGACTCCGCGAGCGCCCGATCGGCGACCTCGTCGACGCGCTGACCGCGCTCGGCGCCGACGTGGCGAGCGAGGACGGCTGCGCCCCGATCCGGGTCCGGGGCGGACGCCTCGCTGGCGGTGACGTCGAGGTCGGCACCGACCGGTCGAGCCAGTTCCTGACCGCGCTCCTCCTGGTCGCGCCGGTCTTCGAGCAGGGCCTGAACGTGACCCGCCGCGGCCCGCTGGCGTCGCCGGGCTACGTCGACCTGACCTGCAGGGTCCTCGCCGAGTTCGGGGTCCGCGTCGAGACGGACGGCGAGCAGTGGTCGGTCCCCGGGATCGGCCTGACGGCCCCGGCCACGTTCGAGGTCGAGGGCGACTGGAGCGCCGCCGGCGCTTGGCTGGTCCTCGCCGCGCGGACCGGGAGCCGCTTCCGCGCAGAGAATCTCCGGCCCGACTCGGCCCAGTCCGACCGGGCGATGCCCGACCTGGTCGCGGCACTCGCCGACCCGGGCGACGTCGAGATCGACGCGTCCGACACGCCCGACCAGGTGATGAACCTCGCGGTCCTGGCCGCTCTGCGGGAGGGCGAGACCCGCATCCGCGGTGCCGCGAACCTGCGGCTCAAGGAGAGCGACCGCCTCGCCGCGACCACGCGGGAACTCCGGAAGGCGGGCGTCGACGTCACCGAAGACGAGGACGGGCTCACGGTCCGCGGCCCGACGCGCCTGCTGCCCGCGGACTTCGCGTGCCACGGCGACCACCGCATCGCGATGGCGCTCGCGGTGCTCGGCTCGGTGCGCAGCGGCGTGACGCTGGACACGCCCGAATGCGTGTCGAAGAGCTATCCCAGCTTCTTCGAAGACCTGGCCGCGGCGCGCGCGAACCCGCGCTGCATCGCGCTGGTCGGGATGCGTGGGGCCGGCAAGTCGACGCTCGGGCGCGCGCTTGCGGCGGCACTCGACCTGCGCTTCGCCGACACGGACGAGATGTTCGCGCACGCACACGGCCCGATCGGTGCCTTCGTCGCGAACCACGGCTGGGACACGTTCCGCGACCGCGAGGCAGACCTCGTCGCCGCGGCCCTCCGCCCGGGCCACGTCGTCGCGCTCGGCGGCGGATCCGTCGACCGCGCGTCGACCGCGGGCCTCGTCGCCGACCGCGCGCTCGTCGTCTGGATCCGCGAGCGCGCCGAAACGCTGGCGACGCGCCTCGCCGCGTCGCCCCGCCCGGCCCTGACCGGCCTGGACCCCGCCGACGAGATCGTCGCCGTCCTCGAACGTCGCGACCCGATCCACGCCCGTCTGTCCGATCTCGAGCTGCCGCCGGGCGAGGACGTCGAACGGCGGGGCGAGCGCGTGCGCGCCTGGCTCCGCCGCCTGCTGGGCGCCAAGCCGGTCTAGCCGCAGCCGATCACCGACCGCGGAGCGCCGTCAGGACACGCGGCATCATCGCCTCGACGATCTCCGCGTTGCCCACGCCGACGACGTGGCAGAAGTCGATGTAGCGCGGCTCCGACCTGCCGGCGAAGACCCGCTGCAGGTCCTGGAAGCAGTCCGGAGCCTCGCGACCCTCGAGCAGTCCGTAGATCCGCTCGGCCATGTCGTCCAGCTCGGCGTGGCCCGCAGCCTCTTCCTCGTAGGCGGTGAGCGGCTTGTGCAGGTAGGCGATCGGCTGCCAGAAGCACAGCAGCTCGAAGTCGAACTCGCGGGCCAGCGCCGCCAGCATCCGGACGTTGCCGAAGTAGAGGTCCAGCGTCGCCTCGGCGAGCGCACGATCGCCGAGTTCCTCGGGGGTCGGGGGCTTCGGGGCCTCACCGAGCATGAACTCGTCCCGGCGGCGCACCTCGTTCAGCGGGATGCCGGGCTCCCGCGTCTGCGCCGCCGAGGCGACCTCATTGACGCCGTCGTAGCAGATCACGAGATCCGGCACGTTGCCGCGCCGCAGCTCGATCATCAGCCGGATCAGCGCCTGCGTGCTCACGTAGCCGGACTCACCGAGGTTCACGACCCTGGCCGGCAAGCCCTCCGCCTCCAGTCGCCGCGACAGCCACGAGGGGATGGTCTCGTCGTCGTCCGCCCCGGTGCCCCAGATCGTCGAGCCGCCGCACACGAACACGCGCGGCGCGTCCGCGGGCAGTGCGTCGGGCGTGTGGGTGTGCCGTCGCCCTTCGCCGTCCACGCGGATGTGCTCGCCCTCGAACGCCGGACGCCGCCAGTACACGTACGGCTGCCAGTGCATCCGGACCGAGTCGCGGAACTCCCGGTAGTACGCGTCGGCCCAATCCCTGTCCGGATGGGCGTCCGCCTCGGCCCTCCAGTTGCCGTGCGGGGACACCGGTTCTGGCGGCTCCGGGAACGCGACGTAGACCACCGACGCCGTCAGGGTCATCGTCCAGCCGGCGAGCGCGATCTTCGGGAGGAGGTCGGCGCGCGTCGCCGCGAGAACGCAGGCCGAGAGATAGATGCCGGCGAAGCACTGGACCCACGCGAGCCCGAGCGCGGCGGCTTCCGTCGCGTCTTCCCCGGCTTCGTAGAGGCCGACGAACGCGAGCGCTGCGATCCCCGGCGCGAGGGCCAGGACCACGCGGGCTGTGCTCATCTGCTGCATGGGGCTCGACGCCCGGTTCGGAGCGATCCGGACGGGCGACCCATGACGCTAGCCGATGCCCCGGGACGAGGACACACGGCGCCGGAAGCAGCGCGCAAGCGGCGCGCGAGCCGACTAGCATCGGCGCCATGCCCGCGAACTCCCTCGGCGAGCTGTTCACCGTCACGTCCTTCGGCGAGTCCCACGGCCCGGCACTCGGCGTCGTGGTCGACGGCTGCCCGGCAGGGATCGAGCTGGACGTCGCCGACTTCGTGCCCGAGCTGGCGCGCCGGCGCCCGGGACAGAGCGCGGTGACCACCGCGCGCGTCGAGTCCGACGCGCCGGAGATCCTGTCCGGGCTGTTCGAGGGCAGGACGACCGGGATGCCGATCGCCGTGATCGTCCGCAACGAAGGGCAGCGATCCGGGGACTACGAGGCTCTCCGTTCGCAGTTCCGGCCTGGACACGCGGACGCGACGTGGGCCGGCAAGTTCGGACACCGCGACCACCGCGGCGGCGGGAGATCGTCCGGCCGGGAGACGGTCGCCCGGGTGCTGGCAGGCGTGATCGCGCGCAGGGTCCTGCCGAGCGACGTCCGGATCACCGGCCACGCGCTGCAGATCGGCCCGCACCGCGCGGTGCGCTTCGAGCCTTCGACCATCGAGGAGAACGCGGTGCGCTGCGCCGACCCCGCGGTCGCGCAGCACATGGTCGAGCACGTCCTCGCGCTCAAGGAGCAGGGCGACTCGACCGGCGGCGTGGTCGAGGTCCGGGTCCAGAACACCCCGCCGCACCTCGGCGAACCGGTGTTCGGCAAGCTGAAGTCCCGCCTCGCCGCGGCCTACCTGTCGGTCGGCGCGATCACAGGCTTCTCGTTCGGGGCCGGCTTCGACGTCGCCGACATGGCGGGCTCGACCTACGTCGCCGACCCTGGGCTCGCGGGCGGGATGCTCGGCGGGGTCTCGTCCGGCGAGGACCTGCGGCTCCTGGCCGCGGTCAAGCCGACGACGTCGATCGCGGACGTCGCTCGGCGCGGCCGGCACGACCCGTGCATCGTGCCCCGCGTGATCCCGGTCCTCGAGGCGATGACCGCGATCGTCCTCGCCGACCTCTGGCTGCTGCACCGCGCCCGGAGCAACTGACGCAACCTGCGCAGTGCGCGTGGCCCGCGCGCGCAGGATCAGATCGGCTCGAGCGAGTCCGCGTAGGCTCGCAGGTAGCGGACCACGTCGCCCCGCTCGTTGCGGCGGAGATCGCGCGCTCCCTCGGGTAGGCGCGCGAGGATGCGCGGGTCGCTGAGGTTCTCGAGGTGCAGCACGTCCTCGTGTGACATCCCCGCGGTGTGCAGCACGTCGAAGAGCTGCACGAGGTCGCGGTTCGTGTCCGCACACCGCGAGCGCGCGTGCTCGGTCCACTCGCCGAGGTCCTGGCCGAAGATCCGGAGGATCTGCCGGTCGTCGAGGTCGGTCAGCGTCTGGGCGACGTGGCCGCAGTTGCAGCGACCGACGTGGCCCCACTCGTAGCGGGCGCCGTCGGCGAGGCGATCGGCCGTGCGGCGGAGCGCGAAGGCGAGGCGTAGGTTCGCAGACATCGGGTGGGATCTCCGGGGAAGGGAACGAGGCGTCTGTTCGACCCGACCCGGAGCCCGGACGCAACCCGGTCCCGCGCTTCCCCTTCGGTCCCGGCTCCGCCATCGTGACGACCGATGCTCTCTTCGTTCCGACCTTCGTTCGCCGCTGCTCTGTTCGTCGCGACCCTCGGCTGCGGCGGGGCGCCCGAGGCTGCGGGCACGCGGGCTTCCCGCCTCGTCGAGCTCGGCGCTCCCGCGGGCGACGTCAGCCTGCGCGGCCTTTCGGTCGTGTCGGCCGACCTGTTCTGGGCGAGCGGCCAGGACGGGACCGTGCTGCGCGGGACCCAGGGCGGCCAACGGATCGACGTGTTCCACGTCGCCGAGGCCGAGGGGGCGGACCTGCGGTCGATCCACGGGTTCGACGCGGAGGTGGCGGTCGCCGCGACCGCGGGCATCCCGGCGCGCATCGTCCGGACCGAGGACGGCGGCGACACCTGGCGGATCGTCCACGACGTCGACGACCCGGACGCATTCCTGGACTCGATCGCGTTCGGCGCGGACGGGACCGGCTACGTGTTCGGTGACCCGCTCGACGACGGCGCGCACTTCGTGCTCCGCTCGGACGACCGGGGCATGACGTGGCGGCGCCTCGAGGACACGCCCCGCGCGATCCCGGGCGAAGCGGGCTTCGCCGCCAGCAACTCGTGCATCGCGGTCACCCCCACCGCGGTCCGCGTAGGCACCGGCGGGGCCGCAGCCCGCGTGCTGTGCCTCGACGGCGATGCCTGGACGGCCGTCGAGACCCCACTCCTCGCGGGCGAGGGCTCCCAGGGAGTCTTCGCGGTCGCGTTCGCCGACGGCGAGCGCGGGGTCGTCGTCGGCGGCGACTACGTCGACCACGAGCGCCGGGACGGGACCGCAGCCTGGACCTCGGACGGAGGCAGGACGTTCACCGCAGCCGCCGTCGCGCCGGGCGGATTCCGATCCGACGTCGCGTTCGCACCGGGATTCGGGCCACAGACCTGGTTCGCGGTGGGCAGCCACGGCGCCGACCGTTCGGACGACGACGGAAAGACGTGGCGACCGCTGCCCGAGGGCGCGCGCGCGGCCCATCACGCGGTCGGGTTCGCAGCAGACGCCCCCATCGGCTTCGCCGTGGGTTCGGCGGGAAGGATCGCCCGGATCGAGACGATCGACCGCTGACCAGCTCGGGCGGATGTCGGGATTCTCGACACCAACCCGTCCGCAGATCGCCGGACCGCTCGTGGCCCCCGGTTGTCGGGCTCCGACATCAAGCCGGACCCCGGTTCGCTCCGATCGTTACGGACGACGCCGATGGGTCACATCCTCCTCGCAGCACCGCCGATCGAACGGTTCCACCTGCACGAGCAGGTGTCCCGGCGGCTGCTCCGACGGGGCCACCGGGTCACGCTGCTGTGCACCGATCCGGTCACCCAGCGCTGCTACGACGTGCACGGCATGCCGGCGCGGCTGCTGGCACAGGCCCGGCGACCGGACCCTGCAGACCTGCCGACCCAGGAACTCGCGGCGCGCGACCTGAGGCTCACCGGCCAGGGACGGCCCGACTTCCGGCGCCTGCTCCGCCGCTACCGCGCACGCCTCGAGCACGCGGCGCCGTCTCTGGTCCGACACTTCGAGACCGAACTCCCGGACCTCGTCGTCACGTTCCAGGGACGGAGCGGCCTGCACCGGCTGATCGACGCCGCCGCGCAGCGCTTCGGCTGTCCGACGACGCACCTCGGCGACGGACTCCTGCCGGGAACGATGCAGCACGACCCACGGGGCATCGACGGAGACTCGTCGATCGCCACGCGCCCGGCCGCCTACTACCGGACCGGCGCGACCGACCGCGGGCTCTGTGAGGCGAGTCTCGCCGCGGTGCTCGGTGAGTTCGACTCACCGCCAACCGCGCGTCGCTTCGTCCATCCACCCGACTTCCTCGACGGGATCGCGTGCCTCGCGAGCGCGCGGAGCCCGGCTGCGGCCCGCTGGGCGCTGTCGAGACTCCGGGCGTGGCGCAGCGAGAGCGAGCGGCCCGTGGTGAAGCCCGAGCCCAACCTGTTCGGACTGCCGTCGAACCCGTTCGTCGCGGTGCTCCTGCAGGGGCCTCGCGATCCGCGCGTGCTGCTCGACACGCAGCACGGCGGGCCCCACGCGCTCGAGCTGTGCCGGAGCGTGAGGCGCGCGACGCAGGCGATCGACCCGACGCTCGGCGTCGTGGCGATCACGTCGCCGGATCTCGACCCGGGCGTGATCGAAGCGATCCGCGCCGACGGCGTTCGGGTTCGACCCGCGCAGGCAGCACCGGCAGCCATCGCAACGGCAGCGGCCGTCGTCACCGTGAACCACCCCCTCGCGATGATCGGCCTGCTCGCCGACACGCCGGTGCTGCACCTCGGCAGCGCGCTCTACGACCTGCCCGGCATCACCCGACGCACCGCGCTCGAGCGGCTCCGCGCCGACCTCGAGACAGCACTCCATGCGGCACCCCACGCGGGCCTGCGTCTCCGCTTCGCGAGCCGCGTGCTCACCGAGGACCACGTCTGGTGTGACGCGGAAGCACCGGATCCGAACGGACTCCGCGGCATCGTCCACCACCTGGAGGACCAGCTGCAGAGGGCGGGCGGTCAGCCCGAAACGGCGCCGTATCGCCCGGGTCCCGGCTGGCCTTTGGTGCGCGGCGCCTGATCCAGGTCGCGTAGGCTCTGCTCCATGACGCCGCTGCGTATCACCGAGATCGGAGGGTTCGGACGTGCCACCCAGCACGGCACGAGCTTCGACCTCGACGGCCCGCACGCCCGACTGCGCGTCGAGGCATGCGCGCCCCAGGTGGTCCGGATCCGGATCTCTCGCCACGAGGCCACGCGGAGCCCGGAGCAGAGCTTCGCGGTCGTCGACCGGCACCCTGCGTCGCCCCACGTCCACGGCCACGTCGACGACGGGCACACGGAGATCACGCTGGAGGGACTCCGCGTCACGATCGACCACGACCCGCTCCGGATCGCCGTTTCCGACGCCGAGGGGCGCGCGCTCTGCGTCGACCATCCGCTCCGCGGCACCGTCACCCACGGCGAGGGCCACGTCGAAGCCCACCTCGAACTGCAGATCGGCGAGCGCGTGTTCGGACTCGGCGAACAGAACGGACCGCACGATCACCGCGGACCGCGGTTCCAGGGCTCTTCCCACGTGCTCTGGAACACCGACCACTTCGCCCACGACTCGGGCAGCGACCCGGTCTACGCGGGCGTGCCGCTGCTGCTGTTCCTCCGCGACGGACGGTGCCACGGTCTGTTCGTCGACGAGCCGGGACGGCTCCACGTCGACGTCGGTCACGCCGATCCCGAAGTCCTGTCGCTGCGCGCGCGGCACGGAGTCCTCGATCGCTACGTCTTCGCAGGTCCGACGCCGCAGGACGTGCTGCGCCAGTATGCGCGGCTGACTGGCCGCCCGCCGATGCCACCCCGCTGGGCGCTCGGGCTGCACCAGTGCCGCTACAGCTACGAGACCGAGCGCGAGGTCCGCTGGCTCGCGTCGACGTTCCGGCAGCGCGAGATCCCCTGCGACGCGCTTTGGCTCGACATCCACCACCTCGAGGGCTTCCGTCCGTTGGTCTGGGATCACCAGCGTTTCCCGGACCCGGCGAGGCTCTGCTCCGACCTGCGCGCGGACGGCTTCCGGATCGTGACGATCGTCGACCCACACATCGCAGCGGACGACGGAGACGCGACGTGCCGGAGCGGGCGCGAAGGAGGCCACTTCGTCACGTGGCCGGACGGCGCCGAGTATTGCGCCCCGGTCTGGCCGTCACGCGGCCCGAACCCGACGGACAGCGTGTTCCCGGACTACACCCGCACCGCGACCAGGGAATGGTGGGGCGAACAGCTCCGCCCGCTGCTGGATGCAGGCGTCGCCGGGATCTGGAACGACATGAACGAGCCGGCGGTGTTCGACCGCCTCGACGGGACGTTCCCGCCCGAGATCGCGCACGACGGGGACGCAGGTCGCGTCCGCCACGAAGAGGTGCACAACGCCTACGGCGCGCTGATGGCCGAGGCGACGTTCGCAGGACTCGCGCGACACAGGCCAGCCGAGCGTCCGTTCGTCCTGACCCGCTCGACCTGGGCCGGCGGGCAGCGCGGCTCGTTCTGCTGGACCGGTGACGTGCGCAGCGAGTGGACCGCGCTCCGCCAGTCGATCGTCACGCTGCTGTCGATGTCGGTGTCGGGGCTGCCGTTCGTCGGCTCGGACGTCGGCGGCTTCGTCGGTGAGCCTTCCGCCGAGCTGTTCACGCGCTGGCTCCAGGCGATGGCGCTGTCGCCGTTCCTGCGGATCCACACCGACCTCGACACGCGCGACCAGGAGCCTTGGAGCTACGGCGCGGCCGCCGAGGACGTCAACCGACGCGCGATCGAGCTGCGCTACGAGCTGCTGCCCTACCTCGAAGCCGTCGCGCGGGAGTCGCACGAGACCGGCCTGCCGATGCTGCGTCCGATGTGGTTCGAGTTCCCCGAACACGGGCCGCTGTGGTCGTGCGAGGACCAGTTCCTCGTCGGTGCGCATCTCCTGGTCGCACCCGTGCTCTACGAGGGCGCCGCGCAGCGCACCGTCCACGTCCCGCCCGGGAAGTGGTTCGAGCTCGACACCGCTCGCTGCCACGAGGGCCCGTCGAGCATCACTCTGCCCGTCGGCCCGGGCTCGCTGCCCGTTCTGTGCCGCGAGGGGACGATCCTGCTCCGCCAGCCTGCGGTGATGCACACCGGCGCCACCGACGGCGTGCCGCGCTTCGTCGACGTCTACCCGGGCGAACGGTCGAAGTCCCAGATCGTCGACGACGACGGGATCACGCCCGACGGCCCCACGGCGACGCGGACTCTCCTCCACGAACGTGACGACACGCACGTGAGCCTGTCGATCGGCGCGCGGCGCGGAGACTACGTCCCGCCGGCTCGCCCGCTGGTGGTGCGCTTCCACGGAGTCGGGCCCGTCGCGCGGGTCCGCGTCGGCCGCCACGTGGTCGGTGCGGATACGGTCGACCTGCCGCGCTACGCGATCGGGCCGGAGGGACGCATCGACGTGCACCTGGACGAGACGGCGGACGCGGTGAAGGTGACCCTCGACCTCGAACCTCGCGGGGGCGACGAAGCATGAGCCAGAAGGACCTCGCACCTCGCATCCTGTTCGGCTTCGGGCTGGCGTTCCTCGCGTTCCTCTACGGGTTCACCACCTCCCACTTCGAGCTCTTCCCGCACGCGTTCCTGTCGCAGGCGCTCGACCAGGGCGCACAGCTCAGCAAGGACGCGCAGGTCGACCTCCACCACCAGCACCCGGCACGCCACGACTTCGCGGGCGTACGGGGCGAGGCCGACGACGCCGAGCCGGGCGTTCTCCTCGTCACGTCGTACTGGCCGGACGACGACTGGAAGCCCGGCCTCCGCGTGATGGATCGCTCCGGCGAGGTCCTGCACCGCTGGAACGCCGACCCGCTGCGGCTCTTCCCCGAGTGCCCGCACCAGGACGGGCTCCGCGGCAACTTCCACCTCGCGTCGAACTACGTGCACGGCTCGTGGCTGTTCGAGAACGGCGACGTGCTGTTCAACATCGAGTACCTGGGCCTCGTCCGCCTCGACGCGCGCGGCGACGTCGTCTGGCGCCTCGACCGGCGCACCCACCACTCGGTCAGCAGGAACGAGCGCGGCAATTTCTGGGTCTCCGCGTCGAACTGGATCGACGATCCGATGACCGTGTTCACGCGGTTCCCGGGCCTCCTCGCGCCCGTCGCCGAAGACCTCGTGATGGAGGTCACGCCAGACGGCGAGATCGTCCGCGAGGCGAGCGTGCTCGACGCCGTGTTCCGGAGCCCGGAGCTCCGCCGCCTGATCTGGACGGTGGGCCACACGCGGACCACCGACCTGCTGCACCTGAACGACGTCGAGGAACTGTCTTCGGCGATGGCCGATTCGTACCCGGGCCTCGCGGCCGGCGACCTGCTGGTCTCCCTCCGCTACCTCGACCTCGTGTTCGTGTTCGACCCGGACACGCTCGAGGTCAAGTGGTGGCGCAACGAGCCGTTCGTCGAGCAGCACGACCCTGACTTCCTGGGCGACGGTGCGATCAGCGTGTTCGACAACAACCTGGACGGCTCGCTGAACGGCGCGTTCCTCGGCGGCAGCCGCCTGTGGCGCTTCGACGTGGGGTCCGGCGCTGCACAGCAGATCTACCCGGCGGGACAGCCGGGCGAGCGGCGCTTCTACACCGCGATGGGCGGCAAGGCGCAGCGGCTCGGCGGCGGTCACTGGATCCTGACCGAAGCGCAGTTCGGGCGGATCTTCGAGATCGACGGCAGCGGGAAGACGGTCTGGGAGTGGTGCCAGGACCGCCATGCCGACGGCAAGACCGTGTCCGAGGTGCTCGAGGGGACCTTCTACCCGTACTCGCCCGACGCCGTCAGGGCGTGGCCCGAGCGCTGACGGGAATTGCCCGGCCCAGGGGCCCGGCACCGGCCCGACACCGTGCAAGAAGCCGTGGGTTCGGCGAAGATGGCCCGCCGTCGGTGAAGCCCGAGCCGCCTCCCGGCCGAAGAATCCAAGACGACGACCCATGTCTGGCCTGAACCTGATCGCCCTGCCGCTGCTCGCCTACCTCGGTCCCGGAGGCGCCCTGTCGGCGATCGGGTCGTTCCTGGCGCTGCTCGCAGCCGTCGTGCTGGCCCTGGTCGGCTTCGTCTGGCTCCCGCTGAAGCGGATGCTCCGCGCGATGCGCGAGAAGCGAGAGGACGCCGGCACGTGAACACGGCCGCGGCCCTGTTCCTCGTCGCAGGGTTCCTCGTCGTCGCGCGCGTGCTCCGGATGGTCCCCCACGCTCGGGAAGTGATGGCGCGGAGCCGCGCCGCCACCCGAGACCTGCGCGACCCGGACCTCGACGAACTGGCTCGCGAGAAGGCGATCCAGGGCCACGCGATCCGGCTCGCCGTCCTGTTCGCACTGCTCGTGCTGGCGTCGGCCGCCGCGCTCGCGCTGCCCCTCGGCGTCGTCTACCTGTTCGAGCTCACCGGACTGGTGGAGACGACCGCCGTGGTCGACGCGACGCTGTCGCCGACCTTCCTGATCGGCGTGACCACGGCGGTTCTCGTCTGGACGATCGCCCGCCGGGAGCGGAGAGTGGAGGGGTGAACTTCGAGAACCAGTACGGGGTGCTGGATCGCCTGCTCCACCGACTGGCGTTCTCGACCTTCCAGGCGCAGCTCGGGCTCGCGGACCTGGAGAGCGCGCTGTTCCGGAAGGAGCTCCGCAAGGTCGACGGGTCTCGACCGGTCCTGATCACCGGCCTCCCGCGCTCCGGGACGACTGCGCTGCTCGGAGCGTTCGCGAGCACGCAGACCTTCGCAGCCCACACCTACCGCGACATGCCGTTCGTGCTCTGCCCGATGCTGTGGGGCACGCTCGCGAAGCCGTTCCGCCGTCGCGACAACCCGCGCGAGAGGGCGCACGCCGACGGCATCCAGATCTCGCTCGACAGTCCCGAGGCCTTCGAGGAGGTGCTGTGGAAGACGTTCTTCCCGGAGCGCTACCGCGGAGGAACGCTTCCGGTCTGGCAGGACGCGAAGCGGCGGGACTTCGCGAAGGCGTTCCGCGACCACTCGCGGCGGATCGTCGCGCTGCGCCGTCGCCGCGGTCGACACCCGAGGCGCTACGTCTCGAAGAACAACCTGAACCTCGCG
This sequence comes from Planctomycetota bacterium, assembly GCA_027621295.1. Classification (GTDB taxonomy): domain Bacteria; phylum Planctomycetota; class UBA1135; order UBA1135; family UBA2386; genus JAQCBR01. The sequence goes on from JAQCBR010000006.1 coordinate 40,639, forward strand.
CGCATCCCGGTGCTCTGGGACGCGCTGCCCGACGCGCGCGTGCTCGTGCCGTTCCGGGATCCGATCCAGCACGCAGCCTCGCTCCGCCACCAGCACGTGCGGTTCGCCGAGATGCACGCAGGTGATCCGTTCGCACGCCGCTACATGGAGGCGATCGGCCACTACGACTTCGGAGCCAACCTCCGTCCGATCGACTTCGACGGCTGGATCGGCGCGACGCCGGACCTGCCGGGACCCGAGCACCTCGCGTACTGGGTCCGCTACTGGATCGCGACCTACCGGCACGTGCTCCACCACGAGGCGAGTCGCAAGCGGCTCGGGCTGATCCGCTTCGAGGCCCTCGGCGAGCGGCCCGACCTCACTCCGATCGCACAGCACGTGAAGTGCGAACCGAGTGATCTGAACAACCAGCGCCGCCAGTTCCGCGCGCCTCGCGCGCACGACGTGGACCCGTCCCACGTGCCGAGCGCGTGGCTCGACGAGGCCCGAGGGCTCTACGAGCAGCTGTCGGAGCGCTGCCTGCTGGCGCGCGGCGTCGAGACCCCGTGAACGAGAAAGACCCCGGAGCCGTGGCTACGGGGTCTTCGGCAGGTTCGGGGGCGCCGGCAGGGTCCGATTCGCTCGCGCCCGGTTGCTGCGGTGGATCAGGCTTCGGCAGCGAGGTCACCGCCCCGCGAGATCCGGGGCAGGTCGCCCAGCAGATCGCTCGAGGCCGCCGAACGGCGCTTCTGGGTCCGCGGCTTCCGCTGCGACATCAGCTCGCGGCGGAGCAGGTCCCCGAGGTTCCGGTCGGTCTCCTGTTCGGCGCCACCGAGGCGCTCGCTGAGCGCGACCGCTTCGTCGCTGGTCCGGCACAGCATCCGCTGGGCCTGCTCGTTGGAGTTGTAGAACCGGGCGCCGCTCATCACCGGGCAGAGGAGCAGACCGTCCGAGGTCTTGATCGCAGCGCCCTCCGGCACCTCGACCCAGTCGCCGCGACCGATCGCCGCGGCACGCTCGCTCCAGCGATCGCGGGGCTGCGGCTCGATCGGCCGGTCATCGTCCAGCAGGTAGGTCGGAGTGACGTCGTAGTGACGACAGAGCGCGTCCAACATCTGCAGAGTCGGGAGGGAGCGACCCTGCTCGAGGTGCGACATCGTGGCAGGACGGACGCCGAGGGTCTTGGCCGTGACGCCCTGGGGTTCGCGCTTGAAGCGCGTGCGCAGGTAGAAGAGCTTGAGGTGCAGTCGCCGCATGAGAGTGAGGGCTGTTTGGGTCAGGAGGTGTAGAGCTTCGCTCGAGCGTACCTCGCTCCGGTGGACCGTCAAACCGCCCGGGCTCGGGCTGCCTCGAATCGAAACCAGCACACGATCCGCCGCTCGGCGTGCGCGGTTCGGCGCAGATCACGGTGCGCACGATGGCAACGGGGGCTGCTCGATCCGTAAATAACGGGCACCCTCCCAGCGACCCGCCCGCCGGGGTCCAGGAACTCCCGGTGCCACCGCGCGGACGCCGCCACCGCATCCGATAGGCCTGCCTCGCCGCAACTTGGAATCGATTCCGCATCCACAGATCGACGTCGTCGCTCCGGACGGCCGTCCCCAACTGCGGGAGCTGGCCGGCGAGCTCGGCCTGGATGTCGTCGCGTCAGCCTCGGATTCGTCGGCCGGACTCCTGCTGCTCGAACACGCGGGTCGACTCTCGCTGGTGAAGGCCGGCGGCGGCTCGCCGGTCGCGGTCGAGTTCGGCGGTGCGCGGCGCACGGGCCGGACCGGAGGGAGTGCTCGACCGATGCTGTGCCGCGCGGTCGGCCTGGACCGCGGCGTTCGCCGCGTCGTCGACGCGACCGCCGGCCTCGGTCGTGACGCGTTCACTCTCGCCGCCTGGGGCGCCGACGTCGTGCTCGTCGAGCGGAGCCCGATCCTCCACGCGCTGCTCGCGGACGGGCTCCGCAGGGCCGAAGGCTCACCGGCCGCCGCCCGGATGACGCTCGTCCGGGGAGATGCCCGGCAGTTCCTCGTCGAAGCCGAGCCGCCGGACGCGGTGTTCCTCGATCCGATGTTCGAGGACCGCGGCAAGGCGGCGTTACCCGGCTGGGAGCTCCAGGTCCTGCGCGCCCTCCTCGGCCCCGGGGAGGACGCGGTCGGCGACCTGATCGAGACGGCGCGTCGCGTCGCCACCCGCAGGGTGGTCGTCAAGCGACCCGCGCACGGCCGGATCGCCGGACACAAGCCCGACGCCAGCTACGTCGGCGGTCGTGTCCGCTACGAGGTCTTCACGCCGCGCTCGGACTGCGGGCCGCGGAACCCCACCGACACGTAGTCACCGTCCTCGACGCGCAGGTCGGGAAGCCACGCGAGCCGAGAGATGACCCCATCGACCTCGTGCGGCTTCATGCCGGACAGCACGAGCGCGAAGGTCCCGTTCCAGCAGCCGACGATCGCTTGCAGCGCCTCGCCGAGCTGGCGCGCGTCGAGGTTCGCGATCACGAGGTCGAACGTCCTCGGCGCGAACATCGCGGGGCCGCCGGCCAGGATCTCGGCCTCGGGCAGGAGCTCGCGCGCCGCGGAGACCGACTCGATCTCGACGTCGCAGCCCGCGACCTGCCACACCCCTCGCCGAGCCGCGTAGAGCGCGAGGATCCCGGAGCCCGTTCCCACGTCCAGGACCGAGGCACAGCCGGACACATCACGACCCTGGCCGAGCAGTTCGCGCAGCACGAGCAGCGCGGCGCGTGTGCTGCCGTGCTCGCCGCTCCCGAACGCCATGCCCCGGGGCACCACCAGCTCGTCGCCGACGAAGTCGGGCGGACCGTCGACCCAGGGCGGACGCACGACCAGGTCCTCGGCGACCTCCGTGTAGGTGTCGGCTTCGAGCCCGGTCCACGTCCGACCCTCGTCGGGCACTTCCTCGATCGTGACGTCGAGGTCCGCGAGGTCGGGCAACTGGTCCCGGGGCACCCAGATGTCGATCGAGTCCGTCTGCTCCCAGACCCCGCCGAGGTCGGTCGCGGCGACGAGGATCCGGTCGAGGGCGATGGCCCGGTCCGGACCCCGCAGCGAGTGGCGCGCGCTCAAGCGGATCCCGCCGGACCGAGCACGGCCTCGAGGATCTCCTCGGGCTCGACCATCCGCCCGACCGCCGCGTAGCCCTCGGCGAGCCAGCCTTCCGCCGGGCCCAAGACCTCGTAGCCGAAGGTGCGCAGGGTCTCGACGTTGCGCTGCACCGCCGGATCGGCCCACATCGCGTCGTTCATCGCCGGGCACACGATGCGGCGGGCGCGGCACGCGCACGCGGCCAGCGCGACGGCGTCGTCGCAGAGGCCCGCCGCCAGGCGGGCGATCAGGTCCGCGGTCGCCGGCGCGATCACGAAGACGTCGACGTCTCGCGTCGCCGCGATGTGCGGGGCGCTCCCGTCGGCATCGATCTGCGTCGACGAGGAGATCACCGGGCGACCGGTCAGACCCTCGAAGGTCCGCCGCCCGACGAACGCCTCCGCGTCACGGCTCATCGCCACGCGGACCGAGGCGCCCCGCTGGACGAGTCGACTGACCAGCGCAGCGGCCTTGAACGCGGCGATGCCGGCGCCGACGCCGACCAGCACACGCGGGGTGCGGGAGCTCGCCGTGTCTGCAGCCATCGCTCAGGCCTCCGTCGGCACGAGGCCGCACAGTTCGCGGACGCGCGCGATCGTCGCGTCGAGTTCGACGTTCTCGACCACGTGGTCGTACAGGTCGCTGGCGCCGAGCTCCTCGCGGGCGATGGCGAGGCGCGCCTCGATCTCCTCGGGCGCGTTCTGGCCGCGCTTGACGAGCCGCTCGTGCAGGATCTCCATGCTCGGCGGGACGACGAACACGTAGGTGCCGGGCACGTTGCCGAAGCGGAGCTGGCGGGTGCCCTGGACCTCGATCTCCAGCACGAAGACCCGTCCGTCGGCGAGGGCTTCGTCCATCGGGCCGCGCAGCGTGCCGTAGCGGTTGCCGTTGTAGGTCGCCGACTCGAGGAACTCCCCGCGAGCCTCGGCCGCGTCGAACTCGTCGGGAGTCAGGAACCGGTAGTCGATCCCGTCCACCTCGCCATCGCGGCGCGGTCGGGTCGTCGCCGACACCGAGAACGTGACCCGCGGGTCCGTCTTCAGCGCCTTGCACACCGATGTCTTCCCGGCGCCCGAGGGCCCCGAGATCACCACCAATCGTCCGGCCTCAGCACCCATGTCGTGTCACTCCAGGTTTGCAGCCTGCTCCTTCAGGCGGTCGATCGCGGACTTCATCGCCACGACGGTGTGGGCAATCTGAACGTCGGGGGACTTGCTGCCAAGCGTGTTGGTCTCGCGGAGCATCTCCTGCACGAGGAACTCGAACGTGCGGCCGACCTCGCCCCCGGCGTCGAGCAGCTCGCGGGCACGTGCGATGTGCGCTCCCAGCCGCTGGACCTCCTCGGCGATGTCCGTCCGCTCGGCGTAGACCGCGAGTTCCCGCACCACGTCGCCGGGCTCGATCGACAGGCCACGGCCGGCCAGGAACTCGTTGACGCGCTCGAGCAGGCGCTCGCGCTGCGCGGCGACGAGCTCGGGAGCCCTCGCCTCGACCGTCGCCAGCCCTCGTTCGAGATCCGCGAGCTGGTCGCGACAGGTCGCGAGCGTGGCGGCACCTTCCTCGGCGCGCGCGGCCGTCAGCGCGTCGAGCGCCGCATCGAGCGCCTCGGCGAGACCGGGCGGCGGCTCGTCGCCGAGCTCGGTGTTCGAAGTCGACGAGACGACGCCGGGAACGCGGAGCACGTCCGCCACCGAAGGCGGGGCGACCCCTGCCGTCGTCGCCAGACGCCGGAGGTGCTTGGCGACCGCGATGAAACGGGCCTCGTCGACCAGCTCGGCTGCGTTCGACGGCGCGCGCTGCAGCGTGACCTGGACCAGCACGCTGCCGCGGCGCAGCCGCGCCCGCACCCTCTCGTCGATCAGCCTCTCGGCGCCGGCGACCTCGTGCGGGGTCCTCGACTTGACGGTCAGGCCCTTGCCGTTGACCGAGCGGACCTCGACGACGAACTGGTCACACCCGTCGGCCGGGACACTCCGCCCCAGCCCCGATCCGGTCATGCTGCTCACCGGACGGCCCCCTGCCGCCGGACGGCTCACACCCGCCCCCCGCGGGGATCGAGCACAGCCTGGCGTCGCGCGTGGATCAGGGACCCCACGTCGCGATCAGAGATCCCAGGTCGCGTGGAGCAGGATCGCGGCGACGACGTAGGCCGCCGCCACCGAGAACGTGAAGCGGTTGATGCCGCCGCTCTTCACGCCGAACGTCTCGGCGCCGACGCCGCCGAACGCCTCGGCGAGGCCGCCACCCTTGCCTTCCTGGAGCAGGATGATGACCGCCAGGAGGACCGAGGCGCCGAAGAACAGGGCCCAGAGGGCCAGCTTGAGGACGAACATGGGGATGTGGTGGGGAAGGGGGTGTGCGACCGGTGCGGTCGGGGGGGATGTTTGCCGTGGGCCCCTACCGCGCGGCGTCGGCCGAGCGGAGTGGAGGCTCGTGGATCAGCGATCGAACTCGATCAGCGGGAGGAACGTGTCGGGCTTGAGGCTCGCGCCGCCGACGAGGACGCCGTCGACGTCAGGGACGCTCATCAGCGCCTTCACGTTGCCGGGGTTGACGCTGCCGCCGTAGAGCACGCGGATCGCCTCGCCGGCTTCGGCTCCGAGTCGGCTGGCGACCCAGCGACGGATGAACTTGTGGACCTCGCCCACTTGGAGCGGGGTCGCGGTCTCGCCGGTGCCGATCGCCCAGACCGGCTCGTAGGCGATCGTCACGCGACGGATCTCTTCGGCCTGGATGTCGGAGAAGCCGGCCTCGAGCTGACGCTTGAGCACGCGCTCGGTGCGGTTGCCCTTGCGCTCCTCGAGCTTCTCGCCGACGCAGAGGATCGGCAGCAGCGAGCCGTCCAGGGCCGCGCGCATCTTGCGGGCCATCCAATCGTCCGGCTCCAGCAGCACGTGGCGGCGCTCGCTGTGGCCGATGAGCACGCGGTCGGCACCGACCTCGCGGAGCATCGCCGACGACAGTTCTCCGGTGTACGCACCGTCGCGCTCGAACCAGAGGTTCTGCGCGCCGACGCCGAGGGGCGAGCCCTGCGCGACCGCCGACACGTCCGCGAGGTAGACCGACGGACAGAACACCGCGACCTCACGGTCGTTCCCGTCGCCGAGCCGCCCCTTGATCGTCTTGATCAGGTCGAGCGCCTTGGCGCGGTCGAGGTTCATCTTCCAGTTGCCCGCGATGTAGGGCTTGCGTCCCTCGTTCATGATCTGGTCTCGGTGGCGGCGGTTGCGATCACGGGTGCGCGTGGGTCACAGGTCGGCTGGCGGTCGGATCGCTGCTCATATGGCCCGCGCATCTTCGGTGCACGGGGCCTCGGAAGCAGTCCCGAGCCGGGAAAGAGAGGCGGAGATTTCGCGCCCGACGATCGGGGCGAGCGCCTGGAGCTCCTTCATCAGGCGGGCGAAGTCCATCGGCCGGAGCGCCTGGGGACCGTCGCTGAGCGCCTGTTCGGGGCGGGGGTGGACCTCGAGGATCACGCCATCGGCGCCGGCGGCGAGAGCCGCGCGCGCCATCGGCGCGACGAGACTGCGGCGACCGGTCCCGTGCGACGGATCGACGACGATCGGCAGGTCGGTCCGCTCACGCAGCGCCGGGACGGCCGCGAGGTCGAGCAGGTAGCGGGTCGAGGGGTCGAACGAGCGGACCCCGCGCTCGCAGAGCACGACGTCCGGGTTGCCCTCGCCGAGGATGTAGTCCGCGGCCGCCAGCAGCTCGTCGAGGGTGGCCGCCGGACCGCGCTTGAGGAGCACCGGGTGCCGGGTCTGCCCGACTTCGCGCAGCAGCGGGAAGTTCTGCATGTTCCTGGCGCCGATCTGGAGCATCGCGGCATGCCCGCAGACGACCTCGACGTCCCGCGGATCGAGCACCTCGGTGACGACCGGGAGTCCGACTTCGCGGCTGGCCTCGGCGAGCAGGGACAGGCCTTCCCGGCCGAGACCCTGGAACGAATGCGGCGAGGTCCGCGGCTTGAACGCCCCCCCGCGGAGCACCGAAGCCCCGGCGGCTGCGACCGCACGGGCGGTCAGAGCCAGCTGTTCGCGCGACTCGACCGCACAGGGACCGGCGATGACCGTGAACGTCCCGGGCCCGACCCCCGAGTGGTTCGTGAGCGGAACGGTCCGGGGCACACGGACTTCTGACGGTCGGTCGGACAATGGATCGATCGGGTTCGAGGGTGTTTCGGCCCTACGAAGGGCCGCGCAGAATAGGACTCGGCCCCAGGAGGGTCAATCGACCGCGGGTCGGTGAGAAGCTCGCTGCGCAGCCTCCTGTGGGCTTCGATCGCCTGCTGGGCGCGGGCCGCGAGCCCGCCTCCCTCTCCCAGAGCCGCTCCGAGCCACCCCGCCCCATCCTCCCCGTGACCCTGGACCCCCATCCGGACGAGATGCGCCGCCTCGCCCACCGCGCGGCAGACCTCGTCGTCGACCACATCCTCGGGATCCGGGATCGCCGGGTCGTCACGCCCCCGGACGCCGCGGTCCTGGGCCCGCTGCTCGCCGAGGAGCTCCCCCGCCGCGGGAGAGGTCTGGACGCGACGCTGGAGAGGTTCTTCGACGAGGTCCTGCCGCTCGCGACCCTGGTCAACCACCCGCGATTCTTCGCGTTCGTGCCGGGACCGGGGAGCTTCGCCGGGGCGATCGGGGCGTTCGCCAGCGCCGCGACGAACCTGTTCGTCGGCACCTGGCTCGGCGGGGCGTCGGCCGCGCAGATGGAGGTCCAGGTCCTCGACTGGCTCCGGGAGGCGCTCGGGCTGCCCGAGGGCTTCGGGGTCGGCATCCTGACCTCGGGCGGGTCGATGGCGAACCTGGGGGCGCTCGCGGCGGCCAAGGCCCGCGCCGAGGTCGAGGGAGCTGGAGCGGGGTTCCGGATCTTCGTCGGGGACGAGGCCCACTACTCGCTCCGGAAGGCGGCCCGCGTCCTCGGCATCCCGGACGCGGCGATCGTCCGGGTCCCGAGCGACGGCGAGCAGCGGATCGACGCCGCGGCTCTCGAGCGGCTGGTCGGCGACGCTGCGGCGGCGGGACACCAGCGCGGCGTGGTGTGCGCGACCGCAGGCACGACGACGACCGGCGCGGTCGACCCGCTGGAGCACATCGCCGATCTCTGCACGGCGCACGGCCTGTGGCTCCACGTCGACGGGGCCTACGGCGCGGCGACCGCCTTGCTGCCGGAGCGCGCGGCACTGCGCGCGGCGCTCGCGCGCGCCGACTCGCTGACGCTCGACCCGCACAAGTGGCTCTACGCGCCGTTCGAGGCCGGCTGCCTGCTGACGCCACACGAACACTGGCTGCGGCAGGCGTTCACCGGCGACGGCAGCTACATGCAGGACATCCCGCGCGACGCGGTGAACTTCTTCGAGCGCGGACCGGAGCTGACGCGCGGCGGCCGCGCAGTCCCGCTGTGGTTCCTGCTCCGCGCGGTCGGCGTCGACGCGATCGCCGACGCGATCCGCGCCGACGAGGCACGCGCGCGGAGGGCCGAGCAGCTGCTCGCAGCCGATCCGCGCATCCGGATCGTCACGCCGACCCGGCTGTCGGTGTTCACGTTCACCCGCGCGGACGGCGACGAGGCCGCGACGAAGGCCTGGCTCGACCGGCTGCTCGCGCAGGGCTCGACGATGCTGTCGAGCTCGCGCGTGGGCGCGACCTACGTCCTGCGGTTCTGCGTCGTCAACCACGCGACGACGGACGCGGACATCGACCGGGCCCTGGAGGATGTCCTCGCCGCCTGCGACCCGCGACCCCTTGCGCGCCCGGACGGCGCTGGCTACGGTCCGTGGCTCAACCCCTCGGGTACGGAAGTGAGGTGCAACTCCTCCACGGGCCCGCCGCTGTGAGCGCAGAGGGGTGCGTTGGCCTGCCTCGACACGCTCGGGGGGGCAGCCACTGGCCGAGGCCGGGAAGGCGACGCACCCCGTCGGATGCGCGAGTCAGAAGACGGCCCGAGGGATCGAACCCAACCAGGTCTCTCGTGGACAGGAGACTGCATGGCTCGCTCCCGATACGCCGGGAGGGCGTATGACGACGCCCTCCGTTTGCCTGCTTGCGCGGGGACACCTGAAGGCGTCCCGCGGCTAGGTTCGCACCGGGCGGGCCAGAAGCGTCCGGGCCAGGATCGCCATCGATTGCGGGCTCGGATCGGACTCGCGCTCCGAACTGCCGGGCTGGCGCTCGGTCTGCTGGCAGGCCTCGGCGCGCAGTCGCTGCCGCCGCTCGCCGAGGGCTTCTCGCGGGCCGAGCTGCTGCGCGAGACCGGCTACGCGTTCGGCTTCGCGGGCTTCACTCCGGGCGTCGCGGAGGGCACGGTCTACTACGCGGTCGGGCACGCGGTCTTCCACCGCGATGCGCAGGGTCTGGTCACGCTCGTCCACGCGTTCCCGGTGCAGGACCGCTGCGAGATCCTGCTCCGCGACGCAGCGAGCGGGTCGCTGCTGTTCGCCGACAATCGCAGTGGGACGCTGCGGGTCCTCGAGATCGCGACCGGCATCCAGACCGTGCGCGGACTCCCGCAGCGCACGTTCGATCTGATCGCGCTGTCGTCGGGAGACCTCCTGGCTTCGGCGAACCCGCTGTGGCCCGCGCCGAACGCGATCCCCGGCATCTGGCTCGTCGATCCGAACGGCGGACAGAACCACCGCGAGATCGTCAGGCTCGGACCGGGGGCGTCGGGCCCGCTGGCCGTCGACCCATCGACCGGCGACCTCCACTATGCGACCGCCAGCGCCAGCTACCCGACGCCCCCGGGATCGGTGCGCGTGCTCCGCTTCGGGGCGGCCCAGGTCGCGGCGGCGATCACCGGCGGGCCGGCGCTGACCGCCGCCGACGCGACGCTGCTCCCCGCCCGCCTCGACGGCGCGTTCGACATCGTGTTCGACGACCGCGGGCGACTGCTCGCGTCGAACCCCCGGGATGGCCGCATCGAGGTCGTGCGTCCGGACGGCACCCTCGACCCCGTGCCGCTGTTCGGCGCGCAGCCCGGCACGAGCACGCTCGGCATGGCGTTCGAGGACCGGGGACCGGCGACGCTCGCCGCCTACCAGCCGAGCGAAGGCGGGGTGCTGTGGGTCGCGACGAACGACTGGTCGACGCTCGCCGCGGTCCACGCGGTCCGCGCCGCGCGCCCGGTCACGACGTCGGCGAGCGGCCCCACCGCCGTGGCCGGGAGCCTCCGGATCGACGCCGACGGCCTGCCCCCGTCGAGCTTCGGGGTGCTCGCGTTCAACATCCTGCCGACCCTGCCCACCGAGATCCCGCTGCGGCTCGGCCCTGCGGACGTCCCGCTGTGGTGGGCGCTCGATCCGCAGATGCCCGTGCTCACCGTGCCCTTCGCGTCGGATGCGCTCGGCCGGAGCCAGGTCCCGCTCCCCTACCAGGGCGGTCTGTCGTGGACGCTCGCGATCCAGCTCGCGGTGCCGACGCCACACCTGACGCTCTGCTCCTCGACCCCGCTCGAGGTCACGCTCCTCCCCTGATGGCCCAGCACCAAGACTGATCCCACAACCACAAGACTGATCCCACAACCAGAAGCGCCCCGATGAAGAACCCCTCCCTCAGCGGCATCCTCGCTGCCCTCCTCGCCGTGGGCTCGACCCACGCCCAGACGATCGAAGCCGGCTACCGCACGGCCGACCTCGTCCAGCTGCCGGCCGGCTCGGGCCAGGTCGCGATCCTCGCCGGGAACGCGGGCGTCGTCTGGTTCGACGGGACGAGGCTCGTTCTCCGGGACGCGGGCGGAGCGCAGCGCGAACTCCTCGCGTTCGCGAGCCCGGTCTTCGGCTCGTTCACGCTGCAGGTCGGACCGACCGAGGTGCTGTTCGGGGAGAGCAGCACCGGCGATCTCTGGCTCGTGTCGACGGTCCCGAACGGCCGGGCCCCGCGCGTCCTCGCCAACCTGCCGTTCAACTACGACGCGACGCAGATCGATGCGGACGCGGTCCTCGTCTCCGCGAAGACCGGCGGCTTCTCGACGCCGGACAACGACATCGTCCACGTCGACCTGGTGACCGGCGGCACCCAGGTCGCCGCACGCGTCGACGGCGCGAGCGGCCCGCTGACCTGGACGCGGAACGGTCTGTACTACGCGACGTCGAGCCTGAGCTTTCCGCCTCCCCCGGGATCGGTGCAGGTGCTGCTCTGGACCCCGCTCCAGATCCAGCTGAACCTCGGCAACCGCGTGCTGACCGCGGCCGACGCGGTGCTGGTCGCGGACGGCATCGACGCCGCGGGTGACCTCGCGGTCGACGGCGACTTCGACGTGCTGGTCACCGACTGGATGCACGGCACCGTGCACGAGGTCAGCATCGGCTTCCGCGCCGGCCGCAACGACGTGGTGCGCCGCTCCGACCTCGTCACCTACGACCCCACGGCGCCCCAGCCCTCGGGCCTGCTCTGGCAGGCTGGCCCGCCGTGGTCCGGCGAGTTCGAACCCTGGCAGCCGAGCAACGCGGGCTCGCTCTTCGTCCACGAGTCGACCTTCGGCGGCGCGAGCCAGGTCCGCCGCATCGTGCCCGCGCGGCCCGTGACCGGCGCGCCGATGAACGCGCCGGCCGGCAGCTTCGACGTGGTGACGACCGGGGGACCTGCGCACGGGACAGGCCTGATCGCCGTCGGTCCGAACCCGCGCCAGAACGAGGGTCCGTTCCCGGTGCCCGGCTTCGAACAGATGATTCTCTGGGACCCGACGATGTTCTTCGCTTGGGACGTGCTCCCGGTCACGTTCGACGCGCACGGAACTGCGACGCTGCGGCTGTTCAACCCCGGCATCGGCGGCAACGGCTCGCAGATCGGCATGCAGTGCGCGTTCGTCGACGCACAGGGCGTGGTGATCGGGTCCGCCGCACCGATCGCCGTCGGGCTGCGCTGACGGATCCGGGGATGTGCTGCCGGCGGCGCGCGGAGAACCCGCGGCGTCAGCCCTGCCGGAAGCGCTTGGGGACGAACCGCCACATCCCGTCCCCGAGCCAGCGCCGCGTCCGGAACAGCGAGTAGGCGTGCCGGAACGCTTCCTCGTCCGGCGCGTAGCGGTGCTGGGCGCCGAGCGGACAGGCCCGCAGCGTGTCGCAGCCGGTCACGCACCCGCCGCCGAGGCGGTGCCGGGCGCAGGCCAACAGGTCGGGAGTGCCGGGCTGCCGGTAGGTCTCCGACGGACACGCGGCGCGGCAGGGCTGGGGACAGCCGCCGCACGGCTCGAAGTCGAGGAGAGGCGCGGGCGGCCGCGAGCCGAACGGACGACCGCGGACCAGGAGTGCGGTCCGGAGGCTCAGCCACGGCCCGAACACCGGGTGGAGCAGGTGGCCGATCACCGGCGAGATCGTCCCGAAGCCGACCTGCTCGGCGAGCTGCCGGAAGTTCATCGGCCGCTGCTCGTCCGGCAGCACGACCACGACCTCGCAGCCGAGCGCGCGGAGCCGCGCGGCCGCCTGCTCGGCCAAGGCGAGGCTCCACGCGTCGATCGGGTGGTAGTCGTGGCGTGCGTCCCCCACCCGGCCGCCTTCCCGCGCCTTCACGGCTTCCCAAGCGGCCCGACCGCCGGCCCCGAGAAGCACGATCGTGTCGCAGTCCTGGAGGCGCTCCGCCGCGCGGCGCCCACACGGCTGTGACGCGTCGAAGGTAGCCGCGTCCACGACGCCGACGAGGTTCATCCCCATCGCCGCGCATTCTGCGGTCAGTCGTTGGAGCGGGTCGTGATCGGACGGGACGGCCACAGGCGCGGAAGATCGGCCGGGACCCGCTCGGACTCAAGTCGCGACCCGTACCAGCTGGCCGACTCCGGCAGCCGGGGATCCGCTATCCTCCCGAATCCACCCCGATCCCCGGAGGCTCCCATCCGCACCCTCGGCACTGCCGTTCTCCTGACCCTGCTGACGACCCTCGCGGCGATCGCCGGCTGGGCGGGCCTCTACGCGTGGCACCTCCCGACGCCGCGGTACGCGGGCCCGCTCGGCCAGGTCGAGATGCCCGCGCCCGTCGAGGTCACCGCCCTGCAGTTCCCGAACGCGCCCGCGCGCGCGGTGCCGGCGTCCGTCCGGCTCGTCAGCGGGGCCGAGCAGCTCACCGGCGAGGTCCACGTCGCGGTCGGAGGCGCTGGCGCCGGCGAGGTCGTGACGATCCTCGACGGAACGACCTCGGGCGTGCTCGCCCAGGCACCGGTTCCTGCCGAGGGCGAAGTGACTTTCTCGGCGATTCCCGCAGGCAAGCACGTCGCCTACGTCCACGCGCGATCGACCCCACCGCGGCGCGGGTACCGCGCCCGCGGCACCGTGGAGCTGCCGGAGAACGTCTCGCCGCGGCACACCTCGATCACGCTCGACGCAACGGCGCAGGACACCGTGCTCCTCGTCGAACGCACGGACCTGCCGACGGAGCCCGCATGGCACGCAGCGACCGCGGTGCTCCATCGCGTCGACGATCCGGGGTTCTGCGCGTTCCCGATCGAGGGTGCCGCCCGCTCGTTCGAGCCCGGCAGTGCGGACGTGGTGTTCGAGTTCGAGGCGCTCGGACCAGGGCGCTACCGAGTGGCTTTCGACGGCTTCGAACCGGCCGAGCCGGTCGAGTTCGACGTCCCAGGCGCAGACCTGCAGTTCGCGACCGGCGCGACGCGCCGGCTCACGACTCGGCGCTGACCAGTCGTCCGCGACGCACCGTGTAGAGCTCCGCCGAAACGGGCTCGGCCGCACGGCTCGCCACCGTCGCAACCTCACGCCGGAGGGCGCCGATGTCGACGATCTTCTCCGCGCCCGCGAGCCAGAGGACGTCGCGGCTCGGCACGGCGAGCAGCAGGCCTTCCGCGTGGAACGGGTCGAGCAGCAGGACGCGCGCGGCGTCGTAGCCATCACCACGGCTCACCGCGGTCCCCTCACGACCTGGCCCCGTGCGGACCGCGCAGTCCTCGCTGCACTCCGCGAGGTTGGCGAGCGCACGTTCGTCCACGTCATCGAGGGAGCGTCCCCAGGCGCGCGCATGGCGACGTGCGACGAACGTCATCGCATCGCCCCGATCGACCACGTAGCAGACGACGAGGTCCGCGCCGAGGGGGCGATGCAGCAGGGCCGCAGGGCCGAAGCGCGCCTTCTGTGCGGTGAGCCACGCCTCGGTGCGGATCTGCGGCATCAGGTAGGGCGCGACCGCCGACCAGACGTCGCGGCCCGGATCGTCCAGACGGTCCCGCTCGTCGCGCACCATCGCGGCGACGAGGGTCGGGAACGACGCCGGGTCCTCTTCGCAGGCGGCGACCAGCCCTCCCACCGGGATCACGGTCTCCTGACCCGAGACCCGGCACCGGATCGTCGCGCCCTCGAAGTCCTCTCCGAGCCATTCGACGTCCGGGTGCCGCCACGCGACCTGCCGCCGGATGCGCCGGATCCACGCGCGCTCCGTCCGTCGCGAAGACGGCCAGAGCGCCACGCCGAGCGCCGCGATCCCGAGACAGGCTGAGGCCCACACTCCCTATCCATCGGCAGTTCCGCGCCGCAGGTTGACGCAACGTCACCCTGCCCGGACGCTGTCGGCCCGATTCGGGGGGGACAGACCTGCCCCCGACCCGACCGCTAGAACCGCCGACACCGAGGGGGTCCTGATGACGAGCGCCGGAATCCGTCAGAACGAGACGCCCTCCACCCATCCCGCCCGGGCCAGCTACCGACTGCGCATCGAGAGCGACGCCGACAGTCGGTCGGTCTCCCTCGACCGCCCCAGGACCGTGATCGGACGGGCGCTCGACTGTGACGTGGTGCTCGCGGACCCGACCGTCAGCCGTCGGCACGCGGTGCTGGAGTTCGAGGACGGAAGGATCAGCTTCCGGGACCTGGGCGGCACCAACGTCTGCCAAGTGGACGGCAGGCCTTCGTCGGGAGGGCTGCTGCATCCCGGCGCGGTGCTGCTCGTCGGTGCCACGCGCCTGACGCTGGAGGCAGAGCCGGAGCGACGTGCGAGGACGGTCGCGCCGATCGAACGGACCGAACGGATGCTGCAGCGGGCTCCGCCGGAGCCGAAGGTCGACCTGCTCGGCGCGGAGGAGGTCCTGGCCGCAGTCACGCCGCCGCCGACCGACAACCGCGACCTCGTGGTCGCCGTGGCCGGTCATCTCCTCCAGGCCGCACTCCGCCTCACGCACCGCCGTTCCGGCGCGATCGTCGTCGCGAGGAGCCCGGTACGGGTCATCGCGTCGGTGCCCGCGGACCCCGCTCTGCTGAACCTGCCGGGCGAGGTCACCGAGGGGTTCGATGCGCCCGTCTGCCTCGCCCCCGATCCGACCGACCCGGCGCGCGGCGAACGACTGATCGTGCCGATCGACCTCGACGCCGGGGCCGCTCTGATCGTCGGCGACCCGGAGTCCGGGGCACTGTCCTCGGAAGCTGCGCTCCGACTCCTCGCCGTCCTGGCTCCCTGGACGAAGCGTTGGCTCGAGGACGCAGAGCGCCGGGCGAAGGAGCTCAGGGAGCTCGCGCAGACCCGCTTCCAGCAGTCGTTCGCGGCGCGGACCGCCCAGACCTCGGTCCGATTGGGCGCGCTGCGACACCAGATCGCCGAGGCGGCGACCGCGTCCGCGCCCGTACTCCTCCTGGGCGAAGAGGGCTGTGAGGCGGAGGAGATCGCGCTGCTCTACCACGAGAGGAGCGCGTCGCCGGCCGGCCCCTTCGTCCGCTGCTACGCGCGGCTCCTGCCGCCACAGAGGATCGCGACCGAGCTCGGACTGGGCCAAGAAGTCGAGGAGGGCGCCGGCAGCTGTGCGACCCGGGCCCGAAACGGCACGCTGTTCGTCGACTGTCCCGAAGCGCTCCCCCCCGCGCTGCAGCGCCGGCTCGCCGAGGTGCTCGCGCAGGCCGAGAGTCCGCGGGCCGAGGGGTTCCGCGTCGTCCTGTCCGTGATGCCCAATGCCAAGGGCGGCCTGCCCTCGTTGGAGCCCTCGCTGGTGAAGCTGCTGGAGAGCTACTTGATGGCGAGGATCCCACCCCTCCGCACGTCGCCGCAGGACATCGCACACCTCATCGAGGTGATCCTCGGCGACCTCGGACCTCGCACCGACGGTTCGCAGCGCCAGCTCAGCGCGGAAGCGCAGCGCACGCTGACCGCCTACCACTGGCCCGGCAACGTGCGGCAGCTGACGCGGGCGCTCGAGACGGCCGCCGCGCGCGCCGGAGATGCAGAGATCGACGCGCGCCACCTCCCGACCGAGGTCCAGGACCCGAGCTCGCGCAGCATCCGCGTGCAGCCACTGCGCGAGGTCGAGCGGGACCACATCCTGCGGGCCCTGGCCATGTGCGGAGGCCACAAGACTCGAGCGGCCAGGAAGCTCGGGATCTCGGCCTCGACGCTGCACGAGAAGCTGCGGCGCTACGCGCACGGCGAGTGACCGGAGGTCGTTCGCCGCGGCAACGGCAGCGTCCGGGCGAACGGGTCGCCGTGTTAGGCTGCGCGCCCGCCCGCCATGTCCGAAGACACGATCTATCTCGACCACGCCGCGACGACGCGGCCCTTCGCGAGCGTCACGCAGACCATCGCCGACACACAACGCCAGCTGTTCGGCAACCCGTCCTCGCAGCACGCCGCCGGACGCGCGGCGAAGAAGCTGCTCGAGGACGCGAGGGCATTCCTGCGGGGCAGCCTCGGCGCGGCGGACCTCGTCTTCACTTCGGGTGGGACCGAGGCCGACCAGCTCGGCGTGGTGGGCCCGGCATTCTCCCGCCCTCCGGGCCGGGTCCTCGCCGCAGCGAGCGACCACGCAGCGGTGCTCGGGCTCGAGCGCGTTCTCGCGGCACGGCGCTACGGCCTGGTTCGCGTGCCCGTCACGCCCGAGGGCGACATCGATCCCGAGACGCTGTTCGAGCACCTCGGCAAGGACGTGCGGGTCGTGTCCCTCCTGCACGGACACAACGAGCTCGGCACGCTGTGCCGGCTGGACGAACTGGTCGAAGTCGTCCGGCACGTCGCACCCGAAGCCCACATCCACGTCGACCTCGTCCAGAGCTACGGCAAGATCGACTTCGATCTCGACCTCGCCGGCGTCGATTCGGTCGCCGTGTCCGGCCACAAGCTGCACGGACCGCGCGGGATCGGCTTCCTGGCGACATCGAGCACGGCGCGCTACCAGCCGCTGATCGAGGGCGGCGGCCAAGAGGGCGGGCGCCGCGGTGGGACCGAGAACGTGCCGGGCGCCGTCGGCCTCGCTCGCGCCGCCGAACGCATGCTGACCCACCTCGGTCGGAACGCCGAGCACTGTGAGCGTCTCGCCGCGCGCTTCTTCGACGCCGTGGTCGACGAGTTCCCGGACGCCATGCGCCTCGGCGCGCAGGACCGTCGGGTCCCGCACATCCTCTCGATGCGAATCCCCGGAGTCGTCGGACAGACGCTCCAGCAGCGCGTCGACACGCGTGGGCTGTCGATCTCGACCGGCTCCGCCTGCCACGACGGCAAATCGGGAACGAGCCACGTGCTCGAAGCGATCGGACTCTCGACGCGTGACGCCCGCGAGGTGGTGCGGGTGTCCTTCTCCGCGGAGACGACCTACGACGAAGCCGAGCGGGCGGTCGACATCCTCGTCGCCGAAGCAGACCGACTCCTGCACCTCGCCGGAGGGGCCTCGCGTTGACCAAGGTCGACGGCATGTCCCCGGCGATGGCCCAATACGTCGCCGAGAAGGCCCGGCACCCGGACGCGCTGCTGTTCTTCCGGATGGGCGACTTCTACGAGCTGTTCTTCGACGACGCGAAGCGCGCCGCCGAGCTGCTCGAGATCACGCTCACCGCACGCAACAAGGGCGACGATCCGATCCCGATGGCCGGTGTCCCGGTCCGGGCGGTCGACGGCTACCTGCGCCGCCTCGTCGAGCTCGGCCAGAAGGTCGCGATCTGCGAGCAGGTCCAGGACCCCAAGGAGGCCAAGGGGCTGGTCGAGCGTCGTGTCGTCCGGGTCGTCACCCCGGGCACGCTGACCGAGGACGACCTCCTCGGCGGCTCCAGCGCGAACCACCTTGCCGCGATCCACGTCTCCCGCGACGGCCAGGCCGGCCTCGCGTGGGTCGAGCTTTCGACGGGCGAGTTCAAGGTCCTCGAGTGCCCGGCGGGGAGACTCCTCGACGAGATCGAACGCGTCGATCCTGCCGAAGTGCTCGTCGCGGAGGACCGCGAAGACTGGATCGAGGAGCTGGGTCGCGGCGACCGCGCGCTGACCCGACGCTCGGTCTACGACTTCGGACAGGACGCGGCGATCAAGGCGCTGACCGGGTTCTTCGGGACGAAGACGCTCGACGG
The DNA here is from genome assembly GCA_027621295.1 of Planctomycetota bacterium. GTDB lineage: Bacteria > Planctomycetota > UBA1135 > UBA1135 > UBA2386 > JAQCBR01. Next base: position 58,960 of record JAQCBR010000006.1, read on the forward strand.
CTTCGGCGTCGCCGAGGTGCCGACCGCCGTGCGTTCGGCCGGCGCGCTGATCACCTACCTGGGTGAGACCCAGCTCGCGTCGCTCCCCCACATCCGGCGACTCGAGGTCCACCGTCGCGGCGCGCACATGATGCTCGACCGCGTGACGCGCCAGAGCCTGGAGCTCGTCGAGACGCTGCGCGGCGACGGTCGCGGCACGCCGGTCGTCGCGGTCATCGACCGGACGCGGACGCCGATGGGCAAGCGACTGCTCCGTGACTGGGTGCTCTCCCCGCTCGCCGAGCCGGGTCCGATCCTCGCCCGGCAGGACGCCGTGGCGGAGCTGTTCGAGGCGCCGGCGACGGCCCGCGCGCTGTCCGATGCGCTCGCCGGCGTCCTCGACCTCCAGCGCCTGACGACCCGCATCGCGTGCGGACGCGCCAACGCGCGGGACCTCGTCGCGCTGCGGCGGAGCCTCGAGCGACTGCCGACGGTCCACGGTGCGCTCGCATCGTGCGCGTCTGCCCGCCTCGCCGGCATCCGTGACGATCTGGATCTCCTGACCGACATCGCCGACGCGGTCGCGGCAGCGATCGTCGACGAGCCCCCGCCGACGATCCAGGACGGCGGACTGATCCGCGAAGGGCACGATCCCGAGCTCGACAAGCTGCTGTCGCTGGCTCGCAACGGCAAGGACTGGATCGCGCAGTTCCAGGCGCGCGAAGCCGCACGCCTCGGCATCGCGAACCTCAAGGTCGGGTTCAACAAGGTCTTCGGCTACTACATCGAGATCACGCACGGCAACCGCCACGTCGAGGTGCCGCAGGAGTACTCGCGCAAGCAGACGACGAAGAACGCCGAGCGCTACATCACCGACGAGCTCAAGCACTTCGAGTCCGACATCCTGACCGCGGAGGACCGCGCGAAGGCGCTGGAGTTCAGCCTCTTCGACGCGCTGCGTTCCCGGATCGCCGAGCAGCTCGACCGCCTGCAGCGCACCGCCGATCTGGTCGCCCAGCTCGACGTGCTCGTCGGCCTCGCGGTGGTCGCGAAGGAGCGCGACTACTGCCGCCCGAAGGTCGACGACAGCCGCGTGCTTTCGATCCGCGACGGCCGCCATCCGGTGATCGAGGCCACCCACGCGCACGGTACCTTCGTCCCGAACGACACCGAGCTCTGCCCGGACGAACGGACGCTGGTCCTGCTGACCGGCCCCAACATGGCCGGCAAGTCGACCTACATCCGCCAGAACGCGCTGATCGTCCTCCTCGCCCAGATCGGCGCGTTCGTCCCGGCGAAGAGCGCCCACGTCGGCGTCGTCGACCGCGTGTTCACGCGGGTCGGCGCTTCGGACGACATCAGCCGCGGTGCGTCGACGTTCATGGTCGAGATGGTCGAGACCGCGAACATCCTGAACAACGCGACCGCCCAGAGCCTCGTGATCCTCGACGAGGTCGGCCGCGGGACTTCCACCTTCGACGGCCTCGCGCTCGCCTGGGCGATCGCCGAGGACCTGCACGACCGCATCGGCTGCCGCGGCCTGTTCGCCACCCACTACCACCAGATCACGCAGCTCGCCGAGACGTGTCGGGGCGTGGTCAACCAACGCGTCGCCGTCCGCGAGTGGGGCGACGAGATCGTCTTCCTCCACCGCATCGAGGAAGGGGCCACCGACCGCAGCTACGGTCTGCACGTCGGCCGGCTCGCCGGCATTCCGGACAACGTGCTGTCGCGCGCACGCTCGGTGCTCGAGCGCCTCGAGGACGACGGCGAGGCGGTGCAGCGCGCGCTCGGCGCACCGGTGGGCGCGACGAGCTCCGAACCCCAGCGCGCCGAGCAGCCGCAGCGACCGCACCAGCTCAACCTGTTCGAGTCCGATCGCGACCGCGTGCTCCGTGAGCTCGAGGCCGTCGATCTCGACGATCTCAGCCCCCGTGAAGCGGCCGCCCGGCTCGACGAGTGGCAGAGGGCGCTGCGCGGCGACGCGTGAACGACCGGGTCAACGCGAGCCGGCGGTGACCATCGAGTAGATCAGGTAGCCGAGGCCGGCAACGAGCCCGAAGATCGTGAAGATCAGGACCGGGCCAGGGACGCGGGTGCGTTCGGTCATGGGTGCGGCGGATTCTGGGTCAGGTGCGGACCGAAGAGAAGAAGACGACGCCGAAGGATCCGAAGACGATGGTCGGCAGCCAGGCGGCGAGGATCGGGTGGAGCAGCGACTTGCCGAGGTTCTGGCACGTGAGGTCCGCGACCACGTAGGCGGCACAGAGCAGCACGGCGAACACGACCCGCTCGATCCGGTTGCCGCGCTCGAAGTAGACCGCGAAGGGCAGCGCCAACAGGAGCAGGATCAGGTTCGCGAGCGGAAACGTCATGTGGCTGTGGAACGCGAGCACGAGGTCGCGCCGCCCGGGCCTCAGGTTCTGGAGGTCGAGCAGCTCGGAGTAGGAGAGCTGCACGGTCTCGCGCCCCTCCTTGCCGAGCCGCCACAGCAGATCGGGTTCGACGCCCGTCAGCCCGAGCAGCTCCTGGGCCAGGGACCGCGTCTCGGTCCGCCGCTCGCCGCCGGTCAGCACCCAGTCCGCGCGCTCCGCGTCCCAGACCGCCGCCTCCGCGGTCAGGAGCGAACTCTCCAGCCCCCCGACCTCCCGTTCGACCACCGACACGCCCTCCATCCGCTGGGCGTCATGCCGGTAGCGCTCGACGAAGAGCGTCTGGTCGACGCCCTCGCGCAGCTTGACGACGAGGCCCGAGAGTTCGGAGCTGGACTCGTCGCCCTCGAGCGCCTGACGCGCCGCGTCCAGCGGTTCCGCGATCTTGGGGATCACGTATTCCCAGGCACCCGCCATCGCGAGCGCCGACAGGAGCCCGAGAGCCAGGACCGGTGCCAGGACGCGCGACATGCTCCGACCGGTGAACACCATCGGCACGATCTCGTTCGCCGCCATGTGCCGGGCGACAGCGAACATCCCCGCGATCACGCTGACGAACGGCCCGACCATCACGAAGACGAGCGGCAGCGACAGCGTGTAGTAGACGGCCATGTCGAACGTGAGTTCGCCGATCGACGCGCCGCGCGCCTCCGCCGCCTCCAGGAATCCCGACAGGTCGATCAGCAGGTTCACGAGCGTGAACAGGATCACCATGAACAGGAGCCCGGCGCCGTACGAGCCGAGCACCGACCGGGCGAGGTAGAGATCGAGGCGTCCGATCATCGGAGTCGAGAGCCGGGCAGCGGGACCTCGGCGCGGCTCATGCGCGCAGCAGCCTCCAGCAGAACGGCGTGCCGACGAGCGCGAGCAGGGCCGCGGGAAGGAACGCGAACGCGGCCTGATCGGTCGCGCGCACGAGGTGCGCGCCGATGAAGTCGCCCAGGTAGAACACGACGATCGGGATCATCGCGAAGACGAGCGCCAGCACGCGACCACGGTCACGCGCGTAGACCCCGATCGCGAAGCCGATCGGGGCGAGGAGGCACGGCAGGAGCGCGAAGCAGGTCCGCTGCGCGACGTAGTAGCGCACCGCCTCCGGCCGGTCGTGGACCCCACGCGCGACTTCCGCGAGCAGCTGGTCGCTGCTCATGTCCCGCTCGTCCTCGTCGCGCCTCGATCCTTCGGTGATCTCGCGGAGGTTGACGCTGATCCGCGTCTCCTCCGGGAGCCGCCGGTCACCGACCGCGTCGCGCGCTTCGCGCAGCACCAGGACGAGCCGTTCGTCGTCCTCGATCTCGACCGCCGCGGACTCGGCCAGGAAAAGCCCCTCGCCGAGCGGACCGCCGGTCGTACCGCCGCCCCGCACCTGGATCAGCACGTCGCGCCACGCGCCGCTCTCGTCCTTCGACTCCCAGGTCATCATCAGGCCGCCGTAGCTGAAACGATCGCCCATCAGGCCGGTCTGCAGGAGCACGCTGCGGACGGTCTCCGCGACGACCCGGTACTTCCAGTAGTGCGCGCGCGGCACCATCCAGTGCAGCGCCCAGCTGGCGATGATGCTGAACACGATCCCGATCAGGAGTGCCGGGACCATCGCCACCCGAGGGCTCACGCCGGCGCTGCGGATCGCCGTGATCTCACGGTCCTGCGACGCGCGCGCGTAGGTGAGCACCGTGCCGAACAGGAGCGCGATCGGCAGCAGGTGCGGCAGCGTGTCGACCGCCCACAGGAACGTGATCAGGAATGCGTCGACCAGCGAGAAGCCCTCGGCCTTGCTGATCCCCCGGTAGACCAGGGACACGAGCAGGATGCCGAACAGGACCACGAAGGTGATCGACGCGCTGACGCCAACCTCCTTCAGGTAGTATCGGTGGAGCTTCCACATGGGTCCGACGCCGCCGAGTTCCGGGACCCGCGACGCCGACATTGTGACGTTGCGGGGTGCCTCGTGCACTGGTCTGTGCGCGTCCGTCGTCGCCGAGTCGCTGGCACGCTGGTTCGAGCGGGACGACCCGTTCGCGTGGCCAGGCCTCGTCGAGGTCAAGTCCTCGACCGTCCGCACCGTTTCCCGGGGAACGCTCGGCGACCAAGACGTCCACCTCAAGCTCTACCGCGCGGTCAGGATCTCGGACCGCGCGCGCGACGCGCTGTCCGGCGCACGGGGCGTCAAGGAGTTCGGCAACCTGCGTGAGGCCCGGGCCCGGGGACTCCCGGTCGTCACACCGCTGGCTGCCGGCAGGTTCTCGGGCACGTTCGGGTCGCGGAGCTTCCTGATCACGGCGACCGTCGAGGACGCCACTCCGCTGGACCGGGGGCCCCTGCCGCCCGCACTCGCCCGCGAGGCGGGCCGGCTGCTCCGCCGCGCGCACGACGCCGGCCTGCGCGCCCTCGACCTCCACCCCGGCAACGTGCTCGTCACGCCGGACGGCCGACTCCACCTGCTGGACCTGCACAGCGCCGTTCTCACCGAGCCCGTCGACGACGGCGAGCGGGCGCGGTCGCTCGCGTTCTTCTGCCTCGGCCTGGACGGCGGCGTGCGCTCCCCCGCCGCGGCCCCGCTGCTCGACGGCTACCGCGCGTCGGCGACGCTGATCGAGAAGGCGGGGCGGATCGGGCGCACCCAGCGCAACCACGCCCTCGCCGCGTTCGGGCGGAGAGCGACGCGGGCGTGTCGGCACACTGCGGTGTCCCGGATCACGGATGGCGCCAGCTACGAGCGCAAGGATGCCCCGGCAGAGCTGCTGGAGGCGGCGGCCGCGTTCCGGGCGGGCGACCGCCCGGAGCCGCTGAAGTCAGGGCGCCGCGGCGCGGTGTGGCTGACGGACTCCCTGGCGGTCAAGCAGCGCCCGGCTGCTGCGGCCATGCGCCTGTTCCGGGCGTCGTTCTGGCTCGAGTTCTGCGACGTGCCGACGCCGCGCCCGGTCGCGCTGCACGTGCACCGCGGCCGGGGCCTCGTCGCCGCCACGCGCATCCCCGCGCCCGACTTCGCCACCGAGCTGCGGAGCGCTTCTCTGTCCCCGGCAGCGCTCACGGACGCAGCGCGGAGCCTCGGACGCAGCGTCGGCCGACTCCACGCGCACGGGCTGCGCAACCGCGACCTGAAGTTCGACAACCTGGTCCGCGATCCCGACAGCGGCTCCCTGCTGATCGTCGACCTGGACGGCGTCCGGCGGAAGACGCCGCTCGACCACCGCGGCCGCGCCGCCGACCTCGGTCGCGTGCTCGCGGCGTGGGATGACGGGCACCTCGGAGACAGGGCGGTCCACGCGCTCGTGGTCCGCGTGTTCTGGGCTGCGTATCATCGCGCGCTCCGTTGTCTCCAAACGACCAGCAAGAAAGACCTGAGGCGGCGTTCCGAGGCACGCGCCCGCGAGTGGCGGCAGTCGCACCCGGAGGCGGCCGGCCACGACGTCGGTTCCTGAAGACCCTGCGCCGCGACATCGCGTACTTCGCGATCCTGGGCCCGATCCTGACCCTTCTCGAGCGCGGACCTGGCTTCTTGGTGCGGGCGCTGCTCTGGGGCATCGAACCGCTCGCGCACCTCGGCACGCGACGGCTCTCGGAGCTCCACCTGCAGAAGGTCTACGGCGACGAGCTGTCGGTCCCTGACCGCCGACGCCTCGCGCGGTCGGTCACGCGCAACTTCGTGCAGGGAATCGGCGAGATCTCACGGGCACTGCGGGAGGGCCCGGCCCGCGTCACGACCTGGGTCGCGTGCGAGGATGCGATCCGGAAGCTCGAGCAGCTGGCCGCCGACCTGCCGCGCGGGTTCCTCGCCGTCTCCGGCCACATCGGCAACTGGGAGGTGGCGGGCAGCGTGGTCGCCCAACACTACGCGCCGGGACTCGCCGCCGTGATCGGCCGGCGCCACCCGAACGCGCGCCTCAACGCGCGGATCGAGCGGCTGCGCGCCCGACTCGGCATGCCGACGTTCTACCGGGACGAGTCGCCGACGATCCCGATCCGCGCGCTGCGGCGCGGCCAGTGCGTGGCGATCGTTCCGGACCAGGACATCAAGAACATCGCCGGCATGTTCGTCGACTTCCTGGGTCACCGCGCCTACACGCCCGTGGGGCCTGCCCGGATGGCCCTGGCAGCGGACGTGCCGATGGTCTGCATCTTCCTGACGCGCGGACCGGACGGGACGCTTCGACTGCGCGTGGGTGACCCGATCTTCCCCGACACGCGTGCGCCGCGCGCCGCGGAGATCGAGCGTCTGACCCTCGCGTGGAGCCACGAGCTCGAGGACCAGATCCGTGCCACTCCCGAACAGTGGGTCTGGTTCCACCAGCGCTGGAAGTCGACCCCCGAGTCGCTCGCGGCCCGCGGGCGCGCGGCGCTCGTCTTCCAGTCAGCGGGCGACAGCTGAGCCTGATCTTGCCGGCCGCGTCAGCGACCGGCTTCGAGCGAGGCCAGTCGCCGCCGCGCCTCGGCGTCCCAGTCGGGCATCCCCGCCCGCTCGATCAACGCCCGGAGCTCTGCCGCTGCTCGCGCTACTTCGTCGCTGGCGAGCAGCGGCTCGAGCCGACGCATCTCCGACTCGAACTCGGCGCGACCCGCGACCACGAAGCGATCCCGCTCCGCCTCGACCTCCGCACGCCCGGGCGCGTCCGCAGCGGAAGCATCGAGCCACGCCGACAGGACCCGCACGGCGTCGGGGTAGTGGCGCGGCAGGAATCGCGCGCGCCGCTGTGCCCGGAACAGCACGTCCGCAGCCTCGTCGGGCTCGTTCGCCGCCGCCGACACCCGACAGCGCGCCGCCAGCGCCTCGACCTCGTCGAGCCACTCACGCGCATCGTCGGCGCGCGCGGTCGCCCGGTGCTCGTCGACCCATGCGCCGCAGAGCGCGAGTCCTTCACGGGCGGCCGGCCGCAGCGGCGGATCATCGGACAGGTGCCTGGTCGCGAAGCGGCGCAGCTGGTCCAGATCCCGGAACGCTCGATCCCGTGCGTCCTGCTCGGCCCTGACCTCCTCGGCCACGTCGAGCGTGCGTCGCATCCGGTGGATGCGCGCCACCTCTTCCGGCGTCGGCCCCTTCGCCAACGCCATTTCGAGCGTGGCCCGCGCATCATCCACAGCCCCCGAGGCGCGCTGCGTCTCGGCGAGCCGGACCAGGTCGGTGACCGACTTCAGCTCACCGGGCCCGCCGAGGCAGCGATGCAGCACGAGTCCGAGTGCCACCGCCGCGACGGCGGCGTTCCAGCGGATCATCCGCGACGACGGGCCCGAGGCAGCCGCGGGGCGGCGGGCCTCGTCCTCGACCGCCCGACGCGGCGCCGCATCGGGTCGCACCGCGCGCCGTGATGGCAAAGGGCCGGTGCCCTTCGGCGCGCGCGTCATGCCCGGCGCAGGCACGATCGGAACCGGAGCCCGCGTGACGCCGGGCAGAGCCTGGATCTGGATCCCCAAGCCCGCGGGAGCCGCGGCGACCTCGCCCGCGGACGGCTCGGGCAGCACGACCTCGGGCTCCTCGCACCCGTCCTCCCAGAACGCGAGCGCGACGTCGGCGACGTCGATGCGGTCGCCGTGGGACAACATGTGCGCCCGCCTCGATCGGCCCCCGACCCTGAGTTCGGCCTCGTCGACCGCCGGCTCGACCCGGACCCGGTCGTCGCCCAGCAGGAAGAAGCGCAGGTGCGTCGGCTCCACGCCAGGACGATCCAGCCGCAGGACGTTGTTCGGCCCCGCGCCGAGCGTGAACTCGTCGTCGAGGATCGCGAACACCTGGCGTCGCTCTCCGCTGCGGATCAGGAGTCTCGCCATCGCACGGAACTCTAGCGACGCGCGGTGGCGCCACCATCGCGAGCGGGATCGGGGGCTGCGAAGGCGGACGCAGATATGCTCGGCCGCGCATGGCAGTTCGGCCCGACGACCGCAGGCTTCCCCGCAACGTCGTGCTGCTCGGGATGGTCAGCCTGTTCACCGACCTGGGGTCGGAGATGGTCGTGCCGCTGCTCCCCGCCTTCGTCGAGGGACTCGGCGGTGGAGCTCTCGCGCTCAGCCGGATCGAGGGAATCGCGACGGCCGTCGCGAGCGTGCTCCGCCTCGTGTCGGGGACACTCGCGGACCGATACGGCCGCCACCGACCGTTCCTCGTCGTCGGCTACGGACTTGGCGCTGCGGCTCGCCCCCTCCTCGCGCTCGCCTCGGCGCCGTGGCACGTCGGCGTCGTGCGTGCGACGGATCGGGTCGGCAAGGGGCTGCGTGGTGCGCCGCGCGACGCATTGCTCGCCGCATCGATCGAACCCGAACGGCGCGCGGCTGCGTTCGGATTCCACCGGGCGATGGACCACGCCGGCGCGTTCGTCGGTCCGCTCGTCGCCCTCGCCCTGCTCCACGGCGCGGGCGCCTCGCTGTCGACGGTCTTCCTCTGCGCGGCGCTGCCGGGGCTCGTCTCGGTCGCACTGGTCGTCGGCGGCGTCCGGGAGGCGGAGCGCGAACCGTCGGCAGGCTGCGCTCCGACGGACATCGGCTGGGGCGCGCTCCTCCGCTACCTCGTGCCGGTCGGTCTGTTCACGCTGGGCACCGCGACCGAACTCCTGCTGCTCTGGAAGGCGCGGGAGGCAGGCCTCGACGCCGCCCTGCTCCCCCTGGTCTGGGTCGGACTGCACGGCGTGAAGGCATCGCTCGCCGCCCGCGGCGGAGCGATCGCCGACCGGATCGGCCGGGTCCAGACCGTGGCTGCCGGCTGGGCGCTGCAGGCCTGCGTCTACGCAGGCCTCGGCCTCGCGACCGGAGTTCCGACCGTGCTCGTCCTGATCGCAGCTCACGGGGGCCGCTGCGCACTGACCGAGGGAGCCGAGAGCGCGCTGGTCGCGGAGTTCGCGCCGAAGCGAGGCCGCGGGCGCGCATTCGGCACCTTCCACCTGATGCAGGGCCTGTTGACACTCGCCGCCGCCGAGTTGTTCGGCCGACTGTGGGATCTCCACGGCGCCGGCGCGGCCTTCGGGGCGGGCGCCGCGCTGTCCCTGCTGGCGGCGCTCGTGCTGCTCCGCCTGCGCGCGTCGAGCCGCGCGTGACGCCGAACCCGGGTCAGCGCCCGACGGACGCCCAGTCGTCGTCCTTCTCGAAGTCGCCTCCGCGCCCGAAGTTCTGCACCCACAGCCGACCGCTGTTGCCGACTGCGAACTCGTCGTGCGTCGGCGCAAGCAGGTTGCGGTGGTGTCCGGCCGAGTGGGTCCAGCCGTGGTGCGCGGACTCGGCCGACGGGTGGTTCGCGATGTTCTCGCTCGCACCGCCGTGGTAGCCGGCGATCTTCATCCGGTCGAACGGCGACTCGCGCCCCGGGGTCGGCGAGTAGTGCGAGAAGTAGCCGAGCCGGGCCATCTCCTCCGCGTGGCTCCGCGTCGCCTCGAGGAGCTTCAGGTTCACTGCGAGCGGACGGTGCCCGAACATCAGCCGGTACGCGTTGGTGATCTCCACCTGGGTGATCTCGGCGCGCGACAGCGAGTCGTACTTCTTGCCGTTGAACGCGAGGACGCGGTTCCAGCGCGCGAACTCGGCGAGCTCCTGCCGGTCCCACGCGAACGTGCGCAGCTCGAGGTCGACCTCGGTCGGCAGCGCGCGGGCCCAGGCGACGCGATCCTCGGCGTCCGGCAACCGCTCGCCGAAGCCGGCGAGCACGTTGACCATCCAGTCGAGCTGCTCGAGCTCGGCGAGCAGACGCTTCGGCGCGCGCTTCGCAGGGCCGTCACCTTCCCACAGCTCCCGCACGGCTGCGACGCGTGCGTCGACGTCCGCCTGGACGCGCGCGTAGTCGGAGGCCTTCTCCGCCGACACCGCCGGCGGGCGGAACGGATAGAAGTACGCCTCCTGGTCGTAGATCAGCTGCTTGGCGTGCGCGCGGGCGCCATCGAGCGCCTCACGCATCGCCGCGACTTTCTCCCAGTGGCGGCGGAATCCGTCTCGCTCGATGCGTGCGACGGAGCCCTGCGCGGTGGCGCGGAGCGCGACGAGCAGCGCGTCGAGCTCCTGCGGACCGGCGGAGAGGATCTCGTCGAGCTCGGCGTCGCGCTTGTCGGGGTCGAGGCGCACGACGCGCGCGAGCACGCGCTCCAGTTCCTTCGCCCGCTTCCGGACCTCGAGCTCGCGGACCGCGACGAACGCGCCGTCCACGAGGCGGTAGCCACCCTGTCCTGGCGTCTCGCCGCGGCCTCGACCGAGGATGCCGTCGACCCGGGGCTGTGCGCTCCCATCGGCACGCACCGCACGGGCGAGCAGCTGCTCGGCCTGGTCTCGCTCGCCCGCGCGGTAGGCGAGCACCGCTGCGCCGAGCACCGCGTCGACGGGAGCCGCGCGATCGGCGACGAGGCCCGCGAGCGCGGGAGCGGCGAGGTCCGCAACGGTGCAGGGCTCGCCGCCGGCGGAGAACGAGTCGCCGAAGAGCTCGAGCGAGAGCGTCTGGCCTTCGGCGAACGCCACGCTCTGCGGCCCCTTCTGCTCGACGAGCCGACGGACGAACCCGTGGAACTGCCCGATGCAGGCCAGGTCCTCACGACGCCCGTCGAGATGCGCTGCGTAAGCCGGGTCGGAGGATCGGACCGCGGTGGCGGCGGCTTCGATCTGCGCCGCGGCGCGACCGAAATCGCCGGCGCGCTCGGCGCTCCGGGCCTCGGCCAGGAGATCCCTGAGCTGCGCGAGGGTAGGCGCGGACGCAGGGCCCGGCCCACCGACGCCGAGCGACGCACGTCGCTCGATCTCCAGCCGGTAGGCGGTGAGTTCAGCGCGCTCCTTGGCGAGCACGCCGAACTCACCCTCGGGGGGGAATCGCGCCACCTCCCGATCGAGCAGGGCGAGCGCCCGATCGACGGCCTCGAGGCTGCCGCCTCGCGCCTGATCGCGAACGCGGTCCAGCAGCGCACGCATCTCCTGGCCGACGGTCGCGCGGATCCGGATGCCGGCTTCGCGCAGCGGCTCCGCTGCGCGCTGGTCGGTGGCGTCGAGCGCGTAGCTCAACGACTGCAGCGCATCGGCGTAGCGCCCGGAGGCGACGAGGGATTCGACCGCAGCGAGCTGTTCGGCGACGAAGCGCGCCGCCTCGCCGCTGGTCGGCGCTTCGACGGGCGAGGAGTCGGCCTGCTGCGAGGTCTCGCCCTGCGCGATCTGGGCGCCGGCACCGCCGCTCGACACCGGCGCGAAGTTCTGGTTGGTGCCGAGCCGCAGCTCGTCGAGCTGGCTCAGCAGCAGGCGGGACACGATCGAACGGACCGAGTCGCGGTCCTCGTCGGCCCGGCCCCGGATCTCCAGCAGCTGCTCGCCGCGGGACTTGCGGGTCGCTTCGGCGCGGATCTGGGCCTGCCCCGACTCGATTCCGCTCGCGATGCGGTCGAAGTCGTCGGCCATCGAGTCCAGCCGGGCGTTGCGGTCCGCGTCGGCGCCAGCCCAGTCGCGGCGCAGCGCCGCGATCAGCGCGCGCCCGCCCGACACGTCGCCGGCGCGCCGCA
>JAQCBR010000098.1 GCA_027621295.1 Planctomycetota bacterium
GGCGAGCCCGTCGAACACCGGGCTCGTCCGGTCGGTCCGCGTGTCGTCGGCCGCGTACTGGAAGACCACCGTCAGATCCGGGACGGCAGCCGCGACGCGGACACGGATCCAGGCGCCGCGCTCCTCTTCGGAGAACGGCGTCCAAGTGAGCACATGCGGCTCTGCGGTGACGCTGCGCAGCGGCGTGAACTCGCCGGTCCCCTCGGCGTCGACCTCGAGTTCGAGCGTCACGGGCGCGTCGCCGCCGTGGAACACGTGCATGCCCCGGTGCGCGTAGCCGCTCCACAGGTAGGCATCGGAGACCGCGCCTTCCGACACGTCGTCGTGTGCGAACACCGCGCCACGCCCGAGCGGCACGCCGAGACCGTCGAGCCGGTCCGGCGCGACGAACCAGAGGTTGGACTGCGACTGTCCGGGCGGCGTGATCTTCCCCTTCGCGCGCCGCGTGTTGAGGAACGCGTGCGCAGCCGTGTCGTCACAGCCGAGCACGATGCGGTCGTCGAAGCGGCAGAAGTCGCCGATCACCTTCAGGTAGTTGGAGCGCGGCCGGATCCCGGCGCTCGCCCCGGCGCGGAACCCGCGCGGGAACGCCCAGAACGTCCCGTGCATCGTCATCAGCAGGTCCTCGTCGCCGACGTCGCGGATGCGCGGCCACTCGGTGTTCCAGCCGTGCGCGCCGTCGTAGCTGTGCGATCCCTTCGGCAGCCGGAACGTCGACCACGCGCCGTCCTGGCGAACCATCAGGAGCAGCGAGCGGTGGTCCCAGCCGATCGACCAGATCGGGTCCTGCGCGGGGTCTCGGGCACCCGAGATGCCGCCCGGCCCCGTGACCTCGGTGAACTGGTTGCGGCGGACGACCCTCCACGTCTCGCCGTCCCACTCGGCGAGGCAGCCGGACGGCACGTCGGGGCGCGCGCGCGCCTCGGCGGAGTTCTCGCCGTTGTTCGCGTAGACGAGGACGCCCTGGCCCGAGTACAGGCCCTTGCCGTGGTAGCCGGGCAGGTCGGCGCGGGGCAGCTCACTGCCGTCCCGGTGCGTGTCCGCGTAGATCTCGCGGATCGACAGGTCCTCGAGATCCAGCTCGTAGAACCCTTCCTCCATGGTCGCGAGGTAGACCTTGGTCGACGGGGACGTGAGGTGCCGTGCGGTCCCGGTCGGTCGCCCGATCATCTCCGCGTAGGGCAGAGCACGGACACGCCGGTCGGCGTCGATCACGTATGGCCCGATCACGAGCTGTCCGGTCTCGCGGTGGAGCATCCGGTTGGCCGGCGTGCCGCCGGTGCTCTCCTCGCGGATCACGCGCGTCAGGTCAGGCGCGATCTCGTACAGCTTGTCCGTCGAGCCGCGCGGCTCGTGCGGTGCGTACGTGATCACCCACAGCCGGTCGGCGAACGGCACGACGGCCCCGGTCCCGCACTCCCGGTGGTCGTTGAACATCGCGAGGTGCGGGTAGATGCCGTCGATCGCGAGGGGGGGCACGGGAACCCCTGCCGCCTGCGCCGGCAGGTGACTGGCGGCCAAGCCCACGGCAAGAGCCAGGAGGCCCGATCGATGCACACGCGAGTCCATGCGGGGATCGTCGCGATCGGGACCGGACGATGGAAGTCCGCCAAGTTCAGCGCGGGGCGGTGGGATCGAAGATCCGAGCCCACGTGCGTCGCAGGTCTTCCGTCGACAGATCGGAAGGGAGCTGACGCGTCGGGACGGGCACGACGCCGTCCGCGCCGATGTGCCCGAGCACGAAGCGGAACGCGAAGCGGGGTGACCCGCCCATCCGCAGGTCGCGCACGACGACGTCGTCACCCTCTCGGATCGCGTCGGTGAACCCGTGCGCGAACCAGTCGAGGTGGGCCGTGCGGCCGTCCTCGGCGAGCGCTGCGAGCAGCGGTCCACCGCGGCCGTGTCGGGTCCATCGGACCTGCTCGCCGTCGGCGAGGAGCGAGTGGTAGCCCTCGAGCCAGCCGTCGCCGTCGAGCACGACGATCCGCCACAGGATGGAGTTGAGGGGTGTCGGCGTGGTCAGCACGGCGCGGGGTTGGATGCCGCGGCGGTCGAGGTCGCGGGTGACCACGTCCTCGACCATGGCCTTGGCCCCGCACGTCCAGATCAGGTAGGCCGTGCTGAGGGCGAGGCCCCATCCGCCAAGCCTCCTCGCCCTGTCCGGCCGCTTCCTGCCCCACCACACGGCGGCGAGGACCCCGGCCGCGAGCGGCAGGGTGTAGGCCGGGTCGACGACGAAGATCGTCGACCAGCTCTCCGGCGCCCAGGGCAGTGGCCAGAAGATCTGCGTGCCGTAGACGGTGAAGCAGTCGAGCAGCACGTGGGTGCCGAGGACCAGGGCTGTGAGTCTCTGCCACCCGCGGCGTGCGTGTCGCGTGTCGGGATGGAGCCGGACTGCGAGCGCGGCGCAGGCTGGAACGAGGGCCGCGAGGACGAAGAGCGAGTGGCTGAAGCCCCGATGCTCGGTGAACGCCGCGATCGGGTCGGCCCTCGGCAGGAAGACGTCGAGGTCCGGCAGCGTGCCGAGCGCGGCGCCCCAGACGAGGGCGCGTCGGCCGGCGACCGGACCGAGCGCTGCGTAGCCGGCGGCCGCGCCGAGGACGAGCTGGGTGACCGAGTCCACGGGGTGGGGCCTCGCCGGGCCTTCAGCCCGCGCGGAGGTCCTCGGCGCGGTAGACCGCGGACTGCACCGCGCGGTCGTGCAGCGACAGGTGCTCCGATCCGAGGACCGCGATCCCGCCGCCGACGACGACCAGCAGGAGCGCGCACTCGGCTGCGACGACGAGCCACGCGGAGCCGAGGATCAGAGCGAGGACCGTCAGGAGCGGCCCGGCGTGCTTGACCGTCCAGCGGCCGAGGTAGAGCCCCATGTTGCCGCGGCCGCCGTCGTCGTAGCCGACCCGGAGCCCGAGCACCGCCTTGCCCGGACCGAAGCCGAGCGCTGCCTCGAAGAGCGAGACCGCGAGGAGGCCGAGCAGGAGCGCCGGCCCGTGGTCGAAGAGCGAGTCGGGCCCCAAGGCCAGGAGGTCGCCGATCGGTGCGGTGGGAACCACTTCCAGCGCGGTGAGTCCGAAGCCCACCGCCAGCGCGAGCGCCACGTCCAGGAGGAACGCGGCGAGCCGGGGGACGATTCCGATGCGTTGCACGTTCGGGTTCCGGCGGCCCGGGCGCCCACGGGAATCACGTGGCGGCTGGGGCGGCCGAGGGGAGATTCTGCCGGGTGGAAGCGCGCGTTGCACGCCTGGGGAGCCGGTGGCCGAGCCTGTTCTGCCGCGGAGCGCCGCCTATCCTCCGACGGATGCTCGTCGCTGCAGCCGCCTTCGTCCTCTGCGTCCAGGACCCCTCTCCGGCGCCGATCGTCGTCCGCGAGGTCCTCGCCGTCGGCGCCCTCAGCCGCCGCGCGCGTTCGGCGCTGTACGCGGACCCGGTCGAGTCCGCGATCGCCCGCGGCGCGTTCTCGCCGCCGGTCGAAGGGGGGGCCGTGCGCGCGGCCGGCGGGGCCGAGCGCACCTGGACCCGGGTCGCGGCAGGAGAGGACGGGTGGTTCTCGTCGCGCGAATTCCGCGGCGGCTACGCGTTCGCGACGGTCGAGATCCCGGAGGCCGGGGCGTGGATGCTCGACCTGCGCGGCGCGTCGACCGCGTGGGTCGACGGCGAGCCGCACGCGGGCGACGTCTACACGAACGGTCTGACGCGCATCCCGCTGGCGCTCACCGCCGGCCGCCACGAGCTGCTGTTCCGCGGCGGACGGGGTCGGCTCTACGCGGCGTTCGAGCGTGCGCCCGCGCCGGTCTACTTCGAGGACCGTGACCGCACGCTGCCACACGTGATCCGTGGCGAGGGCGGCGAAGTCGTCGCCGGGCAGATCGTCGCGAATGCGACAGGGTCTCTCCTCCGCGGGCTCCGCATCCGCGCGAGGCTCGGCGATGTGAGTCTCGAGACGGAGGTGCCCGCCATCGGGCCGGCCTCGTTCCGCAAGTGCGTCGTCCGTGTCCCGAACCTGACTCCGCCGGACGGTGGTGCCGCCCAGGTCGCGCTGGAACTCGTGGACGCCGCGGGCGAGGTGCTCCACGCGACGGGCTTCGAGCTCGCGGTGCGCGGCGCCCACGACAAGCACGTGCGGACCTTCGTCAGCCGGATCGATGGGAGCGTCCAGTACTACGGCGTGACGCCGCCGCCCGCCCGGGCCGAGGGCGAGGTCGCGCCCGCGGAACGCCCCGGCCTGGCGCTCTCGCTGCACGGCGCGGGCGTCGAGGGCGCGGGCCAGGCGAACAGCTACGCGCAGAAGCCGGACCTGTTCGTGGTCGCCCCGACCAACCGGCGTGCGTTCGGATTCGACTGGGAGGACTGGGGACGGATGGACGCGATCGAAGTCCTCGAGCTCGTGGAGGCGCGATTCGGCACCGACCCGCGCCGCACGTGGTTGACCGGCCACTCGATGGGCGGACACGGGACCTGGCAGGTCGGCGCGCAGTTCCCGGGGCGCTTCGCGGCGATCGCGCCGAGCGCGGGCTGGCGTGAGTTCTGGACCTACGGCGGGCAGCCGGACTTCGGCGGCGACGATCCCGTGGGCCAGATGCTCGTGCGCGCGCTGAGCCCGAGCCGCACCCGCCTGCTCGACCAGAACTACCGCAACGTCGGCGTCTACATCCTGCACGGTGACCGCGACGACAACGTGCCGGTGACCGAGGCGCGCGCGATGCGGGCGCGGCTCGCCGAGTACCACCCGAACTTCGCGTACTACGAGCAGCCGGGCGCCGGGCACTGGTGGGGCAACGCCTGCGTCGACTGGCCGCCGCTGTTCGAGTTCCTGCGCCGCAACACGATCCCCGAGCCGACCGCGTGGCGTCGCGTGGAGTTCGTGACCGCGAACCCTGCGATCAACTCGCGCTGCTCGTGGGTGCGGGTCGAGGCGCAGGTGGTGCCGCTCGAGCCGACGCGCGTCGCCGCGACCATCGATCCCGCGGCGCGGAAGATCACCGTCGAGGCCGAGAACCTCGCGCGCGTCGCGTTCGACCTCTGGGCCTACGCGGCGCCGCAGCCGAACTCGAAGCCGCTCCTGCCCACCGGCGAACCGGTGACGATCGAAGTGGAGGGCACGTCGGTGCAGCTCGCCTTCGAAGACACATCGCAGCCGCTCCGCATCGAGCGTCTGGGCGACGGGGCGTGGCGGCCAGCCGCGCGCTTCGATCCCAGGCGGAAGGGGCCGCATCGGGCGGGGCCCTTCAAGGAGGCGTTCCAGGACCGGATGGTCTTCGTCTACGGCACGCAGGGCAGCGCCGAGATGAACGCGTGGGCGTTCCAGAAGGCGCGCTACGACCACGAGACCTGGCGCTACCGCGGCAACGGCGCGGTCGAGGTCATCGCCGACGTCGACTTCGACCCGGCCGACTACGCCGACCGCGGCGTGATCCTCTACGGCAGCCGGACGCAGAACGCCGCGTGGCCGAAGGTCCTCGCCGATGCCTCGTTCGACGTCGAGGACGGCCGGCTCCGCATCGGCGACCGCACGCTGACCGGCGACTCGCTCGCCCTCCTGGCTGTCCACCCGAGGCGCGACAGCGACGTCGCCAGCGTCGCCGTCATCGCTGGCACCGGCCTTCCGGGCGCGCACACGACCGACCACCTGCCCTACTTCGTCTCGGGCGTCGCCTACCCGGACTGGACGGTGCTCGACGTCACGTTCCTCGAAGAGGGGCTCGCAGGCATCCAGGGCGCCGGCTTCTTCGGCCACGACTGGCGGGCCGACGGCGAAGGGGCGAGTGCCGTGTGGCGGTGAGGCGTAGGCTGCGGCCAGCCCTACAGCACGACGACGCCACCTGTTAGGCTTCGCTGGTCATGGTTGTCCTGGCCGCCTCGCTCCTGCTCGTCGCGACCGGGTTCCAGGATCCGGACGCGGGCTGGATCGATGCGTCGCTCGCCCGGGCTCGGGCGGCTGCGGGACTCGAGGCCGCGCCGCTCGCCGACCCGGCGACGCGGATCCGAAGGCTCCATCTCGTGTTGACGGGGCTGCCGCCGACGCCGGACGAGGTCCGGTCGTTCGTCGAGGATCCGTCGCCTTCGGCCTGGGCCGGCCGGGTCGACGCGCTGCTCGGGTCGACGGCGTGTGCCGAGCGGTTCGCGCGGCACTGGATGGACTGGTTCCGCTACGCGGAGACCCACGGGAGTGAGGGGGACCCGGCCGTGCCGCACGCGTGGCGGTACCGGGACTACCTGATCCGGGCGCTGCGCGAGGACGTGCCCTACGACCAGCTGGTGCGGGAGCACATCGCGGGCGATCTCCTGCCGGCGCCGCGCGTCGACGCCGAGCTTGGCGTCGTCGAGTCGCGGCTCGGCGTCGTCCAGCTGCGGATGGTCCAGCACGGGTTCGCGCCGACGGACGCGCTCGAGGAGAAGGTCCGCTTCGTCGACAACCAGATCGACGTGCTGACCAAGGGCTTCCTCGGGCTGACGGTGTCGTGCGCGCGCTGCCACGACCACAAGTTCGATCCGATCACGCAGGACGAATACCAGGCGTTGTACGCGTGCCTCGCCTCGGCGCGTCCTGTGCTGCAGACGGTCGACGTCGACGCGGACCTGACCGCGCAGGATGCGGAGCTGGAACGCCTCCACGCGGTGATCCGTTCCGGGTTGGTTGCTGCGTGGGGAAGCCTCTCCGCCGAGGACTTCGAGCGCCGCCTGATGGCCGCGGTGGCCGGGACGGCACCGGCCGCGACTTCTCCGCTCCGGCTGCTGCACGATGCGGTGCGCGGGGCGGATGTGGCCGACGTGTTCTCGGCGGCGCGCCGCGAGGTCGAGGCCGGGCGCCGGCGCATCGCCGAGCGCGGACCGCGCGCGGACCTGGACGCCTGGGCTCGTTCGGTGCCCGGGGCGAGTCTGTGCGGGCCCGGCGGCTTCCACGTGCTTCCGGATGGCGAGCGTGTACTGGCCGACGTGCTGCCGTCCGGGCTCTATTCGCACCTGCTCACGTCGAAGCGCGCGGCGGTCGCGTCGTCGCCGACGTTCCGGTTCGACGATCCGGCGGTGCGTGTCCGGGTCACCGGGGACGGCGAGGCGATGGTGCGCTACGTCGTCGAGGGCTACCCGCGCGGCGGCACCGTGTATCCGCTGCACCGGCTCGGGGGCGGCGGCGCTCCGTCCTGGGTCGGCTGGGACGTGGGCTACTGGGAAGGGGATCACGGCTACGTCGAGGCGTCGACCGCCGCCGACCAAGCGGTCGAGGTGCGGTCGGGTCGCGAACGGTCGTGGTTCGGGATCACGGACGTGTACCGCGGCGCGGCGGACCGGGCGCCGCGCGACGAGCTCTGCGAGCACGCATCGCCGCTGTTCGATGCCGCGGGAGAGCCGGTCGACGTCGGAGGACTCGTGGTCCGCTACGCGGTGGCGCTGCGGATGACCGTGGCCCGGTTCGGCGATGGAAGTCTCGACGACGATGGCGCACGGTTCCTCGGTGCGCTGGTCCGCGCGGGCGTGCTGCCGTCGACGCTGGACGAACTCCCGGCGCTGCGGGACGCGGTCTCGGCCTACCGCGCGGTCGAGGCCCTGGTGCCGGTGCCCCGACGCGCGCCCGGGTTGCTCGACGTCGACGTGACGCCGCAGCCACGGATGGTCCGTGGCAACCACCGGGACCTCGGCCCGCCGGTCGAGCCGGCGTTCCTGCACGCGGTGCGCGCCGAGTCCTACCCGGCCGACGCCTCGGTCAGGCTGCGGCTCGCTGCGGACTTCGCGCGCGCCGACAACCCGTGGACCGCCCGCGTGCTCGTCAATCGTCTCTGGCACCACGTGTTCGGCCGGGGCATCGTCGCCACGCCGGACAACTTCGGTTCGCTCGGCGACGCGCCCGCGCACCCGGAGCTCCTGGACGCGCTCGCCGCCGACTTCGTCGCGTCCGGCTGGTCGATCCGCCACGTGCTGCGGTCGTTGTGCACGTCGCACGCGTTCCAGCAGGACAGCGGGGCCATGCCCGCCGCGCTCGAGCGCGACCCCGACAATCGGCTTCTGTCGCGTTTCGGCGCCAGACGGCTCGAGGCCGAGGCGATCCGCGACGCGATGCTCGCGGTGTCCGGACGGCTCGATGCGACGCCGTTCGGTCCGCCGGTCGACGGGAGCGCGCCGCGTCGCAGCGTCTACGTGCGCGTGCGCCGCAACGACCTGGACTCGCTCCTGCGGACGTTCGACTTCCCCGAGCCGCACACGACGCGGGGCAGGCGTGACGTGACCAACGTGCCGGCCCAGGCGCTCGCGCTGTCGAACGACCCGTTCGTCGTGACGACGGCGGCTGCGTTCGCGGATCGGGCGCGGTCCGAGGAAGATCGGCCGGAAGCGATCGCGCGCGTGATGATCGAGCGGGCCTTCGGTCGCCCGGCGAGTGACGTGGAGGTCCGGTCCGCGGTGGCTCTGGTGGCAGCGCTCGCCGACGACGCGGCCGAGGTGCGCGCCCGCTTCGACGCGATAGACGAACGGATCGCGGCGCGGGAGCGTGCGATCGCGACGCTGCGTGCGCCGATCCGCGCACGGCTCGAGGAGGAGCGGCGGGCAGTGGGTGCGGAGAGCCTCGCTCCGGCGCCGTTCTTCGGCGTGCGCTTCGACGGGGACGCTGCGGTCGTCGAAGGTGGGGGCTCGCTCGTGCTGCGCGGCTCGGCCCGGATGGCGGATGGCGCGCTCGTGCTCGACGGTGATGGACACGCCGAGATCGCCGGTCTCCACGCGCAGCTCGGGCCGAAGACGCTCGCCGCGCTCGTGGTCGTCGACGACTTGGCGCGCCGCGGCGGGGCCGTGGTCTCGGTCGAGTCGGCGGACGGCGGGGTGTTCGACGCGGTGGTGCTCGGCGAGCGGGTCGTGGGCCACTGGGTCCCGGGCAGCGACCACTTCCGCCGGACGGAGGACCTGGACGGGCAGCCGGAGTCGGCCGGGTCGAGCGTCCACGTGGCAATCTGCTACGACGCCGACGGGACGATCCGCGCGTATCGCAACGGCGAGCCCTACGGGCGGAGCTATCGGTCGAACGGACCGGTGCGGTTCGAGGCCGAGGACGCGCGGGTCCTGCTGGGTCTGCGCCACTCGCCGTCGGCGGCAGGCAAGCTGTTCCGGGGCCGCATCCTCGAGGCGACCGTGCACGATCGTGCGCTGACCGCCGAGGAGGTGCGCGTCCTCGCGTCCGCGTCGCCGTGGTCGCCGAGCGACGCGGAGGTCGACGCGGCGTTGTCTGCGGAGGACCGCGCGGCGCTGTCTTCGCTGGTCGCTGGACTCGACGCGCTGCGCGCCGAGCGCTTTGCGATCGGCGGGGCGGGTGTCGACGAGGCCCGCACGTGGACCGACCGGGACGGCTGGCGTGCGGTCGCGCAGAGTCTGTTCGCGAGCCAGGAGTTCCTGTTCCTCCGATGAGCGAAGGATCACGAGACGCTGTTCCGACGGGTCCGCGCGCGCCGAAGCCCGCGGACGTCTGCCTGTCGCGGCGTGGGTTCCTGCGCGCGGGCTCCTGCGGCTTCGGGGTGCTGGCCTCGGGTGCGCTGCTCGGCGACCCGAGTCGCCGTCCACCGGGACCCCACTTCGCGCCGCGCGCCCGCAGCGTGATCTTCTGCTACATGTCGGGCGGACTGTCGCACGTCGACTCGTTCGACCCGAAGCCCGAGCTCGAGCGCCGCGCCGGGCAGGCCATGCCGGTGCCGGTCGAGCGGACCCAGTTCAACAACAACGGCACGATCCGTCCGAGCTTCTGGCGCTTCCGCCCTCGCGGGGAGAGCGGCATCGAGGTCAGTGACCTGTTTCCGCATTTGGGCGACTGCGTCGACAGGATGACCGTGGTGCGGTCGATGACCGCACCGTTCTCCGAGCACGCGCAGGGGAACCTGTTCGCGCACACCGGGTTCCCGTTCTCCGGCCATCCGAGCGCCGGCGCATGGATGGGGTTCGGCCTCGGTAATGCGGCCGAGGACCTGCCCGGGTACGTCGTGCTGCAGAGCCGCGAGACCAGCGCTCCGCACGGCGGGGTCGCGAACTTCAGCAGCGGGTTCCTGCCCGGACAGCACGAGGCCTCGCTGCTGCGCGCCGACGGAGAGGTCCCGGTGCGCAACATCCGTCCGGCCGAGCACGGACGCCTGCAGCGGCGACGCCTCGACTTCGTGCGCGCGCTCGACCAGGGACTCGCGGCCGAACTCGGCCAGGGATATCCGGCGCTCGAGGCGGCGATGCGGAACCAGGAGATCGCGTTCCGGATGCAGTCTGCGGTTCCCGACCTTGTCGACATCGGCGACGAGCCCGAGTCCGTGCGGTCCCTGTACGGGCTCGACTCCAGCGACGGGCGCACCGCCGCCTACGGGCGCCAGTGCCTGCTCGCGCGACGGCTCGTCGAGCGCGGCGTGCGGTTCATCGAACTGTCGACCCTCGCCGCGAACCTCGGCGGCGGCAACGCGGCCAACCCCTGGGACCACCACAGCTCCCTCGAACGCGGCCACGGACTCATGGCCCGCCAGGTCGATCAGCCCCTCGCCGCCCTCCTCGTCGACCTCGACCGTCGCGGCCTCCTCGACGAGACCCTCGTCGTCTTCGCCGGCGAGTTCGGCCGCACCCCGTTCTCACAGGGCAGCGACGGCCGCGACCACAACCCCTACGGCTTCTCCATCTGGCTCGCCGGCGGCGGCATCCGCCGCGGCCACGTCCACGGCGCGACCGACGACCTCGGCTACCGCGCGGTCGAGGACCCGTGCACCTTCTACGACCTCTGGGCGACGATCCTCCACCAGCTGGGGCTGGACCACGAGCGGCTGACGTTCCGGTTCGGGGGGCGCGACTACCGGCTGACGGACGTGCACGGGCGGGTGCTGACGAGGATCTTGGCCTGAACCGGGTCGCGCAGGTTCGCGCCGGAGAGTCTTAGCGCCGGGTCTCGCGGCTCACGGCTCCTGCTTCTGCCGAGGGTCGTTCTCCCCTTCGTCCGTCAGCAGGTCTTCGGGTCGGTCGACGACCGCGGCGCGGGCGACGAGGTCGGCGAGTCGGGCAGGTGGAGTGGCACCGACGACTCGCTCGACGCGGGCCGGGATCTCGCCGAAGCGGGCACGGAGCGTGATGAGGACCGACTCGATCTGGCCTCGGACGACGCCCTGTGAGATTCCCGCCGAGACGCCACTGCCGAAGATCTGGTCGTAGGTCGATGCCATGTGGCTCTCCTGTGGGGGCCGAAGTTCCGTTCGGATGATAGCGCGGAGTTCCTCGCCCGGCAGATCGAGGACCTGGGTGACGTAGAGGAAGAACGCCGAGATGAACTCGGCTCCGTCCACCGTTGCGGCGAGGCGATGGAGGAAGTCGCGGACGCCGCGGAACAGTGCCGGCACGTCGGCGGTGACACGGACGTCTCGGAGAGCGCGGAGCCCCAGGTGTGCTCGATCGTTGGCCGCGCGGAGCGCGATCTCCGCGTCGGTGCGGATGCCCAGATCGTCCACGAGAACACCGAATGCGAGGAGCTGCTCGTCGAGGCCTTCGCGGAACCCCGGTGGAAGCCTGGTCATGTCCGCGAGTCGGATCGGCGCGTTCCATCGTCTTGGGCCATGGTGGATGACCACCGGCAAGACCGTGGGCAAGTCCGGGTCCTGTGGATGCTCCCGTCGATGGCGGGCCTGCATGCGGACGACGTAGCGAAGGCACTGCAGCGTGACCGCGGGGTCGACATAGCTCTTGTGCTCGAGCAGGAAGTAGACCGTGCCCGGGGCGCACCCGAAGCGGGCTGTGAACAGCAGGTCGGCATGCGCAGCGTTCTTGCCGACCTCCTTCAGGGTGTCCGCCGCCCGCTCCAGCGTCGTCCAATCGACGGCTTCCGCAGCCTCGCGGGGCAGGGCAGCGCGGAGGAGCCCCGCTGCGTCCTCGGGGCGTCCGAACGCGGCGAAGAAGAGACTGTCGTGCGGATGCCCCATGCCGAAGCCGGGGACGCGCCCCGCCAGGCAACAGGTGGCGTGGACCCGCGGAGAGGTGACGCGCGGAATCGCTCCTTTCGTTCCGCGGTGTTCCTCGCGGATGCCCCCGCTCGATCTGCGGGCCTCGACAGCAGGCGATCGCCACGGATGCCAACGGAAGCCACAACGCCTGCCGGAGCCTGTCCGTCACCGCCGCGCGCGACGTCGGACGGTCGTGGGCTGCCGAGACAGCCGAGCGTCAGCGCGAGCGGAGGTCCGTCCTTCCGGCATCCACCCCGAACCCCAACCCCTGGAACCACGGGAACAGGTCCTCGCCCACGGCTTGGCTCCAGACGGCGACGAGGTCGTCGAAGGTGTAGGTCTTCCGGTCGGGCGCCAGGAGCATGCGCTTCTTCTGGAAGTAGCGGGCCATCGCGCCGGGGCCGTGGAGGCGTTCGAGTTCTTCGAAGACGAAGTAGGACTTGCCCCAGATGAGATCGCGCGGCGCGTCCTCGGCGAGCGCGTTGACCTTCGTGAAGTCAGGGTCGAAGCGGCGGCCCAGGCGGATCTGGCGTTCGAGCGTCTGGTCGGCCTCCGGCATGCCCATGCGGCGGCCGACCTGGATGCCGAGCCAGGTGGCGATCGGTTCGTTCCAGAGCGGCTCGGGGTGGGGCAGGACCCAGGAGTGGCCGGCCTCGTGGCCGATCAGTTCGACCATCGGGTAGCGGTTCTTCGGGAAGTCGCCCCAGAACGCACCGATCGCGATGCGCTCGCCGCTCGAGAAACCGCCTCCGCCGGTCGGGAGGACCAGCAGGCGCTTGATCATGCCGGGTGCAGGCTCGACGCCGGTGATCGCGACGAGGTGGGGACGGACGCGGAGGTACTCGTCGGCGATCGCGCGGGCGAACGGTGCCGTGCCGTCGTGGTACTCGAGCACCAGCGGACCGAGGTCCTCGGCGTGTTCGACCCAGGTCGCCGGGTGATGGCGGCGCGTGACGACCGGCTTCTGCGTCGCGAAGTGGATCAGCATCGGCGTGACCCAGTCGGCGTGGATCGGGTCGGACGCGTCGGGGCGCGAGCCGAACAGGTTGCGGCTGCCGACGATCAGGTGGCCTTCGCCCACGTCTCGCACGGTGAGCAACGCTTCGCCTTCCGCGTCGACGACGAGGTGTTCGAAGTCCTCGCCGCAGGCGATCGTCCGTCCGCTGCGGAACGCATCGACGTCGGCTGTGCGGTGCAGCGCGGTCAGGGCCTCGGTGACGCGGATCGGAGCCTTGGCGGCGCGGAGCGTCGGCTCGGCGCCGTGGCGCAGCGCGAGCGCGGCGCCGGGCGGCATCGGTTCGGCCCCGTCGATCATCAGGAGCACCGTGCCGCCGCCCTCGAGGAACGCGTCGATGTGGTCGAGCGAAGCCTCCGAGTAGGGGATGCGCGGATCGCCGCCGGTCAGCACGAGGAGGTTCGTGTTCGACAGATCGACACGGTGCAGGCTGCCCCAGTTGCGCGCGTCGCGGCCGTGGCCGGCCAGGTACTGGGTGTAGAAGCGCCCGTCCATGTAGAACGAGAACTCCTGACTGATGTCGCTGACCGAGTGGACGATCGGTCGGGTGGTCGGTGCGTCCTGGGCATGCGTGACGCCGTATCCGAGGGTCGCGCACGCGATGCTCGCTGCGAAGAGCCGGGTCGAGGGCATCGCCGCATCCTAGCGGCGGGCGACGAGACGCAGCGTGCGAAGACCACGGACGAAGCGGTCGCGTCCGGGCAGCGAGCGCCGAGGTCGCAGGCGTCGTCGCTGGAAAAGGAAAGCCCCGGCACGCGCGAACGCGTGCCGGGGCTTCGTGCGTGAGGACCGCGCACCAGGTCCTCACGCGGAGACGGTGGCCATCCTGCGAACGGCCAGGTCAGGCACGAGGTTGTCCTGCTGGTGACAGCAGGGCGAAGACTTGACTCGATGGGCTTCTTCCCACGGTTCTCCCGCGGCTGCATCCCAGAACGCGGATCGCCCGGGAAGCGGACAGGGAATGCGGAACTTCTTGGGCGCTCTGCGGAACTGCGCCGCGGCGAGTTTCGCGTCCGCTCGTCGGCATCGATGCGTTCGGTCTCCCGCGTCCCATTCCGTGACGCGACCCGAACAAGTCATGTCCACACTCCGATTCACGCTCTCCTTACTCCTGGGTTCATACGTCACGGCGCTCGTTCACGCGCAGCAGGTCCTCGTGGTGCCCCGCGACCACGCGACGGTGCAGGCGGCCATCGACGCGGCGACCGGCGGCGACCGCATCCGCGTCGAGCCGGGAACCTACGTCGAGAACATCGACTTCCGCGGCAAGCTGCTCGTCGTCGAGAGCGTCGCGGGACCGGAGGTGACGATCCTCGACGGCTCGTCGCGGTCCGACTCGGTCGTGATCGCGAACCACGGCGAGCCGGTGGGCACCACGCTCCGCGGCTTCCGGATCACCGGCGGGGACGGGCACCCGGCCCCCAGCTCCTACGGCTTCGACTACTACGGCGGCGGTGTGCTGGTCGGCGGCACGGGCTCGTTCCTGCGCGTCGAGGACTGCCGCATCGAAGACAACGCGCTGCTCACCGGAACGTTCGGCGGCGGCGTCTGTGCGTCGGGGAACTCGTGCCGCGCCGAGCTCTTCGGCTGCACGATCGTCAACAACCGTGCGTGGGCGTCCGGCGGGGCCACGCTCACGGACGGGACCGGGACTTCGATGCGCATCGAGCGGTGCACGGTCGTCGGCAACCGTGCGACCGCGTGGCGGTTCGGTCACCAGGGGGGGATCAGCATGGCGAACTGGAGTTCGGTCGAGGTCGTCGACTCCATCGTCTGGGGGAACGAGGGCTACGAGATCCGGGCGTTCGGTGCGCCCTACGACCGCGGCACGTCCGCGACGGTGAGCTACTCGTGCGTCGAAGGTGGGTTCACGGGCACCGGCAACATCAGCAGCGACCCGCTGTTCGAGAACGCGGCGTCGCGGGACCTCCGGCTCCGGTCCGGATCGCCGTGCATCGACACGGGCAACCCGTCGAGTCCCGCTGATCCGGACGGCAGCCGCGCGGACATGGGTGCGTTCCCGTTCCTCAGCGGCCCGGTGGCGACGTTCCAGAATCTCGGTGGAGGCTGTTCGGGCACGACGTCCCCATCGCTGACGGCGATCGGTCGCCCGGTCCAGGGTGCTGTGTTCTCGGTGCAGGGCGCAGGACTTCCGACCAACCAGCTCGCGGTGCTGATGCTCGGCTACGCGCAGCAGCCGCCGTTCGACCTGACCTCGATCGGCATGACCGGCTGCGTCTGGCACGCCTATCCCGACGTCAGCTACGCGTTCTCGACCGGACCTCTCGGTTCGTTCCAGCAGTCTTGGACGATGTCCTCGGACCCGCTCGCGGCGGGCCTCGTGTTCCGGCTCCAGGCCGTCGTCCGCGATCCAGGCGGCAACGCAGCGGGGTTGGTCCTCACCGACGCTGGAGAAGGCCGCGTCGGGAGATGAGGCCGGGC
>JAQCBR010000099.1 GCA_027621295.1 Planctomycetota bacterium
CCTCGAGATCGTCACCTGCGACGCGAACGAGTTCGTCACAGACCGGACGTTCGATCGGATCGTGTCCGTCGAGATGATGGAGCACGTCCGCAACTACAAGGCCCTGATGGAGAAGCTCGCGGGCTTCCTCCGTGACGACGGCCTGATGTTCGTGCACATCTTCACGCACCGAGAATTCGCCTACCCGTTCGAGACGGAGGGCGAGGACAACTGGATGGGGCGGTACTTCTTCACCGGCGGCCAGATGCCGTCGGACCACCTGCTCCTCTACTTCCAGGACCACCTGCTGATCGAGGACCACTGGCGCGTGCCCGGCACGCACTACTCGAAGACGTCCGAGGCGTGGCTCCAGAACTTCGACCGTCATCGCGCCGAGCTCCGGCAGGTTCTGACCGACACCTACGGCGCGAACGCGCGGCGAATGGAGATCTACTGGCGGGTGTTCTTCATGGCCTGCGCGGAGCTCTGGGGCTACGCGGACGGCCGTGAGTGGTTCGTCTCGCACTACCTGTTCAAGAAGCGCATAGCGCAGCCGAAGGCATGGAACGAATCCCAAGCGAAGTCCTCGCGCATCCCGTCGATGGTCTGAACCTCGTCCCCGGCACTTTCGGGGACCAGCTCGGGGAGGGGCCGACCGTCGTCGCCTTCCTCCGGCACCTCGGTTGAACGTTCTGTCGTGAGATGGTGGAGGAGGTGCGGAAGGCCGCGGCGGAAGACGCGGGCTACCCGGACGTGCTCCTCGTCTCGCTGGCCTCGGTCGAGGCCAACAAGGACTTCTTCGCAGGCCGGTGGCCCGACGCACGCGTCGTGGCGGACCCGCAGAAGGTGGTGTTCGAGGGGTTCGGACGCCGCCGCGGTTCGCTGCTGCAGCTGCTCGGTCCGCGGGTGATGCTGCGCGCGTTCGGGGCGCTGCTCCGCGGACACGGCGTCGGCCGGCCGCAGGGGGATCCGACCGTGATGCCCGGCGTGTTCGTCGTCGATGGCGCGGACGTGCTCTGGGCGCAGGACCCGCGGCACGTCGCGGATCACCCGGACTTCGCGGCGCTCGGGCGGCGGTTCAGCCGAACGCCCAGCCGATGAGCAGCGGCAGCACCGAGATCGCTGCGTAGAGCGTGAGGATCGCGCGCAGCTCGCGGCGCAGGCCTTCGCGCGGGTCGATCTGTGGCGTCGTCATGTCGAGGCCTCGGCGGTGCGGAGCCGGCGCGGCGCGCTGCGCAGGTGGGTCGCGGCGAGCAGGGCAGGGGCCACGCAGGACAGGGCGCCGAGCGGCGTCGCTGTGACGACGCTCGCGCCGATGCCGAGTGCTGCGAGGACGAGACCGATCGCGAGGAGGCCTCCGAACTCCAGGGCCGGCGGATCGTCGTGGCGCTGCGTGAACGGCGTGTGCTCCAGGTGGCGCAGGCTGAGTGCCGCGACACCGACGCCGGTGGCGAAGCCGAAGGTCGGGAGTGCGACCGCCGGACCGAACGGGAACCCTGCGGCCACGAGCAGCAGGATCGCCGCTGCGTGGAAAGGCAGCAGGAGCCGGACCGAGAGCGCCAGGAGCGCGGCCTCGCGGGCGAGCCGGCGTCCGTGCCGAGGCGCCGTCTCGAACAGCCAGGCCGCTCCCGCGTGGTCGGCGTGCGGGAGGAACGCGACCAGGAACGGCAGGTAGATCGCCGGGAGCTGGAGCGTGACGCCGAGGAGGGCCACGCCGTTCCGACCCTGGTCGGCACGGAGCGCGAGCAGCGCCATCGCGAAGGGGATGCCGAACAGCGGCAGCACGCGGGCGCGGAAGCCCGGGCTCCGGAAGAGCATCGCCGCGGTCCAGGCCGCGGTGCCTCGCAGCGGCGCGTCGTCCCCGCAGAGCGCGTCCTGCAGACGGTCGAGCAGCCCCCGCCGGGGACGTGACCTCGGACGGCTGGGGCGGTCCTCGGGTGCCTCGCCGAGAACGAGGTGCAGCCCGACCAGGGCGAGCGCCAGTCCGAGGAGTGCGAGGCCAGGACCCGGCGCCAGCGTGGTCAGGACCCTGGCCGCCCAGTAAGGGGGCCACGCGATGCCGATGGCGGTCCCGTACGGGATTTCCGCGAGCGACTCGTCGAGGTGGGGCAGTGAGGTCGCGAAGGCGAGGAGCCCGACCCCGAGCACCGCGGCCTTGGTCGTACCCGCGACGAGCGCCGCGCGGATCGGACCGCCGGCGCGATCGACCGCGCGAACCAGGAGATCGAACGCGCCGGCAGCGCAGCCGGCGAGCAGGACCGCCAGCGCGAGGTAGGCGAGCGTCGCCAGCGGCGAGCCCTGGACGAAGCCGGTGAGGATCGCCGGCGGCAGCGCCATGCCGACGCCGACCAGCGTCGTCTGGATCGAAGCATGGGCCGCGCGGGCGATCGGCAGCAGCGTGCGGCGGTTCGGAGACGTCGCGACCAGGAACGCGTCGGCGAGGCGCCGCTCCCGCTCGCCCGGGTCCGTGCCGAGCCCGACGCCGAGCAGCAGCGTCGACAGCGACAGGTTGGCGGCGACGTAGGCGGTCGCGCTGATCTGGTCGTCGAAGGTCAGCGCGGCGAAGACCAGCGCCAGGAACGACTGCGTGAAGATCGTCGACGTCAGCGAGCTGCTCGGCTCGCCGCTCCTGCGCGCGTCCCCGAAGAAGTCGAGGATCAGCCAGGCTTCGATCAGCGCGCCGACCTTGCGGCGCGCTCCTCCGGTCGATCCCTGGGCGGAAGGCATGGCCGGGTCCGGCTCGGGCCAACCCCCTTGGGGCCGCCGAGCCTGGGTTCGATCAGCCGTGCTGGGCTTCGAGCCAGCGCTCCGCTTCGATCGCGGCCATGCAGCCGGTGCCGGCGGCGGTGATCGCCTGCCGGTAGTAGCTGTCCTGCGCGTCGCCGCAGACGAACACGCCCGGGATGTCGGTCGCGGTCTTGCCGGCGTGCGTGATCAGGTAGCCGACGTCGTCCATCGGCAGCTGGCCCTGGAACAGGTCGGTGTTCGGCTTGTGGCCGATCGCGAGGAACAGGCCGTCGGCCTCTTCGACGCGCTCTTCGCCGGTCTGCGTGTCCTGCAGGCGCAGCGCAGTCACCTTGCCGGCCTCGACGTCGAGGACGTCGACGACCGCGGTGTTCCAGTGCACGGTGACCTTCTCGTGGTTCAGCGCGCGCTCCTGCATGATCTTGCTCGCGCGCATCACGTCGCGGCGGACCAGCAGGTGGACCTCGCTCGCGAACTTGGTGAGGAAGGTCGCCTCCTCGCAGGCCGAGTCCCCGCCACCGACGACGTAGACCTTCTTGCCTCTGAAGAAGAAGCCGTCGCAGGTCGCGCACGCGGACACGCCGCGGCCCTGGAGCTTCTGCTCGTTCTCGAGGCCGAGGTAGAGCGCCGACGCGCCGGTCGCGATGATGATCGTCTCGGCCTCGTAGACCTTGTCGGCGTTCGACCAGACCTTGAACGGGCGCTGCGAGAAGTCGACCTTCTCGGCCATCTCGAAGAACACCTTGGTGCCGAAGCGCTCCGCCTGCTTGCGGAACATCTCCATCATCTCCGGCCCCATGACTCCCTCGGGGAAACCCGGGTAGTTCTCGACGTCGGAGGTGATCGTCAGCTGGCCACCAGGCTGGTTGCCGGCGAGGACGACGGGCTCGAGGTTGGCGCGGGCGGCGTAGATCGCGGCGGTGTAGCCAGCCGGACCCGAGCCGAGGATCAGGGTCTTCAGCACTTCGGTCATGGATTCAGCGGACGCCTCTAGGGCGCGCCGCAGACTAATCCAGGCCTTCGCCGAGTCCGTTCCGGATTCGATCGATTTGTGCGGGCTCGAGTCCGGACGGGGTGATCGACGGCTCGCCGGGCACCGTGCCGTGGGTCGTCGCGACGCTCTCGACCAGGTCGACGCGCCACGTGCCGGCCTCGCGGACCAGGACGAAGGTCGCGCCGTCGCCGTCCTCCTCGCAGGCCTGGACCTCGCCCCGGGACGGGTCGCGCAGGTCCACCGAGTCGACGCGGAGCGGGCCGCGTCGACGCGCCGCCCCCGGCTGGATCGCCTCGAGCGCGGGCAGAGAGTCCCGCGTCACGAGGTCGAACAGTGCCTCCACGTCGTCCGCACGAAGTGCGGTCTCGAACGCCTCGAAGCGCGCGAGGACATCGTCCTCGGCCCGGGGGGCCGGTCCGCAGCCGGCGAGTGCGAGCGAGAGGAGGGTGAGGGCTCGGGCCAGCGGCGTCATGCCGGTGTCATCGGCGTTTCGGCGCCGGAGCTTGCGGACCTGGGGCAGATGGATCGCCCGGGGGTCACGGCTGGGCTGGGCCGAGGATCGCCTCCGCCCGGGCGGCCGGGTCGGCCGCGTGCGTCAGCGTGCGGAACAGCGCCTCGAGCTTCGTGTCCGCGCCGGCGCCGGCGCCGGCCCTGAGCTCCTCGAGGCTGCCGACGGCCAGGAGGCGGCCCTGGTCGAGGACGGCGACCCGGTCGGCCACGCTCTCGACCACGTCGAGCATGTGGCTGCAGTAGAGGACGGTGCCGCCGCGGGCTGCGAACGTCCGCAGCACCTCCTTGACCACCATCGTCGTCTCGACGTCGAGTCCGGACAGCGGTTCGTCGAGGACCAGCGCGCGCGGCTCCGGGAGCAGCGCGGCGCACAGCGCGACCTTCTGGGCCATCCCCTTGCTGAAGCCGACCATCGCGTCGTCGATGCGGCCGCCGATGCCGAAGCCGTCGAGGAGTCGTCGGGTGCCGGCGTCGATCGCTTCCTCGGTCAGATCGAAGAGTCGCCCCTTCAGCCGCAGGTATTCGCGAGGCGTCAGCGCGTCGTGGACGCGGGCGAGTTCGGGAACGTAGCTGAGCGCGCGGCGCGCGGCCTGGGGCTCGCGCACGGCGTCGTGCCCGGCGATCGTCATCCTCCCGGAGTCCGGCCGGAGCAGGCCGACCAGGCACTTCACGGTCGTGCTCTTGCCGGCGCCGTTCGGGCCGAGCAGGGCGAGCACCTCACCTGCGCGGACATCCAGGTCGAGCCCGTCGACCGCGACGAACTCCCCGTAGCACTTCCGCAGGCCTTGGATCCGGATCACGTGCCGGACGATACGCCGCGCCGCGCCCGACCGCCACGCGTCCGGGCTCGCGTCGTCGGCGCCCGCGCCTACGATCCGCGTCCGGCCGGCACCGGCCCGCGAAGCCCCGCGACGAGATCTCCCCATGCACCGCTCCAAGCTCGCACTGACCGCTTTCCTCCCGCTCCTCGTGTCTCCGGCGGTCGTCGCCCAGGACGACACCGACTCTGTGCTGCGCGTCGCCTACGTCGACGCCTTCCCGAACCAGGAGAAGTTCGATCGGCCGGTCTACCTGGACCACCATCCGAGCGACCCGGGCCAGTACTGGGTCGTCGAGCAGAACGGCAGGATCGTCCGCGTGCCGAGCGACGCCGAGTCGAACGCCCGCCACCTCGTCCTCGACTTCTCCGATCGCTGCTTCCATCCGGGCAACGGCGGGCACAACGAGGAGGGTCTGCTCGGCTTCGCGTTCGCGCCGGGCTACGGCGAAGACAACCGGCACGTCTTCATCTACTACTCGCACAAGACCGGCGGCGAGGGGCGGCGCGTCACGCGTGAAGGCGTCGTCGCGCGCCTGACCGTGTCCGACAGCGACGCGGGCCCGATCATCGACCCGGCGAGCGAGCTCGTGGTGATGCGTGTCGAGCAACCGTGGGGCAACCACAACGGCGGCACCATCGTCTTCGGGCCGGACGAGATGCTCTACATAGCGCTCGGCGATGGCGGCGCCGCGGACGACCGCGGCGGCAATGGTCAGAACCTGAAGACGCTGCTCGGCGCGATCCTCCGCGTCGACGTCCGGAAGGCGACGGCGGCAGCGCCGTACAGCGTGCCCGCCGACAATCCGTTCGTCGGCGTCGAGGATGCCTGCGACGAGATCTGGGCCTACGGACTCCGCAACCCGTGGCGGATGAGCTTCGACCGGGAGAACGGGGATCTCTGGTGCGCGGACGTCGGCCAGAACACTTGGGAAGAGGTCGACCGCATCGTCCGTGGCGGCAACTACGGATGGCCGATCACCGAAGGGCTGCACGACTTCCCGGCCGGGACCACGCGGAGCGCGGACGAGAAGCAGGGCCTTCTCGACCCCGTCGCCGAATACAACCACCGCGAAGGTGTGTCGGTGACCGGTGGCTACGTCTACCGCGGCACGGCGCTGCCGGCGCTCCAGGGCGCATACGTCTACGGCGATTTCGCGTTCATGAGCACCTGGGCGGTGCACGAGGATCGCGACGAGGGCGAGCATCGCGTCCACGTCCTCGGCAAGGCGAAGGCGCCGATCGCGTCCTACGCGGAGGAACCGGACGGTGAACTGCTGCTGCTCTGCTTCGACGGCCGGATCTACCGGATGGTCCCCGCCAGCGAGTGACGGCGTCCGCGTGCCGGATCAGCGCCCGGCCCGGCGGCAGACGGTCGTCGGGCGCGTGCGCAGCCCGAGCACCGGCTGGAACATGTCTCGCTCGGAATCACCGCTGAACAGCGGCTTCGGCTCGACGGCGTAGCCCGGGTAGACGAGGGAGCCGAGCCGGTACTTGGCCTCGCCGAGGTCCGCGTCGAGCAGGACCAGCGCCGCATCGCGCGTGCGCGCGGACTCGAGGAACTCCGCGTGCAGCGCCTCCCAGACCTCCGGGCGGCCGCTGCGCTCGGTCTCGAGGTCGATCAGGGCCATCAGATGGGCGCCGCCGCGCTTGCCGGCCATCCGCGGCAGGTAGCCGTGCCAGGGCACGAGCACGTCGCCATTGGCTTCGCGTAGCATCGCGACGATGCGTTCGCCGGCCTCGCGGTCCGCGTCCGTCGGGACGTAGCGGGTCGGGTCGACGAGGCGGGGGGCGTGGCGCACGTCGCGGTCCTCGAGATCGATCGCGAGGCCGGCGAGCTGGAGGACCAGGACGCCCGGGACCACGCGCGCCGCGCGTCCACCTCGGCGCAGCGCTTCGGCCCAGCACAGCGCGCCGATCAGCCCGAACGCCAGCACGCCGGGGGCGAGCACGTTGACCGCGCCGCCGAGATGGGCGCGGGACGACAGCGCCGCGAGGATGAGTCCGCCCGCCCAAGCGCCGTCGTGGAGGACGCTCCGGACCTCACCGTGACGGAGTCGGGAGACGAGAAGCCACACGCCGAGGCCGAACAGCGGCCAGAGCGGCCGGAAGTCGATCCACAGCGCGTCGACCGCGATGTTCCAGTCGTACTGGTGGTGGCGCGGCAGATCCCACGTGTAGAACGAGAACCAGCCGTCGGTCGCAGCGTCGAGAGCTGACGTCGCGAGCAGCCAGACAGCGGCGAAGACGAGCCCGAACACGAGGCCGCGCCGCGGCGAACGGATCGCTGCGGCGATCGCGAACGGCGGAGCGAGGACCATCGCGGTCTGCTTGGTCAGGTAGGCGGACACCAGGACGACGCCGGCGACGGCCGCCGTCCGCCAAGACTTCCCGAGGTCGAGCAGCACGAGCGCCAGGAGCGCCTGGACCAGGAACGCCGAGTCGGCGCGCGCCGCGTCGTAGTAGGTGTCGACCAGGAAGTAGCAGCCGGCGTGGACACCGACCGCGACGGCTGCGGCGGCGTTGGATCCCGTGCGCCTCCGGACCCAGAACGCGGCTAGAGCGAGGATGCCGAGCGTCGACGTCAACGCGACGATCCGGAGCGGGACGAAGCCCTCGCCGACGACCGTCGCAACACCGGCCGACGCGTAGAAGTACAGCGGCGCGTAGAGGAAAGGCACGTAGTCGGCGGACGGCGCGCAGTACAGCGGCTCCTCGTCGAGGATGCGGCACACGTGGTCGACGAATGCTCCGCCCATCCAGTCGAGCTCGAACGGATGTCCCATCCGGGCGAACGCGACGGCGACGAACGCGAGGACCCAGACGGCCGCGAGGGCGAGCGCAGCCTTGCCGAGGCGACGAGGGTCCGGGGTGTTCATCGCCGTGCTGCCGCCGCGCGGTCGAGGGCGTCGTCGAGGCGCGCGAACATGTGCGACCACAGGAAGTGCTCGCGCACGAACGCCGCCGCGCGCTGTCCGGTCGCGCGCGCTTCGGCGGCATCGTGCCAGAGTCGTCGGACCTCGGCGGTGATCGTTGCGGGGTCGTCGGCGACGCTCAGCGTGTCGGCCGGCACGGAGCCGAGCCCCTGCGCCGCCTTCTGCGTCGCGACGACCGGGAGTCCCATGCTCATCGCCTCCAGGACCTTGTTCTGCAGGCCGCGCGCGAGCCGGAGCGGCGCGATCGCCACCGTCGCCCGGTCGAAGTAGGGGGGCGTCGTCTCGACGAAACCGGTCACGGTGATTCCGTTCCGTCCGTCGAGCGCCTGGATCGCCGCGTTCGGGCGGTTGCCGACCACGAGGAAGCGTGCGCCCGGGAACTCGGCGCGCAGCGTCGGCCAGCACGCTTCGGCGAACCACAGCACGCCGTCGACGTTCGGCTCGTAGTCCATCACGCCGGTGAACACGACCGTGTGCGGTTCACGGCGCGTGTCGCCGGCGGACGTGAAGTGCTCGACCTCGACGCCGTTCGGGATCACCACCGGGTCGACGTCAGGGATGAGCTTCCGGAAGAGCCCGCGCTCGACGTCGGACACGACCAGCGATGCGTCGAACGCACGCGCGATCCGCTGCTCGTAGGCGAGCAGCTTCCGTGCCTCGCGCCCGTAGATGAATCGCCCGGCCGGCCCGCTCTTCGCCGCGTACTGGGCCCACTTGTCCGAATCGAGCTCGGCGAAGTGCATCACGCGGAGCGGTGTCGGGTAGGCCTCGACGTATTGGCCCATCGACGACGAGTACAGGAACACCAGGTCCGGTGGATCCTCTCGCATCCATCGGCCGACCGTGCGCTGGAGCTCCCGATGGCGGAAGTAGGGCAGCGTCAGCGGTTCACCGGTCAGCAGCCCGCGGAGGCTCGTGATCCGACGTCGTCCGGGATCGATCCTGGGGCAGCAGACCTCGGCCGCGAACGAGCGGAGCTCCTCGGCGGACCGCTCGTCGCGGTCGTCCTCGGCGAAGCACCCGATCCGGACTCGGCAGCCCACCTCGCGGAAGTGCCGGAGCAGGTGGCTCGTGGAGATGCGGTCGCCCCGGTCCGGCGGGTGCGGGACCCGTTGGCTGAGGAAGACGACGTTGCGGAACGGGTAGGTCATCCGGAGGCGGCGAGATCAGGGCGACTCGTGGGCCGGCCCCGGTCCCTTCCATCGGACGCCCGCGGCGCGGAACCTGACGATCGCCGATCGCGGACTGGATTCCACGTTCGGTCGCCCGTGGCGCCCGCTGCATCGGGAGGATGTCCTCGGTCGAACCCAAGTCGCCCGTTTGCCGCTGCAGTTTGCTGCACCGATCGTCCGGGGACGAGGGCGAAACGACCGGGACGCGGTCGCGTTGCCGGATGGCGGATGACTCAGACCGGCCCTATAGTCCTCGCCCCCAGAATCGCGGCAGAGGCCCCTTTCCCGGGCGCCGCGCCCCGCGTTCCGCTGAATCCAGGAGTTCCATGGAGATCACAGAAATCCCGGTCGAGGGCTACGAGCGCGTCGTTCGCGCCAAGGACCCGGCTTCTGGACTGCACGCACTCATCTCGGTCCACGACACGACCCTCGGGCCTGCGCTCGGGGGCATGCGGATGTGGCCCTACGCGTCGGAGGACGACGCGCTGACCGACGTGCTGCGCCTGTCGAAGGGGATGACCTACAAGTCTGCTGTCGCCCAGACGGGCCTCGGCGGCGGGAAGTCGGTGATCATCGGCAATCCCAAGCAGATCAAGTCCGAGGCGCTGTTCCTGGCCATGGGGCGCTTCGTCGAGTCGCTCGGCGGCAAATACATCACTGCCGAGGACGTGAACATCGGCATCCCCGACCTCGAGATCTGCCGGCGCGCGACCTCCCACGTGACGGGCCTGTCTCGCGAGGACGGTGGCTCGGGCAACCCGTCGCCCTACACCGCCTACGGGGTGTTCCTCGGCGTTCGCGCAGCCTGCGGCTGGCGATTCGGCTCGGACGACCTCGAGGGTCGGACGGTTGCGGTCCAGGGTGTCGGCGCGGTCGGTGGCGCGCTCGTCGAGCGGCTCGTCCGAGCGGGAGCCAAGGTGACGATCGCCGACATCCACGAAGAGAAGGTCCAGGCGATGGTCGACCAGCTCGGCGTGACCGCGTGCTCGCTGGACGACATCCTCGGCGTCGAGTGCGACGTGTTCGCGCCCTGTGCGCTCGGTGCGGTGATCCGTGACGAGAGCATCGACAAGCTCCGCTGCCAGATCATCGCGGGTGCAGCGAACAACGTCCTCCACGAGGGGCGCCACGGCGCCGAGCTCGCGAAGCGCGGCGTGCTCTACGCGCCGGACTACGTGATCAACGCGGGCGGCATCATCAACGTCTCGGTCGAGTTCCGCGAAGGCGGCTACGACCAGGATGCCGCGCTGCAGAAGATCGAGCGGATCCCACAGGCGCTGAAGGAAGTGTGGACGCTGTCCGATCAGGACGGCGTGTCGCCGAACGTGGCCGCCGACCGTCTCGCCGAGCAGATCCTCGACGAGGCGCGCCGCGCGAAGGCCTGAAGCGCGGCGTCTCCCGCTCGCGCTACGCAGCGGGTGGGAACGTCAGCACCGGCAGGGTCGCGCGTCGGACCACCGTCTCCGCGACGCTGCCCAGCACGAGGCGGCGGAGTCCCGTGCGGCCGTGGGTCGACAGCGCGATCAGGTCGACGTGGTGGTTCTCCGCCATCCGCAGGATCGCCCCCGCGACGTCGGCTCCGACCTCGAGGTCTGTCTCCACGACGACGTCGGGGCCGAGCAGGGCTGCCGCCTCCTCGAGGTCTGCGCGCGCCTGCTCGACGGTACGGGTCGTGTCGGGCGGGAGCTGGGCCGGGGCGAGCGGAGCTCCGTGCGGCGCGATGACGGCCACCTCGACGACGTGAGCCAGGAGGATGCGGGCACCGAGCCGGCGCGCGAACTCGACGCAGGGCTCGTAGGCTCGCGCCGCAGCGGGGGAGAAGTCGGTCGTCAGCAGGACGACCGGATGTTCCTTGGTCATGGGGTAGGCCTCCGGGTTCTCCCGGAGGCGCGGGACCCCCGGGACTCCGCGAACGCGGGGCCTGCCGCGGAAATGTCACCCGATCGCGACGGGGCGCAGAAAGCGCCTGACCCGCCGGAAGGCCGGCGTCAGGACGACGCGCGGCTCTCGGATGCGGTCGCCGGCGCGGTCACCGGCGTGTCGCGCAGCATCGTCAGCACCTCGGCGCCGGTCTCCGAGATGAAGATCGTGTGCTCGGTCTGCGCGACGCGGACGCCCTTCCGCTCGCAGAGCGGCGGGTAAGAGCGGAGCAGCTTGGCGCGCTTCAGCAGGCGGAGCGCCTCCTCGACGCGCTTCGGGTCGGGGAGGTGGCGCAGCAGGGTCCGCCGCGCGAACGGCAACCCGTCCGTGGCATCGACCGCCTCCTGGATGTCGGGCGGGAGCTTGTCCTTCGGCTTCGGCTTCCGCGCGAGCCCGAACACCTCGGCCGCGCCCTCTTCGTCGATGTAGCCGCGGCCGTCGCATGCGAAAGGCTCGCAGGCGATCGTCTGGTTCGGCCGCAGCCGTGGCGCTTTCGGGTCCGGGTAGTTCGGGATGCTCGGGCTGCAGTGGATCACGTAGCGCGCGACACCGTGCCCGGTCAGGTTGTAGACCGGGGTGAAGCCGAACGTCTTGATCGTCGATTCGATGCGCTCGCCGATCTCGGTGATCGATGCGCCGGGGCCCATCACGGCGATCGCGTTCTCGAGCGCCATCGCCGAGGCCGCGACCAGAGCAGAGTTCGGCCCACCCTGCAGGTCGACGGTGACCGCGTTGTCGGTGACGTAGCCGTCGACGTGCGTGCCGAGGTCGAGCTTGATGATGTCTCCCGG
Source organism: Planctomycetota bacterium (assembly GCA_027621295.1). GTDB lineage: Bacteria > Planctomycetota > UBA1135 > UBA1135 > UBA2386 > JAQCBR01. The sequence goes on from JAQCBR010000099.1 coordinate 11,865, forward strand.
CTGGACCTCGGTTTCGTCGGTCGGCGACGAGCAGTAGTGCGCGGCGATGTGGTTCCGCGACAGCTGGGCCGGGAACGCCGGTTTGCCGCCCAGGTCCAGGATCATCTCCTCGACCTCCTCGGCGATCGTCCGCAGCTTGGCACCCGGCACGATCATCGCCTTGCCGTGTTCGCGGGCGCGGGCGGAGATCTGGCCGGACTTGCGGAGGAGTTCGAGGTCGGGTGGCTTCATGCGTCGAGGAGCGCGGGGCGGCCCCGCATCATAGGCGCTGTTCGCGGGACGCACCTTCGCCGGAGCCGGTCGCCCCGGATTTCGCGCGTCGAGCCCGGCCGAGTCGGAACAGCACGAAGAGCGCGGCCAGCAGCAGGAGGACGATCGGATGGAAGAGCGCGCGCAGGATTCCGCCCAACGCGGGAGCGATCGGAGTCAGGCCGCGGCCCGCGACCATCACCACCGCGATCCCCAGGCAGAGGATCGCGAGTTCGCCGAGGATGCGCACGGCCTGTGGCTCAGCCGAGGACGCCGAGGTCGCGGCCGACCTTGGTGAAAGCCGCGACCGCGAAGTCGATGTCGGACGGCTCGTGGGCGGCGCTGATCTGCACGCGGATCCGGGCCAGGCCCTTCGGTACGACCGGGTAGGAGAAGCCGATCACGTAGACGCCCTCGTCGAGGAGGCGCGTCGCCATCTCGTTCGCGAGGCGCGCGTCGCCGAGCATGATCGGGCAGATCGGGTGGATGCCCGGCTTGATCTCGAAGCCTGCCGCGGTCATCGCTTCGCGGAAGCGCAGCGTGTTCGACTCGAGCTTGTCGCGGAGTTCGGTCGTCGCCTCGAGGCGGCCGAGGCAGGCCTGCACCGCGCCGACGACGGCCGGCGGGACGGTGTTGGAGAACAGGTAGGTGCGCGAGCGCTGGCGCAGCAGGTCGACGATCTCCTGGTGGGCGACGGTAGCGCCGCCGCACGCCCCGCCGAGCGCCTTGCCGAACGTCGTCGTGATGATGTCCACACGATCGGCGACGCCGAAGTGTTCAGGGGTGCCCCGCCCGGTCTTACCGACGAAGCCCGTCGCATGGCTGTCGTCGACCATGACCATCGCGTCGTACTTGTCGGCGAGGTCGCAGATCTGGTCGAGTGGCGCCAGGTAGCCGTCCATGCTGAACACGCCGTCGGTGGCGATCAGCCGCGAGCGCGCGCCCTGCGCTTCCTGCAGGCAGCGCTCGAGGTCGGCCATGTCGCAGTTCTTGTAGCGGAACCGCTTGGCCTTGCTCAGCCGGATGCCGTCGATGATCGACGCGTGGTTCAGCTCATCGCTGATGATCGCGTCGTCCGGCCCCATCAGCGTCTCGAAGAGGCCGCCGTTCGCATCCCAGCAGGAGATGTAGAGGATCGCGTCGTCCTTGCCGAGGAAGCGCGCGAGCTGTCCCTCCAGGTCCTTGTGGATGTCCTGCGTCCCGCAGATGAAGCGGACGCTCGACAGGCCGAGTCCGTGCGTGTCGATCGTGTGCTTGGCCGCTTCCATCAGCGCCGGATCGCTGGACAGACCCAGGTAGTTGTTCGCGCACATGCACAGCAGGTCGGCGTCGCCGACGCGGACCCGCGCGCCCTGCGGGCTGACGATCACGCGCTCCGCCTTGAACAGGCCGGCGTCGCGGATCTCGTCGAGTTCCTTCTGGAGGCGGGTCTTCACGGAGTCGTACATGGCGCTGGGTCTCGGCTGCTCGGGGCGATCGATCCGGGCGGTCGCGCGTGGTCGGCGCCGTCGGATTCCAGGTCGGGCATTGTGCGGTCCACGACACGGTGGCGCCACCGCGGCGCGGGCGGACTGCCGGTGGGGTGGGCGCAGTCGATCGGCTAGAGTCCTCGGCCTGCATGCGCAAGGTCCGCGCGTTCCTGACCCTGGTTCCAGGGATCGTCCTCGGCTGTTCGGCCCCGCTCCGTCCCGACCCGCTCGCGCCGCGCGCCGTGCGTGAGGTGGCGAGGTTCGAGGCGTGCGATCATGCGGGCAGCGCCCTGGGTCGCGTGCTCCTGCTCGAGATCGAAGACCCGGTGCTGCCGGTCCGACGCTACCGCGTCGAGAACGTGGCCGGCCAGTGGCTCGGCTACCTCGACGCGAACCTCGGCGTCCACCAGCGTCAGCCGTTCGAGGTCGACGAGGTGTTCCTCGGCGTCTACCCGATGGAAAAGGGCTTGGCCCTGCTCTACGAGGTCGAGGGACCGGTCCGCCTCACGCCCGTCGAACTGGATCGGAACCTGCCCGCCATCGAACTCCTGCCCCGCCAGAACCGTTGACCGAATCCAACCAACCGGGACGTCCCGTCTCCGCCTCGAAGACGGAGATGACCGAGATCGTCTTCCCGAACGACGCCAACCCGCTCGGCAACATCATGGGCGGGCGCGTGATGCACTGGATCGACATCTGTGCGGCGATCGCGGCGGGCCGCCACGCGCAGACGCCGGTGGTCACCGCGAGCGTCGACAGCGTCGACTTCCACCGGCCGGTCCGCGTCGGTGGAGTGCTGTCGATCAAGGCGTCGGTGAACTACGCGCATCGGACGTCGATGGAGGTCGGGGTCAAGATGTGGAGCGAGCACCGCGCGAGCGGGCAGCGCAGCCACGTGGTCTCGGCCTACCTGACGTTCGTGTCGCTCGACCCGGACACCGGGACCCCGAGACCCGTCCCGGCGGTCGTGCCGGAGACGGTCGAGGAGGAGCGGCGCTTCGCCGAGGCGAAGGAGCGCCGGGAGCGGCGCGTCGCCCGTCGCAAGGCTCGCCAGAGCTGATCGGGCCGCCGCGAGGGCCTCTGGATCGGGGTTCTGGCCCCGAGAGAGCGGATCCTCGGGCCTCCGGGCCGTTCCCGGGCTTTCCTCCGGGCCGGTCGCCGTTACCATTCTCCGCCCGCAAGCCCATGTTCGAAGACTTCTCCGACAAGGCCAAGAAGGCCATCCAGGTGGCGGAAGAGCTCGCCAAGCAGCTCGGCGACGAATCGGTCGCGACGGGCCACCTGATCTACGGGCTGACGCTCGACGAGAGCACCTGCCTGCACCACATCTTCAAGGACCTGAACGTCGATCCGGACATGTTCTCGGGCTACGTGCAGTCGCTGCCCCGCGAAGCCGAGGTCTACGACGACAACCCGTTCAACCGCCACGTGCACACGGTGTTCGAGCGCGCGCGCGAGACCGCGCAGGCGCTCGGCGGCAAGGAAGTGATCCCCGAGCATCTCGCGATCGCCGCGATGTCGGTGCGCGCCGGCTCCTGCTACGAGACGCTGAAGGAGTTCAGCATCGAGCCCGACTACGTGCAGGGCCTGATCCTCGAGGCGATGGGCCTCGAGCCGGAGGACGCGCCGGACTGGTTCTGATCATCTGTCGACCTTCGGTCGACAGATGATCAGTTGTTGGCCGGGCAACAGCGAAGCGGCTGCGGTCGAGCCAGTGGCCCTATCGGGCCACAGGCTC
>JAQCBR010000100.1 GCA_027621295.1 Planctomycetota bacterium
ACGAGCCGCGCGAGTCTGGACTTCGGGGGCATCGCGCCGCCCGCGGCCGCCGCCTCCGCCCCTGCCGCCGCGACCGCCCATGCGTTCGCCGAGCGTGGCCGGCCGACCCTCGGCGACGTGGCGCGGCTTGTGCATCGAGAGGCCGATCTTGCGGCCGGACTCGTCGAGGTGGACGACGAAGACCTGCACGACCTCGCCCACCCGCAGGATGCGCGCCGGATCCCGGAGCCTGGAGCCCGGGATCTGGGAGATGTGGAGCAGGCCGTCCTGGCCGACGCCGAGGTCGATGAACGCCCCGAAGTCGGCCATGTTCGTGATCCTGCCTTCGACCTGTTGGTCCAGGCGGAGGTCGGCGAACGTCTGGACGCCAGGGTTGCGGACCGGCTCGAGACTGCCGCGTGGATCGTTCGCACCGCGCCTCAGCGCGTCGAACGTGTCCCGGACGCGGAGGAAGCCGAACTCCTCGTCGCGGACGTCGTCGATGCGCACGCCGCGGAGGTCCGAGCCGAGGACGGCGCCCGGCTCGACGCCCATGCGCTCGGCGATCCTGGCGACCAGCGGTCGGTTCTCCGGCGGGACTCCGGTCGCGTCGAGGGGGTCGGTGCCACCCTGGACGCGGAGGAAGCCGGCCACCCGGACGAACGTCGCGTCGTCGATGCCCGGGACGCGCTTCAGGTCCTCCAGGGTCGCGAACGAGCCGTTCGCGACGCGGTCCTGGACGATGGCCTTCGCGAGGTCCTTGCTGACGCCCGGGGCGCGCCCGAGCAGCGTCGCATCGGCGCGGTTGACGTCGATGCCGATCACCGCGAGGCAGGACGACAGCGTCGCGTCGAGCTGACGCTTCAGCATGCCCTGGTGGACCTCGGTCAGGTTCTGGCCCAGCCCGAGTCCGCGCGGCTCGACACGCATCAGCTCGAACAGCGGGTCGCGGAGGCGACGCGCCAGGCTGAGCGTGGTCCGCATGCCGGTGTCGCTGTGCGCGTGGCGGCGACGGGCCTGCGGGCTGGTCGCCCACACGACCGCAGCCGTCTCGTCGACGGGCGCGAGGAGCGGCGGCTCGGTCTCGGACAGAGCGCCGATCACTTCGCGCGCGAGGTCGCGGGCCGCCGTCTCGCGGCGACCGTGCGGAAGGCCCAGCACGGCCGGCTTCTCGGTCTGGATGGCCTCGGCCAGCGTGCGGACGAGCTCGGCGCGCGCCTCGGCGCCTTCGGGGATCGCCAGCGTGAGCTTGGTCTTGGTCGAACCGTCGGCCGCCAGGATCGCCAGCCAAGCCGTCCGGCCGGCGACGCGCAGCGCACCGACGGCCTGGCCCTCGACGACCGGCGCCATCAGCTGCGAGCGGAGCGAACGCGTGAACGCGCGCACCGTCTCGCGGTCTGCCTTCTCCTTGATGTGGTGGCGGACCGTCTGCTCGCAGGGACGGTGGACGTAGGTGTCGTAGGCGTGGCCGTAGACGAGGTCGAGGAACCGGCCCAGCGGCGACTCCGGATCGACGTCCGGCGAGAAGCGCTCGCGGAACAGCTCGAGCTCGCGGCCCGGCTGCAGGACGAGCTTGAGCTGGAGCAGCCCCTCGCGCTCGGCGCGGCGCAGCGCGAGCATCTGGCCGGCCGGAATCCGGCGCACCGGTTCGCGGATGCCGAGCAGTTGGTCGACCCTCGGGCCGCCCTTCCCGGCGCTCTTCGTGCCCTTGCCGCCGCGCTTGCCGCGCTTGCCGCGGGCAGGGCGGACGTCGGCGGACGTCGGGTCCGATGACTCGGAGCCCTCGGCGTCGGCACCTGCATCGCCGTCGGCGGTCGCCTCCACGTCTCCTCCGGCCTCGGCGGCCTCGGCGGCCTCGGCATCCGTGGCCGGGGCGTCAGGCGCGTCCGCCGTCGGGCCCTCGGGACCCGTCGAGCCTTCCTCGCCAGCGTCGCCGAACGGCGCCGACGGAGGCTGGTCGGGGGCTTCCGCGGTCTCGGTTGCCGGCTCTGCGACGGCCTCTTCGGTTGCCGTCGCGTGCTCCGGAGCGTCCGCGTCGGCCGGCGCCGGCGCCGAGTCCGCGGCATCGGCCAGATCGGCCTCGGCTTCCGCCTGCTCGGTCGTCGGGGCGTCAGCCGGCTGCTCTTCGATGCCTGCGGCGAAGTCGTCGGGCACGCGTGCCTTGTGGGTCTTCGACTTGTCCTTCTTCGGCGGCTTCGCGCGGGCTTCGGCGGTCAGCAGTCCGCGGGCCAGTTCGCCGCGGATGCGGGCGCGCAGGCTCGGGTCCTCGCCGTAGCGCTCGGCGAGCGCCAGCACCACCTGCGCGAGGACCTGGTCGGCGTCCGCGACGCCCTCCTCGTCCGCGCGCACGAAGCCGGCCGCGACCTCCTGCGGCGTCTTGCCGTCGAGGTCGTGCCGGTGGATTCGATCGACGAGCGCTCCGAGGCCGAGGCGCTCGACCTGGGCTTCGGCCTTGTGCTCGTGCGGTCGCAGGTAGTGGTCGACGTCGTCGAGGAGGTCCTGGTCGACGCTGTCCTTCAACAGCGCGCACAGTTCCTCGACGTCGGGACCACGCGTGGCGGCCTGCTCGAGAAGAAGGGTCTTCCGCGCCTCCAGCTCGGACAGGAACCGGAGTCGCTCGGCGATCGCCTGGACCCGCTCCTCTCCGGGATCTCCGGTCTCGTCGCGCCGGAACAGCGCGACGAACTCGGGGGAGGCTCCGGCAGCGAGGAGGTCTGCGACCGCTCGGATCTGCTCGGGGGGGCTGTCGAACTCGGCTTCGAGCCGCTGCAGGATCTGCTCGGCGACCATGCGTAGGTCCCGTGATTCGGGCCCGCCAGGCGGGCGTGGAGTTGGATTGGACAGCGCGGGACTGTAGCAGCCGGAGCCCGGGTGGACACCTCCTGTTGTGGCAGCGGTCCCGATCCCGTAGACGTTCGCGGGTGGTGGCGGTGATCGAGAGGCTCTACGTCCGTGCCCCGAACTGGGTCGGGGACTACGTGATGGCTGGTCCGGCGCTCGAGCGCATCCGGGCGGCCCACCCCGATGCCCGGATCACGCTCGCCGTGCGCCCCTACCTGCGGGAGATGGCGAATGGCGCCGGCTACTTCGACGAGATTCTCGATGCGCCGAAGATCAGCAACCTTCCGGATCTCCGCGCCCGTGTCGGGGAAGTCCGCGCGGGCCGTTTCGACCTCGCGATCATCCTGCCGAACTCGCTGGAGACCGCGCTCGTGCCCTTCCTCGCCGGCGTGCCGCGGCGGATCGGCTGGCGCCAGGGTCGCTCGGCACTGATCACCAGTGGTCCGCGCGCGCAGAAGGGCCGGCGCTGGTTCAGGCGTCACGGGCCGCGACGGATCCCTGATCCGATGCCGCTCTACTACGAGAAGTTGCTCGACCATGCCGGTCTGCCGCCGGGCCCGGAGCGTCCGCGGCTGCCGCTCGCCGACTCGGACCGGCAGGGGATATCCGGCTGGCTCGCCGAACGCGGCCTCGACGACGGTCGGCGGATCGTGCTGATCACCGCCGGGGCGTCGTACGGCGCATCCAAGCTCTGGCTGCCGGAGCGCTTCGCGGCCGTCGCGCGCCACTTCGCGGAGCGCCCCGACACGGTGCCGATCCTGCTGTCCGGTCCCAAGGAGTTCGAGCTGGTCCAGAAGATCGCGGACGGCGCCGGTGGGGTCCCCGCGGCGATCGCCCCGGCCCTGCCGCTCGGCTGGCTGAAGGCTCTGTGCGAACGTGCCAGCCTGATGATCACGACCGATACCGGGCCGCGGCACATCGCGCTCGCGTTCGACGTGCCGATCGTCTGCCTGATGGGGCCGAACGATCCCCGCTACACGAACTACGCGCTCGAGGATCAGGTCGTGATCCAGAAGACCGAACTCGAGTGCGTGCCGTGCCAGCTGAAGAGCTGCCCGCTCGGGCACCACGAGTGCATGAAGCGCATCACCGTTGACGAGGTGATCGCCGTAGCCGAGCGGTTCCTCGACCGCTGACGCCCTCGCGCGCCGGCAGCGCGCCGGCTCTCAGCGGAACCCGAGTTCGTCGAGGCTGCGCTCGTTCTCGCGGACGCGGCGGTAGTAGTCGCGCATGGTCAGCATCGACGCGGACGCCGGGTCGACGTACATCGTCACCGACGGGTGCATCTGCAGCGCGCTGGCCGGGCAGAAGCTCGAGATCGGGCCTTCGACCGACGCGCGGACCGCCTGGGCCTTCTTGGTGCCGAAGGCCTGCAGCACGATGCGCTTCGCGTCGAGGATCGTGCCGATCCCCATCGTCGTGGCGAGCTGCGGCTGGACCTCGCCCTCCTCGTAGAAGCGCGCGTTGTCGTGCAGCGTCTTGTCGGTCAGCGTCTTCACGCGCGTGCGGGACGCGAGCGAGGACGTCGGTTCGTTGAAGCCGATGTGGCCGTTCGCGCCGATGCCGAGGATCTGGATGTCGATGCCGCCAGCTTCGCGGATCGCCGCCTCGAAACCGGCGCACGCCGCCTGCAGGTCGTGGTCGTCGGTCGGGGGGAAGCGCGACTGCTCGGGGGCCAGGTCGATCCCGTCGAACAGGTGCTCCCGCATGAACATCCGGTAGCTCTGCGGGTGCTCCGCCGACAGGCCGATGTATTCGTCGAGGTTGAACGTCCGCACCCGCGAGAAGTCGACGCCATCCTCCCGATGGGCGCGGACCAGGCGTTCGTAGATGCCGATCGGCGTCGAGCCGGTCGCGAGCCCGAGCACGAGGTCGGGCTTCTTGGCGAGCGCTGCGAGGATGTCGTTGGCGACGAGTTCAGCGGCCTCGTCGGGGTGGGTGCATTCGATGACGCGCATGGGTGCGCGCACGACAAGCCACCGCGCCCGTGGATGCAAGCGCGCGGTCGCCGCGCCTGCGCCCCAGGTCAGGCGAGGATGGGCTGCACGACCTGGCCGGCGATGTCGGTCAGCCGGTAGTCCCGACCCTGGAAGCGGAACGTCAGTCGCTCGTGGTCGACGCCGAGCACGCGCATCAGGGTTGCGTGCAGGTCGTGCACGTGCACCGGGTCGCGGGCGATGTTGTAGCCGACCTCATCGGTCTCGCCGTGGACGATGCCCGGGCGGATCCCGCCGCCGGTCATCCACATCGTGAAGCAGCGCCCGTGGTGGTCACGACCGTAGGTCTCCTCGCTGTAGCCGCCCTGACAGTAGGCGGTCCGACCGAACTCCCCGCCCCAGACGACGACCGTGTCCTCGAGCAGGCCGCGCCGGTCGAGGTCCTCGACGAGGGCCGCCTGCGGCTGGTCGGTCGCGAGGCACTGCTGGCGGATCTCGCGGGGCAGGTTGCCGTGCGCGTCCCAGCCCCGGTGGTAGAGCTGGACGAACCGGACGTCCCGTTCGACCATCCGTCGCGCGAGCAGGCAGTTGCGTGCGAACGAGCCGGGCTTGTGGACGTCGGGCCCGTACATCTCCAGCGTCTTCTCGTCCTCGCCGGAGATATCGGTGAGCTCGGGCACCGACATCTGCATCCGGTAGGCCATCTCCGCCTGCTGGATCCGCGTGCGGACCTCCGGGTCCATGCTCCGCTGGAACTGGGCCTCGTTGAGTTCGGCCGCGGCGTCGAGCATCCGCCGCCGATCGGCGCGCGTGACGCCGGGCGGATCGTTCAGGAACAGCACCGCGTCCTCGCCCGACCGGAACCGGACGCCCTGGTGCTCGCTCGGCAGGAAGCCGCTGCCCCACAGGCGCGCCGACAGCGCCTGCATGTTGCCGAAGCCCATCGAGATCAGCACGACGAACGACGGCAGGTCACGGTTGAGCGCGCCGAGGCCGTAGCTCAGCCACGACCCGAACGACGGGCGGCCGGGGATCTGGCTGCCGGTCTGCATGAACGCGACGCCCGGCTCGTGGTTGATCGCCTCGGTGTGGACGGTCTTCACGATGCAGAGCTTCTTCGCGAGTCGGCCGGTGAACGGGTAGAGCTCGCTGACCCAGGCGCCGTCCTGCTCGTTGTCGTGGCGGTCGAAGCGGAAGCGGGACGGGACCAGCGGCAGGGTCGCCTGGCCGCTCGTCATGCCGGTGATCCGCTGGTTGTTCTGGACCCCTGGCATTTTCCGCAGGTCCTGTCCGGCGAGCTCGCGCAGCTTCGGCTTGTAGTCGAAGAGGTCGAGCTGGGACGGGGCGCCCATCATGTGCAGGTAGATGACGCGCTTGGCCCGCGGCGGGAAGTGTGGCTGGCCGAGCGCGCCGCCGCCGTTCGGCCCGGAGCGACCGAGCACGTCGGACAGCGCGGTGGCGCCGAGGGCGCCGGACAGGGTTCCGGCGCTGCGGCCGAAGAACTGCCGGCGGCTGAGGTCCGTCAGGTGTTCGTGGATGGGGTGCATCGTGGGTGTCCTCCTGCTGCTCAATCGCGGACCAGCGTTTCGTCCAGGCTCAGGACGGTGGAGCCGAGCATGGTCCACGCGGCCAGTTCGACGGCGTCGAGGTCCTCGGCGGCCGGGGACTCGCCCTGCATGACGAGAGCCTTCGCGTCGTCGGGGGCACCGCGGTACCGCTCCAGGAAGTCGTCGAGCATGCCGGTCAGGACCTGTCGCTCCCGCTGCCCGGGACGCCGTGCGGTGCACAGCCGGAACAGCAGGTCGATCCTGGACCCGGTGTCGCCCGCCTCGCGCAGGACCCGCGTTGCGAGCGCCCGGGCGGCCTCGACGAACTGCACGTCGTTCCAGAGCACGAGCGCCTGGAGCGGCGTGTTCGTCGTCGCACGGTCGACGACGCAGAACTCGCGCGTCGGCGCGTCGAACGTCGACATCTGCGGGCTCGGCGACGTCCGCTTCCAGAACGTGTAGAGGCTCCGGCGGTACAGGTCCGAGCCGGCGTCGGCCTTGAACACCTGCGTGTTCGAGCTGCCGCCGATCGAGACCTCGCGCCACAGCCCTTCGGGCTGGTAGGGGCGCACGCTCGGTCCGCCGATGCGTTCGTCGAGGAGCCCGCCGGCGGCGAGCGCGACGTCACGCACGAACTCGGCGGCGAGCCGCCGCCTCGGGAAGTGCGAGAGCAGGCGGTTCGCCGGATCGGTCGTCAGGGCCTCGGGCGTCGCCTGGGCCTGCTGCCGGTAGACCGCACTCGTCATGATCCGACGCAGCAGCGCCTTCTGGTCGAAGCCGGTCTGGATGAACGTCCGCGCGAGCCAGTCGAGCAGCTCCGGGTGGCTCGGCCACTCGGCCTGCTGACCGAAGTTCTCCTGGGTCGAGCACAGCCCGGTGCCGAACAGCATCGCCCAGAGCCGGTTGACGTGGACGCGCGCGGTCAGCGGGTTGTCCGCCGCGGTGAGCCACTGCGCGAAGCCCAGCCGATCGTGCGGCGCGCCCTCCGGGAATGCGCCGCCGAGCGCCGTGGGCGGCCGTCGCTGCACCGGGCGTCCGAGATCGGGGGCGTCGTACTGGCCGCGGGTCAGCACGTGGTGTTGGACCGGCTCGGCGAGCTCGGACATCACGAGGACCGGGACGCGCTCGCCCTCGAGCCGGGTGACTTCGGCCTCGGCAGCGGCGCGCGCTTCGTCCAGTGCCCGGTAGGTGGGGGAGCGGCTGCCGAACGAACGCATCAGCGCGGCGTCGGCGGCTGGTTCACGCACTCCCCGGGGAATGAACGCCAGCGGATCGAGTGGATCGGGCCCGCCCTCGGCGACGTCGATCCGACCGTAGAACCCGCCCGGACCGCCGTCGTTGACGACCTTGACGACGAGCACGTGTGCGCCCGCGTCGAGATCGAGCGTCAGCCGCTCCTGGTCCGGAGCCACCGCGCGTCGGGCTTCGTTGGCGTGGATCTGCTCGCCGTCGAGGAAGACCTGGATCGCGTCGTCGCTGCCGAGCGAGATCGGCACGGCGCGCGCCGTCGGCACGTGGAGCTCCGTCGCGAAGTAGAACGCCGAGCGCTCACCGCGCAGCGCGACGGGGCCCTGCTCCGCGTCGGACCGCTGGGAGAAACCCGTCTTGCCGAACTTCTGTGCGACGTCGAGGCGGCGGATGGCCTCGGGGCCGTGGAGCTTCGACCAGGCTGTCTGGAAGTCCTTCTCCTGGAAACCGCCGGCGAGCCACCACGCGGTTCGGGTGACGGGTAGCCCCTCGGCGACGTCGTCGCTGGCCCGGGCGAGGGCGACGCGGGTCCTTCCCGGGATGTGCTCGGGGAAGCGACTCTCGCAGGCGACCGTGACCTCGACGTCGGTCCCGCCCTCGAAGCCGAACGGAGCGTCGGCGACGAGTAGCGCGGTGCGACCGCCCTGCGGGCCGTGTCCTTCGAGGGCCCAGCCAGCACCCTCTCCGACGAGCGCGTTGCGCAGGTCGTAGTCGCCGTTCGGCTGCTCGTGGCTCGCGAATCCCGCTACGAACCGGATCTCCTGTGTCCGCGTCGGGTCGCGCCTGGAGATCGCTCTCGCCGAGAACCCCGACACGACGGCGTTGCCGTTCGGGGCGACGCCTACCCGGCCCTCGTGGAACGACGGATCGGCGAGGGCGTCGAAGCGCACCATGCGGAGCCCGACCGCGTCGGTGCGGAGACGCCAGGTGTAGGTCTCGGTCCCGGGACGGCCGCCGAGGCGGTACGACCCGTCGTCGAGGCGCTCCACCGGCGTGCCGGTCCGCGTCTCGACGGATTCGACGGCTGCGTCGGCCCACTCGATGCCGAAACGCTCGCGCAGCGCGCGCTCGGCCTCGCGCAGTTCCGACTCGACCGCAGGTCGGGCGTCGACCAGCGCGGCCTCGGCGGAGGCCATCGCCTGCCGCGCGGCGGCGATCTCCGCGGCGAGTCCCGGCGGCTCGTACATCAGGCGTGCGGGGTAGGCGCGCGCCTGCTCGAAGTTGTTCGAGTAGACGCCGCGCTCGTCGATCGAGCCGAAGATCGCGAACAGCGAGTAGTAGTCGTCCTGCGTCAGCGGGTCGTACTTGTGGTCGTGACACCGCGCGCAGGTCATCGTCAGCCCGAGGAACGTCGTAGCGACCGTCTCGACCCGGTCGGCGAGCGCCTCGACGCGATACTCCGCGTCGATCGCTCCGCCCTCGTCGTTGATGTTGTGCATCCGGCAGAAGCCGGACGCGATCCGCTGTTCGACGCTCGCGTCGGGGAGAAGGTCACCGGCGATCTGCTCGGTCACGAAGCGGTCGTACGGCATGTTCTGCCGGAACGCCTCGATCACCCAGTCCCGGTACGGCCACCCGGTGCGCACATTGTCGTGGTGGAACCCGTTGGTGTCCGCGTAGCGAGCGGCGTCGAGCCAGACCTGTGCCATCCGCTCCCCGAAGTGGGGAGACCGGAGAACGCGGTCGACCAGGCGCTCGTACGCATCCGGCCGATCATCGGCGAGGAAGGCCTGGATCTCGGCCACCGAGGGCGGGAGCCCGGTCAGGTCGAGGTGGACACGGCGGATCAGCGTCTCGCGGTCCGCCTCGGACTGGGGTGCGAGACCTGCCTGCTCGAGCCGAGCCGCGATGAACCGGTCGATCTCGGTGCGGACCCAGCCGTCCATCACGCCCATCGGCGGGGGAGTCCCCTCGGGCGGTGTGAACGCCCAGTGCTCCTCGAACGGCGCGCCTTGTTCGATCCAGGCCCGCAGCACCGTTCGCTCGTCCTCGGACACTGTCTTGTGCGTCGACGGCGGCGGCATCACCTGCTTCGGGTCGTCCGACTCGACGCGCAGGATCAGGCTCGAGCGGTCCGGGTTGCCGGGCGTGACGGCCGGAAGCCTCCAGCCGCGGGGGGCGGTCAGGCCTTCCCAGGTGTCGAGGCGCAGGTCGGCCTTGCGGGCCTTCGCGTCGACTCCGTGACACTGGAAGCACCTGTCGGACAGGATCGGTCTGACGTCGCGGTTGAAGCGGATCTCCTGCGAGGAGGAGCAGGGGGCCAGCGCGAGACCGGCGAGAACGCTGGTCATGGCCAGCGTGGGGGCGTGGCGGCGAAGCATGGGGAAGAGAAGCCTCCCGAGTCTAAGGACACTCCGAGGCCCGAGCGAACCCCCGCTGGGAACGGGTGCGGACCTAGTTCCGTCGCAGCGCTTCGCGGATCGCCTCCCTCCGCGCAGGGTCCCGGACCTGCGAGAGCAGCGCCTCCGAGAGAGCCGGCCCCAGGTTCGCCGGGATCTGGCCGAAGACCTGGGCGGCGATCGCGGCCGCCCGGGGTGGTTCGAAGGTCTCGAGGCAGCCGGAGAGCACGTCGACGAACATCGCGCGCGTCTCCTGATCCGCCGCGTCGCGGAGCACGGCCGTGCCGGCCGCGGGAATGGCCTCCTCGACGCGACCCAGCGCCAGCAGCGCACGCGCTCGCGCGCGGAGGGCCGGATACGCGAGCGGGTTCAGCGCGAGCGACGCGTCGGCGTGGCGCAAGGCTCCCGCAGCGTCGCGGGACTTCCATGCGACCTCGGCGAGGAACGCCTGGGCGGTCCAGTTGTCCTCGCGGATCGCGATCGAGCGCGCGAGCGCCGCCGACGCGCCCGCGATGTCACCCTGCTCGATCAGGAGGCCGCCGAGCCACGCGAGGTTCTGGTTGTTCTGGGGGTCCGCGGCCGCGCCCTGCTCGAACGCAGCGCGGGCCCGGTCAGGCGCTCCGCCCTGCCAGTGCGCGAGTCCGAGCGCCATCCAGGTCTCGACCGCCTCGTGGCCGGACCTCCGCTGGACCTCGAGCGAACGCTCGAGGCCCTCGATCGCCGCGGCCACCTCATTGCGCTGGATCTGGTATCCGGCGAGGTTCGTCCGCGCCAACCACGAGTCCGGGTTCCGCTCGATCGTGTGGAGCCAGAGGCGCTCGGCATCCTCGTACGCCGCGGTGGCCCTGTAGGTCTGCGTCGCCAGAAGGGTCAGGACGAGCGCGGCGACCGTGCGCGCCGCTCGGCTTGCGAGGGACCGGGCGCCGATCGCCGCGACCAGCGCGAGCGGCGCGAGGTTGGCCAGGTACTGGAAGTGGTCGGCGACGAACGAGTAGCGCATCGGGTAGATGTTGAAGAACCCGAGCGCGGGCACGAGGCTGCCCCCGAAGCAGAGCGCGACCAGCAGCGGAGCCCGACCGATCCTGGGGATCAGGCGCACCAGCCCGATCACGAGCACGACCGCGGCGACCGGGAACGCCCACTGCAGCAGGCTCGACGCGTCGAGGATCCAGCGCGGGTAGTTGAAGCTGGTGCCGAACGGCCAGAGCAGGTTGCCGGCGTAGAACCAGAGCGCGCGTCCGGCGATCAGGATTCGGTCGAGCGCCGTGAAGTCGAACTCCGGACCCTCCGCCCGCACGTGGCCGCGTTCGAGCGCGGCCGTGACCATCGCGGCCGCGAAGCCGACGACGAAGAACGGCAGCGTCGCGGTGAGCTGGGCGCGGACGGCGCGGAGACCCGATTCGCCGATCGGAGATCGCCACCACGCGAGGAGCAGGAAGACCGCCGGCAGCGAACAGGTGACGGTCTTCGACAGCAGCGCCAGGAGGAACAGCGCGAACGACACCACCAAGTCCCGGCGGACGCGACCCTCGACGAAGCGGAGCCATGCGCCGAGGGACAGCAGGTACATCGTGCCCGAGAGGACGTTCTTCCTCTCGGTGACCCAGGCGACCGACTCGACGTGCACCGGATGCAGCGCGAACAACAGCCCGGCCAGGAGCGCTCCGGGCACGCCGAGCCGTCGGAGGATGCCGACGAACAGCACCGCGTTCAGCGCGTGGAGGCCGACGTTGACCGCGTGGTAGCCGAGAGGCTGGACGCCCCAGAGCTGGAACTCGATCCAGAACGTCGTGTGGACGAGCGGGTAATACTGGGGCAGTTCGGTCGGCGAGAACCAGATCCGCCACAGGCCGTCCGGTGCGCGCAGGAGCGGGTTCTGCGTGACGTAGTCCTCGTCGTCCCAGATGAAGCCCGCGTCCCAGACGCCCGCGTAGGCGACGAACGTGGCGAGGACGACGAGCGCGACGCCCATCGCGGGCGAGATCGGGCTCGGACGGGCGGTGGGGGCGGCCGCGTTCATGGCGGGCAGTCTAAGCGCGGGACCGTCCGGTGACCCCGACTCCGTTCGGGGCTAGTCCTCGACGGGTTGTCGCCTGCGCCTACGATGGCGGTCCCTTCGCCATGTCCGACGCCCCGACGTTCCAGCTGCTGATCCACCGCGACGGCGAGGTCGACACCCGCGACTTCGACCAGGACACGGTCGTCGTCGGGCGGAGTCGGGACTGTGACGTCGTGCTGGAGGACCGGATGGTGTCTCGGCGGCACTGCCGCGTCGAGCGGCGGAACGGGGGTGATTTCGCTCTGATCGACGAGGGTGCGCAGAACCCGGTCCGGCTGCGGGGCGTGCCGATCGACCGGGCCGAGCTGCGGCCGGGAGATCGCTTCAAGGTCGGCGGCGTCGAGATCGAACTCGTTGCGCGCCCGCCGGAGCGCCCCTCGTTCGACGAGACCGCCGTTGCGGACAGCCGCCAGTCGCCGAAGGACCTGCGGGCCTTCGTCGAGATCGCGCGCGCGCTGAACCAGGAACTCGACCTGACGCGCCTCCTGACGCGGATCGTCGACGCGGCGATCGAGCTGAGCGGTGCCGAGCGTGGCTTCCTGATCCTGGGTCAGGGCGAGGAGTCGACCGTCGAGGTGGCGCGGAACTTCGCGCAGGAAGAGGTGAACTCCCCCGAGTTCAAGATCTCCCGGACGATCGCGCAGCGCGTCCGCGAGACCGGAGTTCCCGAGACGACGACCAACGCACAGGAAGACGCGCGTTTCCGTGGCCTCGCCTCCGTCGAGGACTTGCGGCTGCGCGCCGTTCTGTGCATCCCGCTCCGGATCCGCGGCGAGGTGGCGGGTGTCCTCTACGTGGACAACCGGCTGCAGAACCAGGTGTTCGGCGAGCGTGAGCGCGAGCTGCTGCTGTCGCTCTGCGACCACGCGGGCATCGCGCTGCACAACGCGCGCACGATGGCTGCGCTCCGCGACAAGACCACCGAGGTCGAACGCGCGTTGGATCGCATCTCGCACCTGAACGCGAGGCTCGAGGGTCGGGTCCAGGAACAGGCGGCGACGATCGACGACATGCGGAAGGAGCTCGACGTGTCGAGCCACGGCGGTCGATTCGCCCACGACTATCGCGCGATCGTCGGCGACAGCCGGCGGATGCACGAGGTGTTCCGCCTGCTGGACAAGTACATCCCGGCCGATGATCCGATCCTGGTGCTCGGTGAGTCGGGGACCGGCAAGGAGCTGATCGCTCGTGCGGTCCATCGGCTCGGGCCGCGACGGGACGGGCCGTTCGTGTCCGAGAACTGTGCGGCGTTGCCGGAGGCCCTGCTGGAGAGCGAGCTGTTCGGCTTCGAGAAGGGGGCGTTCACCGGGGCCACCGCATCCCGCGATGGACTCCTCGTCGCGGCGTCGGGCGGCGTGCTGTTCCTCGACGAGGTCGGCGACATGCACGTCGACCTGCAGAAGAAGCTGCTCCGCGTCCTCCAGGAGGGTGAAGTGCGGCCTCTCGGCAGCCGCGAGACGGTCAAGGTCGACGTCCGCCTCGTCACGGCCACCAACCGGAACCTCGAGGAGCTGGTGCGGGACGGCGAGTTCCGGGAGGACCTCTACTACCGACTCGCGGTGCTCCCGGTGCAGATGCCGCCGCTCCGCGAACGCCGCGAGGACATCCCCCTGCTGGTCGAGCGCTTCCTCGGCGAGATGGCGAGGGAGGGGCAGGTGCCGCGGACCCGGGTCACTCCGGACGCGATGGCTGCGCTCGCGCGTCACCGTTGGCCGGGCAACGTTCGAGAACTGCAGAACGAAGTCCGGCGCGCGGCGATCCTGGCCGGTGGTGTGATCCTCCCCGAACACTTCAGCGCGCACGTCCTCGAGCCTGCGCCCGGCCCGGAGACCGAGGACGGTCCGACGCCTGCCGAGCGGGGCACGACTCTGCCCGACCTGGTGCGCGAACTCGAGGAGCGCGAGATACGCCGTGCGCTCCGGCAGTCGGGCGCCAACAAGAGTCGCACCGCCGAGATGCTCGGCGTGTCGCGCTTCGCGCTGCAGCGCAAGCTCGACAAGTACGGGATCGACGCGGAGGGCGGGGACGGGTCGTGAGCTTCGCGCAGCCGTTCTCGAACTACGAGATCCTGGCCCGGATCGGTGCCGGTGCGATGGGGACCGTGTTCAAGGCGCGCCAGAAGCACATGAACCGCATCGTGGCGCTCAAGGTGCTGAAACCAGCCCTCGCGCGCGATGAGAGGTTCGTCGAGCGGCTGAGGCGTGAGGCGCGGATCGTCGGCAAGCTCAACCACCCGAACATCGTCACCGGCTACGACCTCGGCGAAGAGGGCGGCTACCACTTCTTCGTGATGGAGTACGTCGAGGGGCGGTCTCTCCGGCAGCTCCTCCACGAGTGGGGGATGTTCCCCGAGGAGCAGGTTCTCGACGTCGCGATCCAGATCGCGGGTGCGCTCGCGCACGCCTACGACTGTGGGGTCATCCACCGCGACGTGAAGCCCGCCAACATCCTGATCGACAGCGAAGGGCGGGTGAAGCTGACCGACATGGGGTTGGCCAAGGTCGAGACCGACCTGCAGCTGACTCGCGAGGGGGCTACGG
The DNA here is from genome assembly GCA_027621295.1 of Planctomycetota bacterium. Classification (GTDB taxonomy): domain Bacteria; phylum Planctomycetota; class UBA1135; order UBA1135; family UBA2386; genus JAQCBR01. The sequence continues at coordinate 14,491 of JAQCBR010000100.1, forward strand.
TCGGGACGCCCCAGTACATCAGCCCGGAGCAGGCCAGGGACCCGCGCAGCGCGGACGCGCGGAGCGATCTCTACTCGCTGGGCGCGACGCTGTTCCACATGGCGACCGGGCAGACGCCCTTCCACGCGGACACCATCGGCGAGCTGATCACCAAGGTCCTGCACGATCGCCCTCCGACCGCGATCTCGGTGAATCCGGCGCTCGGTGACGGCCTGAGCCTCGTGATCCGGAAGCTGCTCAGCAAGGACCCGGAGCTGCGGTACCAGACTCCGGCCGAACTGCTGGTCGACCTGCAGCGTCTGAAGCGCCACGAGAAGCCAGCGATCGACCGGGCCGAGCGCGACGCCCTCGGTGCTGCGGGAGAAGCGGGCCATCCGGGGGCGGAAACGGCGGTCGAGCGCCCGCGCAGGATCCGCACGCTGTGGGTGGCGGCCGCGACGGCCGTGGCCGCCCTGGTCGGCGCTGTGTCGCTCCTCGGCTGGCCCGGCGTCGGGGACCGCGGTGCGCGCGAGCTGTCCGGTTCGACCGCCCGTTTCGAGATCGAATGGCGGGCGGCGACGACGTTCCGCGCGAAGGCTGCGGTGATCGCCGAGGGGCGGACTGCAGGCGTCGACGAACTCGTGCTCGCGGCCGCGCTGGATGCGTTGGAGTCGGAGATGCGGCTCGTGCTCGAGGACACGCTGGCGTCGTGGCGAGGTGCCCGCCGGAGCGAGGCCGCGGCATGGCTCGGTGCTGCCGATCACTTCGCGGATGCGGGTGCCTTCGTCGGCGAGCGCGTGGTACCGGATCTCGTCGACCAGCTCGGGTTCGAGCCGGAGGCG
>JAQCBR010000101.1 GCA_027621295.1 Planctomycetota bacterium
GCCCTCCGCAGCCGCCCGATCCTCCGCGACGCGCTGACCCCGCTGCGGCGTGAGGGGATGCTCGCCGCGGCGATCGCGATAGCCGACACCGACGTCGAACTGACCGAGAGCCTCGCCTCGCTCTGCGCCGAGGCCGGCCAGCCGGGCGTCGTCGACGCGCTCTGCGTCGCGATGCGCTCGGTCGACGACCCGCGCCTCGCCCGGGCGACCGGCCGGATCGCGCGTCACGTCGCGGGCGAACGGGCGACCGACGGTCTCGTCCCCTACCTCCGCGAGGCGCGCGGTCCGCTGCGGGACCGCCTGCTGCTGGCGATCGGCACCACGGCGACCGAGTCGAGCCTGGAACTCCTCCTGGGTCTGCGCACCAAGGATGGCTCGAGTCCCGGCCTGGATGCAGCCCTCGCCGCCCACGGCGCCCCCCGCGCGCTCGAGGTCCTCCGCCTCGAACGACGCTGACGGGCACCCCGGGGAGCGATCGAGCGCGCGAGCCGTTATCGTGCGCCCGCCGTCGGGGCCTCTCCCGGCGGCGCACGATCACCCTTCGACTCGATCTAGACCCCCCATGCGCATGCGCCTCCTCCCGGCAGCCCTCCTCCTCACGACGCTTCCCCTGGCCGCCCAAGACGAGGGCCACGCCGGCTGGCACGCGGACTTCGACGAAGCCGTCAAGGTCGCCAAGGCCGAGGGGAAGGACCTGCTGGTCGACTTCACCGGCTCCGACTGGTGCGGCTGGTGCATCCGCCTCAACAAGGAGGTCTTCGACCACGCCGAGTGGCTCGACGAGGTCAAGAAGGACTGGGTGCTCGTCGCGCTGGACTTCCCGCGCGCCGAGGAGGTCAAGGCCAAGGTGCCGAACCCCGAGCGGAACCGTGAGCTCCAGGGCAAGTACAGCGTCCAGGGCTTCCCGACCATCCTGCTGATGGACGCCGAGGGCACGGTCTACGGACGCACCGGCTACCGCGAAGGCGGCCCGGCCCCGTACCTGGAGCACATGAAGGAGCTCCGGACCAACGGCAAGGAAGCGCTCGCCCGCGTCGCCGCGATGCAGGTCGAGATCGTCCAGGCCAAGGGCAAGAAGCTCGACGAGCTGATCCAGCAGGCGATCGACATGCTCGCCAAGACGTCGTCCGACCAGCCGGGTGCCGACAAGATCGCGGCGATCGCCCGCATGGGCCTGTCGAAGGAGAAGCTCGCCGAGAGCGCGCTGATGGCGCTCCTGAAGTCGGGCACCGCCGAGGCCGACGACTACGCGAAGGCCGAGGAGCTCGACCCCAAGAACGAGAAGGGCCTGCTCGAGCAGTGCGTCGCCGCCCAGATGGGCTCCGTCAGCAGCGAGGAGATGATCGCGACCGTGCTCGCGTCGATCGACGCGCTGCTCGCGAACGGCCCGATCAAGGACAAGGAGATCGCCAAGAACGTCTACGCGAACGCGGCGTTCTGGAACCACCGCTTCACCAAGAACGCGGAGGCCGCCAAGCGCTACGCCGAGATGCTCAAGGAAGTCGCCGGCGACGATCAGCGCTTCGCGGGACTGTTCAAGATGATCAACGGCGACGGCTGATCCCCTGTGACGCGATCAGGCTGCGGGCTGTGAGCCGTTGGCTCTGCAGCCGCGCCTTGGCAGCGCCGCGCACGGATCAGCGCGGCGCGCCAGCGACGAGGGCTTCGGCTCCGAGCGTCGCCAGGTTCCGCTTGGCCCGGGCCCGCGCCGTCGGCGTGGGCTCGTGGGCGAGGACCCGATCCAGCAGGTGGTTGAGCGCGTAGCCCCGCATCAGGTAGCGCGGTCCCCCTTCCACGCCGCCGTTCCGCTGGATCAGGTGGAGGCGCGTGACGTTGGTCGTGGTCCACTCGCAGAGCGCGACCGGATCGCCCGGGGCATGGAGCGCGAGGATCATCGGCTCGGCGGCGGGGACGCGGAGGGAGAGGCGCAGCCCTCCGTCGAGAGGGATCTCGAGTTCGCCGTGCGCGCCGTCGGGCCGCACGTGGGGCCAGCCGAACAGGCGCGGGGCCATGCCGGCGAGGTTCTGCGCCAGCGCCTGCGTGTTCGGATCGCCGGCCGCACGCTGCTGCGCGACCGAGGCGATCTCCTGGAGCGAACGCCCGAGAACGTCGCCGAGCAGGACCGCGCCCCGCTCGGGCAGACGGTTCTCGACGCTCTTCGGACCGAGCAGCTGCTCGTAGACGATCGCGACCCCGACGTCGGCCAGCTCGTAGAGCGAGCGGCCGTCTCCGAACGCGTGCAGCGTCCGGCCGACGAACGCACCGCCGCGATCCACGCGACGCACCGGCCGGCCGGATCGCCAGAGCAGCGCGCCGGTAGAGCCTTCCTGGACGCGCACCTCGCGGAGCGGGCGGCCGGAGCCGTTCTGGACCAGGATGTCGACGTGGCTGCCGTCGAGCAGCGCGATGCGGAGCCCGGACGGGTGAGGCAGGGTGCGCGAACCGTCGCGAAGGTGTGCTGTGCCGCGCGGGTCGACCAGCACCTCGCCACCGGACGGGAAGTCGAGCTTCACGCCCTCGGCGAGCGCCCGGACGAGAACGCCACCGCGCGTGACGAAGCGACCGACGCCGTCCGCGGAGCCCACCGCGCTCGCGCGCAGCTCGATGCCCCCGTTCCCGAGCCCGAGCCCGGCGAGCGCCACCCGCCCGTCCCGGCAGAGGATCCCCGGCTGCACGGCGATGCGGGTCGTGGCTGCGGCCTGCGGGTCCGACTCGACCTGGGCGGCCGCCGGCGTCAGCGCGGACGCCGCGACGAGGCATGCGAGGATCCGGAGGGCAGACATGCCGGTGTCATCGGCAGTTCGGGCGCCCCACCCACAGCCGGAAATCGCCCGGGGCAGCCGGGGCAGGCCGGTCAGCGGGTCCGCGACAGGTCGAGCAGGAGCCCCATCCCGGCTCCGATCGCGGCGCCGCGGCCGGTGTGCCCGGAAGCATCCCCGACGACCGCGCCCACGGAGGCCCCGAACAGCGTCGCCCACGGCAGGGTGGGACGGCGGCCGACGTAGGTCACGCGCGGCTCCACGTAGACGGTCCGCTGTTCGACGACCGGCTCGGTCCGCACCGGCGGAACGTAGCGGCGACGCTCGATCTCGTGGTCGAGGAAGAGCTCGGTCGCGGCCTCGTTGGTGACCCGGCGCTGCGGACGCTGGCGGTAGGCGTCGACCGACGTGCCGCCCGCGGCCGGCATCGCCTCCGACTCGGCGCCCACTCCGCCGATCTGCGCGTCGAGGAAGCGCTCGGTCGCCGCCTCGTCGGTCCGGGAGGTCCGGGCCGGACGAGTCACCGGCGCCATCTCGGCGCGGGGCGGCGGCGCGAGGGGCCGGGGCACCGGGGCGGAGGAGCAGCCCGCGGCCATGCCTGCCAGGACGAGGATCGCTGCGCGGCAGACCCTCATCGATCCGCACTCCACAGGTAGAGCCGGTAGTCGCGGGCGCTCGAGGTCCGCGACGTCGCCTCGAATCCTTGCGTGCCGCCGCGCGGCAGCAGCAGGATCTGGCGGTTGGTCTCGTCCCCGCTCGGTGCGCCGAGCTCGTCCAGGAACTGCACCTGGACCAGCAGGCGGAGATCGCGCCGGGCGACGTTGGTCAGCGGCACGACGACCTGGAGCTGGTTGCCCGGCGTGCGCCGCATGGTCGGCACGCCGACCTCGATCTCGCCGCGCAGGTCGTCGGCGAAGATCTCCCGGGGCTCGCCCTCGTAGACGGTCTGGCCGTCCGCAGGCATCGGCGGCGCTGAGCAGGCCCCACACACGAGGCACACCGCCGACAGCGTCGCGGCGAAGGACAGGGCTCGGAGGATATTCATCATGGAGCGTTGGGCTCAGGGTTCGGTGCGGCGCCTGCCACGGGGACATCGCGCGCGGTGACGACGGCGTCCCGGCCCTCGACGACGTCGACGGACAGGACCCGGGACAGGCGCGGGATCGGAACCCCGGACGGTCCGAGGAATTCGATGCGAACTTCGTGCCGTCCCGACGGAACCTCGGCTGTGAGCGCGCGGACGTGCTTCGGCAGCGTCGCCCAGTGGCGGGTGTCGGCACGGGAAGCGGTGAGGATCGAGGCGAGCAGGAGCGCGCCGCCGACGATCGCCTTGCTGCCGGCGTCGTCCCCGCCGCTGAGCGCGGAGTCGAGGAGAACCACCCCGGCCACGCCGGTCGCCTCCTTGAACACCGCCTTGCCCTCGCGGATGCCCTCCATCGCGCGCCCGCCCCGCGTGCTCGCCTGGTAGTCGATGTCGGCGAGCAGCGCGGTGCGGCCGACGCTCCTGCCGTCGACGAACACCTCCGAACCGGTCACCTGGGACGGCCGGGGACGGATCTGCGCGAGCGATCCGTGCAGGCCGGCTGCGATCTTCTCGGGGCCCAGACCCGACTCGGTGATGACGATCAGGTTGCCGCGCGACGGGTCGTCGAGCAGAGGTGCAGTCGGCTGCCCGGCCGCGCCGTGCGACGTCGCGAAACGGCGTGCCTGACGCGCCTCCTCGAACAGACCTTCGGCGTCGCCGGGGAGCCCCATCTCCAGCGAGGCGCGCCCCGCGAGCCAGAACAGCAGCGCGAAGTCGACCTGGGCCTCGCCCTCGTCGCTCTCGGCGTCGGCGAGGATCCCGCGACGGAACGCGGCGCGCGCGTTGTCCGGCTCCCCGCGCTGCCAGTAGAGGATGCCGCGGTAGAGCGAGTTCATCGCCTTCTCGTGCGGATCACCCTTCCATGTCTTGGAACTCTCCGAGCCGATCACCGCACCGGCGACCTCGCCGCCGCCGGTCGCCCAGGTCCCCATCACCCGGCCCGCCGTCTCGAAGTGACGGCGCGCGGCGTCGACCTCGCCGGCGTAGAGCTCGCACTGTGCGAGACCGTTCAGGAACAGCGCTCCCGCGTTCGGGTCGCCGGTCTTCAGCTGCTCGTCGAAGTACGCGCGGACCGGGGCCAGGTTGCCGGCCCGGTACTCATCGAGCGGAACGGGCGGGACGTGCGCCGCGCAGGCGGCGCAGAACGCACCCACCAGCGCGAGGAGCACGCCCCTCGCCGCACGGATCGCGGTCTCCGGACCTCGGACTGCAGGAGTCGCCGCCAACGGGCCTCAGCGAGAGATGACCGACTTCTCGGAGACGAACTTCGCCTGGTAGCTGTTCGTCCAGCGGAGTTCGGAGGTCTCGAGGTCGGTCAGCTCGAAGGTGACGACGTAGAAGACCGACTTGAGGTCGCGCGACTGCTGGACCCGCTCCTTGATCGTGCCCTTCAGCACGTAGTCGGAGCCGAGCACGCTGCCCACCCGGTTGGGGTTGGCGTCGACCGCCTCCGCACGCTTGGCGGCCCGCTCGGCGCGGACGGCCTCCAGGCCTTCCTTGCTGCGGTCGAGGATCGCGACCTGGCCGCCGAGGCTCCGGAACAGCTGGGTCCGCAGCTCGGTCAGGATCAGCTCCTTGTCGATCGTGTCGCTGGAGTCGTTGCGGAGCTCGGTGATGTGGAACCGGATCCGCTCGCCCTGGTCCGCCGACCGCAGGACTCCGAAGGACACGATGTCGCGCGCCATCTGGTCCGCCATCGTGCGGATGTCCTGGCTCTGCAGCACGGCGCCGCCGACCGGGTCGTTGGCGTCCGGGTCGATCCGTTCGTCGACGGTGCCGCAGGACGCGACGAGGCCGAGCAGGAGAACGGGCAGGACACGGGTGTATCGCATGGGGGACATTCCTCGGGACTGGGCTCTGGTCATCGTCGGGTGCGGCTCGGGCCGCGGTGGCTTCCGGGGTGACCGCGAGACTGCTAGAACGGGTCGCGGTCGGACGGGTCTTTTTGAGGCTTCGGCCCCACGAACGCAATCTGGCGGCGCAGTCGATGCGCGGCCGGATTCGCCCGGGGGCGCGGACCGAACCGATCGGCCCACGCGCCGTTGCAGACCATCTGCAGACCACGTTCAGAGCAAACGCAGGGCCAAGCCCCCTCGAATCGCACCAAGCCACCCCAGATGCCCGAAACCCTGACGCTGGGATCCCGCCTCGTCCACGCGGTCTCCGCCGTCGTCCTCGGCAAGCCGGAGGCGGTCGAACTCACGGTGACGGGGCTACTCGCCGGCGGACACGTGCTGATCGAGGACCGGCCGGGGGTCGGCAAGACGCTGCTCGCGCGCTCGGTCGCCCGCGCGCTCGACCTCCCCTACCAGCGCCTGCAGTGCACCGCGGACCTGCTGCCGTCGGACGTGCTCGGCTCGCAGGTCTACCTCCGCGATTCGGGTGAGCTGCGGTTCCAGCCGGGACCGGTGTTCACGTCGGTCCTCGTTGCCGACGAGCTCAACCGGACCCCTCCCCGCACGCAGTCGGCTCTGCTCGAGTGCATGGCGGAGGGAGCGGTGACCGTCGACCGGACCACCTACCCGCTGCCCGACCCGTTCTTCGTCGTCGCGACGCAGAACCCCTCGTCGAGCGCCGGGACCTACCCGCTGCCGGACAGCCAGCTCGACCGCTTCCTGATCCGCATCACGCTCGGGTATCCGGACGCTGCCGAGGAGTGCGCGATCGTCGCGCGAGAGGACGGTCACCGCGCGCTCGAACGGATGTCGGCGGTCGCTGGCGCCGAGGACCTGCTCGCGGCGAGGACCGCGATCCAGGCCGTCCGGCTCCAGGACGACGTGCTCCGCTACCTGGTCGAGCTGTGCCGACGCACCCGCGAGTCCTCGGACGTCGAGGTCGGCGTCAGTCCGCGCGGCGCCCAGGCCCTGCACCGTGCCTGCCGCGCGCGGGCGGCGCTCCGCGGGCGCGACTTCGTGATTCCCGACGACGTCCAGCAGCTCGCGCTGCCGGTGCTCGCCCACCGGATGTCCGTCCAACGCGGCGCGGTCGATGCAGCTGCGGCCGTGCTCGGCGAACTCCTCCAGACCGTGGGAGCCCCCGACTGAAACCGGTCGAGACGGACGCGGACGACGCGCTGGACGGCGTCGAGCCGAGCGCAGGCCAGGGGGCGCGGGCCACGCCTGGAGCGCGGACGAAGCTCGAGCTGATGCCGCGCGGCCGCGTCGTGCTCGTGCTCCTGCATCTGGCGCTCGCCGCAGCCTGGCTCGGCGAGGACGACCATGCGCGGATCGCTGCCAGCCTCCTCGCGACGCCGCTCCTCGTCGACCTCTGGACCAAGCTCCGCCACCGACCCGACGTGCGGCTGAGGCTCGGACCGCGCTGCACGGTGGCGCGCGCGCCGTTCCTGGAACCGGTCGTCGTCGAGGCCGGCCGGAGCCCGGTGCACGCACTGCGCCTGCGCGAGCCGCAGACACACGTTCGCGACGCAGGAGGTCTGCACGTTCCGTTCCTCGCCGCCGGCAGCACGCACGAGCTGCGCAACGCCGCCCGCAGCATCCGGCGCGGCGTCGTCCGTGAGCGGACCTTCCAGGGCGAGACCGTCTGGCCGCTCGGCATGCTCCGCTGGCGCATCGAGCTGGTTCTCGACGCTCGTCTGCTGACGGAGCCGGCGCGTGCGCCGCTGCCGCCGTCCGTGCTCGCTGCGCTCGCCGCCGCCGATGCCGAGGCCAAGGCAGGCCGTCGCGACGGGCAGGACGAGTTCCACGCGCTGCGCGAGTACCGCGACGGTGAGGACGCGCGGCTCGTGCACGCGAGGCGTTCGGCAGCGCGCGGCGAGCCGGTGCGCCGGGTCCTGCGCGGGAGCCCTGCACCTCGCTGTGCGGTGGTCGTCGACCTGCGGCGGCCGCCCGGGATGCCGCCGTCGTTCGGCCGCAGGCGACTCGAGCAGGAGCTGTCCCGCGCGGCTGCGCTCGCCGACGCGGTCGAGGCCCGCGGCCTGACGCTGATCGGCCACGTGATCGGCGAGGCCGGCACCGAGCGCTGCGAGTCCGCCGCGGGCGCGCCACCTACCGCGTTCCTCGAGGCACTCGCCGTCGCACGCTCGGCGAGCTACCGGCTTCTCGCGGAGCGGGAGCTCGAGGGACTCGACGAAGTCGACGCGTGCTTCTGGCTCGCCGCGGGCGGACACGAGGACCCGCTGCGGCAGCGTGATCCCCAGCTCCACTTCCTGGAGAGCGAGGCGTCGTGAGGCGGCCGTCGACATCGACCGCAGGCCGGCGCGCGGGCCTCCTCGGCTGCACGCTCGCCGCGATGTCCTCGCTGCCGTCCGGCGTGATCCCATGGCCGTGGCTCGCGGCTTTCGGCGGACCCGCGATCGTCGCAGGCCGCGTGCGGCGGCTGCAGGGTCCGGGACTGGAGCCGTTCGCGATCTTCGCTGCCGTCCAGGCAGCGACGCTGTTCGCCGCCTACACCGCTTCGGGCCCCCTGCCGCGGCCGTGGTCGATCGGAGCGTCGCTGATCCCGCTGCTCGCGTTCTCGGTAGCACGGGCCGAGGCTCTCGACGTGCTGCGGGGCGTCTTCCTCGCGCTCTGCCTGCTGCTCGTCGGCACGTCGCTCGGCGGGATCTCCCCGCTGTCGACCCTCGTCTTCGTCGCCTGCGCGGCGTGGACGCTGCTCCATGACGTGAAGCTGGGCGCCGCGGAGGACCGGGCGTCGGCCAGGAGCCCTGCGCCGAGTCTGCGCACGGCGCTCGCTTCGACCGTCCCGACGCTGCTCGCCTGTGTGGCGACATTCGTCGTCGTGCTCGCGCTGCTCCGCAGCGTGCCGGGCGACGGTCGCGATCGCGGCGACGACGCAGCGGCCGAATCGTCGGCCACCGTCGGTCCCGGCTCCGATTTCGACTTCGGCAACCCGGCGGGCTCGCTGCTCTCCCTGCGCTCGGACCGGATCGTCCGCGTGCGGAACATCGGCCGGGGTCCGGTCGAGAGCGGCCTCTACCTCCGCTGCGCGGCGTTCGACGTCGCTGGCCTCGACCGCTGGGGAACGCGGCCGGCGCGCTTCCGCCGTCTGCCGGGAGGGGGGCGTCCGGTGCCGGTCGGCTTCGAGCCGGCGAACGGGACCACGGACACGATCGAGATCGAGATCCTGCAGACCGACCCCGGCCTCGTCTACGTGCCCGCCGGCGCGTTCGAGCTGAGCGCACCCACTCCGCTTTCCGCGGATCTGACCGGCGGCGTGTTCCGGTTCGCGACAGCGACTCCTCCCGCCGCACCCTGGTCCTACGCGACGGCCTACAGCCCGACGGAGTTCCGGGCACTCGCCGACGAGTTGCCCGACGACCGCCTCGCGGGACTGACCGAGATCCGCGACGAGCTTCGGCAGTGGACGAGCATCTTCGAGCAGCTGCTGCGGACGCCCGCAGCGCGGCGCGCGGTCGACCCGGTGGCGCTCGCCCAGGCGATCGCGAGCGGCCTGCAGGACCGCTGCAGCTACGCGCTGCGCGACCCGACCGGCCCCTACCAGCACTCGGTGCTGAACTTCCTCGAGGGCAGCCGCGAGGGCTACTGCATGCACTTCGCGTCGGTGACGGCGATCTGCCTGCGGCTCGCGGGGGTGCCGGCTCGCATCGGCGCGGGTCTCTACGGAGGCGACGCCGACGACGGCGCGCCGGGCGAGCGGATCTTCGGCTCGCAGCACGCGCACGCCTGGGTCGAGATCCCCTACCCGGGGCGGGGCTGGGTGGTGTTCGACCCGACGCCGCCCGCCGCGCTCGAGAACCTGCGCTGGATCGACTTCGGGGCCGACGGAGCCGGGGGCGCCGACGCGGGGCCGGGGATCGGTGCGAGTCTCGACTGGTCGGACTTCCGGCTGCCCGAACTCGGACCGCTGTCGCTGCTGCTGATCGCGCTGCCGTTCCTGCCCTGGCTGGTCGGTGGTCGCCGGAGGAGCACCCGGGAGCGCGGCCCGCGTGCTGGCGCCGGCGCGGAGACGGCACGCACGTTCCTCGAGGCGCTGCTGCGCGAGCTGGCCAAGCGAGGCCATCCCCGCCTCGGCCGCGAGTCGCTCGAGGCCTACGCCGAGCGACTCGGCGCGCGCGGACTCGATGCGGCGCCGATCGCCAGCGCGTTCCGTGCCTACCACGAGGTCCGGTTCGGCGGGCTCCCGTTCGACGAGACGCGGCGTGCGATGCTCACCGACGCGCGATCGACGAGCGCGTGACGGGCCGCGGACGCTCCGTCAGTCGGCAGCCGCGACCTGGATCGCGAAGCGGACGCTCGAGATCGCGTCGACGCCCATCGTCACCGGACTCAGCGTGACGAACCGCGCGAGCACGACCTGGTACGGCAGCGAGTCGCCACGGAACGGGCACTGCGCGAAGTCCACGCGGTAGGCGTCGATGCCGAGTTCGTAGTCACCGGGCACCAGCACGTCGGGCACGTCGTCCCCGTCCGGCATCGGACGGATGCGCACGTTGGTCGACGACTGCGGAACCACGCAGGTCCACGATCGTTCGACCGGTGCTCCAACCGAACGGAGCGTGACGACCGCGAACAGCGCGTCGTCGGGAAGCGCGAAGTCGACGTCGAAGCCCGCATCGAGCTCGGTCGCACCCGGGGCGGGCGACGAGACCGTCGGCACGGCGAGCAGCCCGCGCGTGTCGGCGTCGGGGCCAGTCGCACGGACGTAGATCTGCTGGCCGACGACGAGGTCGCCGTCACGGCCGGCTCCGCGCAGCAGCAGCAGGTGCGCGTCCGCACGCGGCAGCAGGTCGAGAGCCGGAAGCTCGAGGACGAGGCCACGCGCCGACGGCGACGCAGTGAGTCCACGCGCGACATCCACGACGTCGGCGCCGCCGTTGGCCTGCACCGCGATGTCAGCGACGAACGCCGCCTGCAGGATCCGCGGGTCGCGTCCATCGAGTGCACCCAGCGCGGTGTAGGTCTCGCTCGACGGCACGAGGTCGAGGCCGGGCAGGAGCTGCCGCGTGCCTGCGTCCGGCCGGACGTCGGTGCGGAAGTCGAGGCCGGTCAGACGGAGTTCGCCGCCCGCATCGTCGGTGGCGACCGCGACGAGCACGCCGCCCGCAGACGGGACGCCGAGCTCGAACCGACTGCCCCCGTCCTGGGACGGTTCGAGCAGGACCGGAGCCCGCGCCGCGAGAGATCGCCCGGCGCGGACAGCGTCGAACCACACGCTCTCCTCCAGCCGAGGCGTGGCCACGACGCGGAGGCCGGAGCCGCTGCCGGGCAGCGCTCCCTCGACCACGCCGAACGGATCGAACGCGCCGAGACGCGGGCGGCTCGCCCGCGGCATCGGTGCCTCGAGCCGCCCGACGTCGAAGCCCTGGCACAGGAACGCCGACACGACGGTCTGTCCGTCTTCCTCGGTCTCGGCCGCGAGCATGACCTCGGCGCTGCGGATGTCGTATCGCTCCAGGCGGTCGTAGCGGATCGTGCCGACCGTCTCGTCGTTGCCGCCCCGGTTGCGGAACACCTTCGTGCCCGCGACCAGCCCGCGACGCAGCGGGTCGACGGCCCAGATCTGCGGCGCGCCGCCCGGCCGCCACGGCTGCTCGTCGTAGAACAGCTGGAGGTCCCGGTTCAGGCGACGCCCGAGCGACAGCAGCCCCTCGGCGACGCGGACGCGATCCTGCCGCACGGGGTCCGGTCGGCCGACGAGGAACGACAGGAATCCCTCTTCGATCCGCGGCACGTCGAAGCGCGCCTCGTCGTCAGCCACCGCGATGTCCCCGGAGCCCGTCTCGGTCGTGCCGAGACCGAACCACGTTCCGGGCAACGCACGCCCCCGTTCGATCAGCTGGAGCCGCGCGTCGATGCCGTAGTTGAGGATCGGGCTCGTCCGCTCGAAGTCCTCCTTCGTCTCGCCCGGGAGCAGGTCCAGCTCGACCTCGTCGGTCACCGGGACGTGCTGGCCACCGCCGGCCATCTGGACGCGGACGGTGCGAGGCTGACCCGCCGCATCGACGACCGGGATGTCCCGGAGCGTGAAGCGCCCACCGCCGTCCGTCGAGGTCACGGCCTGGCCGATCCGCACGCGCAGGCCCGACAGCGCGGTCGGCCGGTTCTCCCTCTCGACGAAGCCGAGCAGGGTTGCCGGAGCCGCGCTCGGCACGAACGCCATCGCGTAGAGGCCGCGCTGCGTGACCACACCATCGGCGCGCAGATCCCCGGCGACGACGCGCGCAGTGCCTACATCGACCCAGCGACCCGACTCGCCGTCGAGCCGATGGACCGACGCGGTCTCGCCGGCCGGAAGCGCGAAGTCGTTCGGCAGCACGAGATCCGCGCCCGGCGCCAGCGATACGTCGGGAGGGAGATCGACGAAGACGCCGCGCCCGGTGATCGGCAGCCGCCCGGCGACGAGCGGCGGAATGTGGTCGTCACGCAGCACGCCGGTCCGCAGCACGAACGCTGCGTCCGCACCGTCGACCACCACGCCCGGCAGGATGTCGACGACCGCTCCCGACGTCGCGCGGTCGTCGAGGACGAGGCGCGCCGTCACGACGCCCGGCCCCACCGCCAGGCCAGCGCTCGGCGCGATGTCCGGCAGATGGACGACGAACGACAGCCAGTCGGCTCGGAACGGATCCGTGCGCAGCGTGAGCCCGACGAGTCGGTCGTCCTCGCCCGCGGACGCCACGCCAGCCTGGACGCGGAGCACGCCGTCGACCGGACCGGGCACGAGGAGGTCGCAGGTCCCGTCGCCCGCCGTCACGGCGCTGGTGCCGTCCGCGAGGATCACCCGGGCCGAAGCCACTCCGCGCCCCGCGTCGTCCTGAACGGTGATCCGGTAGCTCGTCCCGGGCAGCGGCACGATCCGCGGACCGATGTCGCTCCCATCTCCGGTGCACGCGGCGAGGCCGAGCAGGGGAAGTCCGAGCAGCTTGGTTCTCATCGGGTCAGTCGCGGGTCGAGGGCGGAGCGCAGCGCGTGCGCGTGCCGGTCGGCCTCGGCCACCGCCGCCTGGAACCATCCGACGAGGTCGCGAGCTGCGGCCTCGTCACGGAACAGGGCGGCGTTCGACCGCGCCAGCAGCGCCGCAGAATGCGCGGCCACGCGCAGAAGTTCCACCGCCACCGCGCAGTCCCCGGCGACCGCGGTCGGAACCAGTGGGACAGCCGGCACAGCAGAAGCGAGCACCCGCACGACGCAGCACGCAAGCTCCTCGAGGACGACCGACGCCCCCGGCAGAGCCCGTTCGATGGCCTCGGCACGCGCTTCCTCGGCAGCCGCCGAGTCCCGCCCCATCCCGAGCGCCCGCGCGACGGGCTCGAAGCAGGCGGCGTCGCGGGCCGGCATCCGGGCGAACCGGTCGATCTCCGGCTCGACCACGCTCAGCACGTCGATCGCCGTGGGCGACGATCCTGCATGGCGCAGGCTCATCGTCAGGAGCGCCGCGCCCTGGGCCGCGGTGACGGCCACCGCGGAGCCCGCGGCGGGGTCCGCGGAGCGACCGGCCAGCGCGTTCAGGTCGACCTCCATCCGCCGCATCGTGCCGGCAGGGCCGTCCAGGGCCAACGGCCGGTCGCCGCGCGCGTCAGGAACCGCTGTTGCGGTAGGCGCCGTGGCAGCTGGAGCAGAGCTTCTTGAGCGTGGCGACCTCCGCCTTCGCGAGATCACTCGCGGCCGCGTCGCCTCCTTCGAACGCACGCAGCGCGTCGGCGAGCCGCTTGGACGAGGCCAGCGACGCGTCGAGCCATGAGCGGAAGTCATTCGCCGCCGAGCGGCACTCGTCCATGCCGACCGACTGCTCGTAGATGTCGACCATCTTCGCGGCCTCGTTCCGAGCGCTCGCGTCCGGGTGGCTCGGGTCAGGCGCCCACTCGCGCTTGCTGAGCGCTTCGACCGTGTCCCAGGAGCGGGCGAGGTCGACCATCGCGTTGCGGAAGCCCGGGAAAGCGTGGACCGGCGCGAAGTCGAAGTCGTAGGCAGCGGACTCGGCCGCCGTAGGCAGGTCGCCGAACGCGATCGTCGCGTAGAGCCCTTCGTACTTCGACGACGTCCCGCACCACTGCCGCATCTCGGCGATCGCCTGGTCCCGCGACGCGCCGTCGAGCACGACGCGCCCCACCGCCGCGGCGGCCGGACCGCGGTGCTTGCCGTGGAAGCAGTGCACGTAGAACGGACCTTCGAGCTCCTGGAACGTCTTCGCGATCGCCTGGATCTCGTCCTTCTCGATGCCCCGGTAGCGGATCGGCACGTGCACGTAGCGCAGTCCGTACTTGGCGGCCATCTCGTGGTCGGGCGCCTTGCCGTCGACCGACAGGACCGTCTTGACCCCCATCGACGCGATCTTCGCGAGAGCCGCCTCTCCCTCCGGCTCGGAGCCCGACACGATGTTGTCGCTCAGGCGGAAGACGTTGTGCAGGCCGGGCGACTCCTCGGGCGCTGTCTCCGGCAGCTCGACGAGGAGCGCCGCGTCGTAGGCGGAGCCGGACACGGCGAGGGCCTGCGGAACGGGCGTGCCGGCCGGACCGGTCGCGCAGGCTGTGGCGAGCGCGAGCAGTGCCGTCAGGGTCGGGATCGTGGGCTTCATCGAGGGGTCCGGGGCAGGAGCGGGCAAGTCGCCGAGGGGGGCCGCGGCGACCTTCGGACGCGTGTTGCGGCCGTCCCCTCGGCAAGCGGCGTGCCAGAGGGCCGCGAGCCGGGGATGGACCCGGCCACGAACCCACCCAGAGGCCCGTGGATCGCGTGCTTCCGCGGCTGCCGGGCGACCGACGTGCGGGGCGAACGGGGCGCGTTGGCCGCGGGTGGGGCACCGGCCACGGCCGCCGCCTCGGGCGGGCGTTCCCCGCCCGGAACCACTGTCACGCATCCGTCACATCACCCGTCCAGACGATGTCCAAGGTCAAGCAGAACGCGCCTGCAGGACCCGTACGCCGACCCGGGACCCCCGCCAGTCGCTCCCGGGCCGCCGCATCGCACCAGGCGGGATCGAGCACGATGTTCCGAACGCGAAACCATGGGGCCACCCCGGGGGCGGGCGACCTCGCCACGAGGCCAGGCACGCGGATCAGGCCATCGACCCCGTCCTCATCCGCCGCAGCGCAGATCCCGTGGTCCCGCGCCGCCGCGGTGAACTCCCGCCGGAGCCGCTCGGCGCCGAGTTCGGGCAGCCCGAGCGCCGCGGTCGCGGGCGAGCCCCCGAGCCAGGGCGCGACGCGCGCGAGGTAGTCGACCGCGAGCCACGGCTCCGAGAGATCCGCAGCGAGCCCGGCCGCCATCTGCAGGACCCGCGAGCAGGTCCGCGGCGAGTCGGCGACCCCGGCGAGGCGGACACCTTCTCCGCGCCGGTCGAACCGCAGGACCAGCGGTGCGGCGCCGCCCGGACCGGTGACGACGACCAGCCCGAACGCTTGATCGGTCGCCGACAGCAGCTGCCCGAACACGCGCAGCTCCAGCGTCCCGCGCAGGTCGCAGAGGCCCTCGAGCGTGTCGGTGAGGAGCGCGGTGTCGCTCCAGAGATCGACGAGCGGCAGGCCTCGTCCGAGCCGCACC
>JAQCBR010000270.1 GCA_027621295.1 Planctomycetota bacterium
CTGATGGCGCTGCCGACGCCGATCGACCCGATGCTCGGCTACCTGACGACGAGCTACCAGGACCACGTGCGGCTGCGGGAGAAGCACGGCCTGCGGATCGACGAACGCATGTCCGCGTTCTTCGCCGACCTCGGCGTCATCGATGACGACGGGCGACCGGCCCAGCACTTCGGCGACCCGGTCCAGGTCTACCGGGCCTACCGCCGCAAGAAGGGCGATGCGCGCCCGGACGAGGCGATCGTCGCCGAGGGCCGCCAGAAGATGGCCGAGGTCCGCGGACGCGGTGTCTTCCTCGCCGAAGGACACGGTGAGACGCCCGGCGCGATGGAGCCCAGGCTGCAGGCGCACGTGCAGTCGATCTACGCCGACGCCAAGAAGAGCATCTGGGCCGAGTTCACGAAGACCTTCCTCGCGTCCATGCCGAACGCGCTCGTCGTGCGGACGCAGAGCACGGACCGCAACGAGTACATCCTGCGCCCCTCCACCGGAGAGGAGCTCGACGCGTCGTCGGTGGCGCGCATCGAAGACCTGCGCGCTGCGCAGAAGTGCGCCTGCGACGTGCAGATCGTCGTCTCCGACGGCCTCAACGCGCTCGCGCTGATGGAAGAGGACCAGCTCGTTCCCCACCTCGACGCGCTGCGCAAGGGACTCGGCGCGCGCGGTCTCCGCGTCTCTGACACCCCGATCGTCATCGAGAGCGGCCGCGTCCGCGCGGGCTACCGGATTGGCGAACAGCTCTTCGCCGGCCTGTCCGGTCCCCGCACCATCCTCCACGTCATCGGCGAGCGCCCGGGCACCGGGCACCGCACGTTCTCGGTCTACATCACGAGCGCTGAGGGCGCCGTCTGGGGCGTCGCTGGCCGCGTCGACCACGACATCACGCGCGTCGTCGCCGGGATCGCCCGCACCGCGCAAGACCCGGTCGAGGCGGCTTCCACCGTCGTCCGGGTGATGACCGCGGAGCTGCATTCGGTCGGCCGCTGATCGGTTCTGGTTCCGGGGCCGTTCGACCAGCCGGGGGTTGTTGCCTCGGCCTTTCTCGGCACTATCGAAGTCCCATGAAGATCACCTGCACAGCGTTGGTTGCGGCCTGCGTCGCCGGACTCGTTGGCGCACAGAGCGGGTTCTCGTCGCTGCAGCGGATCACGGCGATGGCCGATCGACCGACCGCGATCGCGACGGGTGATCTGGACGGGGACGGCAGGATCGACGTGCTGTCCGCTTCGTCGCTCGACAACAAGTTCGCGTGGTATCGCAATCGGGGCATGGGAGCGTTCCAGCCCCAGCAGGTCATCTCGACGACGGGCGCGCGGCCGCAGGCTCTGCAGGCGGCGGACCTGGACTTGGACGGCGATCTCGACGTTCTCGCGGTCTCGTCGTCCGACGACAAGATTGCCTGGTACGAGAACCGTGGCCAGGGCGTGTTCGGCCGGGAGACCGTGCTGTCGACGGCGTTCAGCTCGCCCTGGAGCGTGCGAGCGGTGGACGTGGACGGGGATGGAGACCTCGACGTGCTCGTCGGTTGCCTCGGCGGCACGGGGCAGCTCGTGTGGTTCGAGAACGTAGGCTTCCGCGCGGGCTCCCTCACGTTTGCCGCGCCACGGTCGGTAGCGCCGAGCGTGCCGTTGCCGATCGACGTGCTGGCTGGTGACCTGGACGGCGACGGTGATCAGGACATCCTCGTGTCTTCGGGAGGTGTGCTTGGCGTTGCGTGGTTCCCCAACCTCGGCAATGGGTCGTTCGGGCCTGGACGTGTGATCGCGAACGTGTCCGCCTCGTACCGGTCCCCGGCGATTGCGGACATTGACGGGGACGCTCGGGTCGACGTGCTGACCACCATGGAAACGGGTGCCGAGCTCGCCTGGCATCGGAACCTGGGCGGGGGTCGTTTCGGGCCCTCGCAGCAGATCTCCAACAGCATCGCCGGCTGTCGTTCGGTGACGACCGCAGACTTCGACCTGGATGGTGACGTCGACGTGGCAGCGATCGGCAGCGGTGCGTTCAACCAGGTGGGTTGGTTCGAGAACCTGGGGCAGGGCCGATTCGGCTCGCTCCGTGCCATCGAAGCGGGCAACTCGCCGTTCATCGTCGGCGGAGTGGCGATCCTCGCGGAGGACGTCAGCGAAGACGGTCGGCCGGACTTGCTCGTGGCTGCATCGACGAACGACGTCGTCGGCTGGTACAAGAGCCTCCTCGCGACGGCGGAGTCCTACGGTGCGGGCTGTGGTCGCCCGTCGCTGACCCAGCGGATGACGGCTCGCCCGGTGATGGGTGCCCCTGCTGCCATCGAGATCCAGAACGTCCAGGGCGCGCTCTGCGTCGTGATGGCGGGCCTCGACCGCAGCCTGCACCCCGCGTTCGGATCGCTGCCCTTCGACCTGTCGCCGCTCGGCATGACCGGCTGCGCGCTGCTCCAGTCGGGCGAGGTCCCGGCGGTGCCTGCGATTTCGACGACGACGCCGGGCGTCTTCACGTGGAGCATGCCGATCGCGACCAACGTCGCGTTCGAAGGCCTGCGCTTCTACACGCAGGCCTTCGCGCCCGCCCCGGGACTCAACCCGCTCGGCCTCGCCTCGTCGAACGGCATCGACTGGCGCATCGGGCGGTGACTTGTTGCTGTTCGAATCGAACCCTTGAGATAGCTGCTGCCTCGAAGACCTTGTCATGGGCAAGCTGCACGGCCTGTGCATCGGCCTCGACGTCTGTTCGA
>JAQCBR010000102.1 GCA_027621295.1 Planctomycetota bacterium
CTCCTGGGTCAGATAGTCGAACGTCACCGGCTCGAACGCCTCGATGCGCGTCAGCGCGACGAGTTCCCGGCCGCGGAACGCCGCGTTCGGCGCGCAGCTGTGCTCGAGGAACCGCCACTGGCACTGGTCGAGCTCATCGTGGCCTCCCAGGTCGTCCGGCTTCTCCAGGTGGATGGCTGCGCCGATCTGGATCGAGTGCCGCGAGGGCCGATCCACGACCACACCATCGAGCCGCAGCACGATCTCGCCCGCATCGACGCCTCGCCGCGCGACCAGTCGGAAGCACTGATCGGCCCGCAGCACCGCGACCTTGGACTCGGCTGGACTCGAAAGACAGTTCACGTCGTCGCTCATGGCACGCCCGTTCGGGCGGCCCCGGAACGCGACGCGCGCGCCCGGCTCCACAGAGCTCCGCAGAAAATCAGAGCGTCCGCAGCGCGACCTGCGGACTCAGCCGACTCGCGCGGCGCGCCGGCAGCGCGCCGCCGACCACCCCGATCAGCAGCGACAGCACCATCGCCTGGACGACGACCGACGGCCGCACCTGGAACGAGAAGCTCTGCTCGGTGAACGTCGACCAGTTGGTCGTGCCCGTCGCGATGCCGTTGCACTGGTAGCCGAGCAGCACGCCGAGCGCGCCGCCGATGGCTGCGATCGCCAGCGACTCCAGGAGGAAGCCGGTGAACACCGCCCGGGGCGGGAATCCGATCGCGAGCAGCGTCCCGATCTCCCGCGTCCGCATCGTCACCGCGGCGAGCAGCGTGTTGGTCGCGCCGAAGACGGCTCCCGTCCCCATGATCGCCGCGAGGAACCACGCGAGGACCTTCAGCGCGATGCTCAGGGCCCCCGCCTGCTCGGCGAAGTACTGCCGCTCGGTCTTCGCGGTCACGCTGACCCGCGGATCGTCGCGGAGACGCTGGTCGAGAGCCCCGATCCGGTCCGGCTCAGCGAGGCGGCAGACCATCGTGCTGAAGCCCGCGCGATCGAGCACGCGGACGAAGACCTCGACGTCGACCCAGAGCTCCGAATCGTACGCCTGGCCCGCGCTGTCGAGGATCCCGGCGACCCGCCAGACGACGCCGGCCATCTCGACCTCGCTGCCGACCTCGGTCCCGGGCAGCCGCGCCTTCAGCGCGCGGCCGACGACGATCTCGTGGCGCCCCGGCACGAACATCCGGCCCTCGACGAGGCGCAGGTCCTCGCGCAGTCCGAACCCCTGCGGACCGGTACCGCGGACCGGGATGTTGGTCTTGCCGCCGTCCTTGCGCTCCAGGCTGAACGCCGCGTAGACCTCCGGCTGCGACAGCGGCATGCCGTCCTCGTCCCGCGCGACGAACTCCGCTGCACCCAGGATGCGCGCGACGTCTCTCGTCATGCCGGACACGCCCTCGGACGTCGCACCGGAGCGCAGCAGGATCGCGTTGCGGTCGCTGCCGGTCCCGGCGAGCGCCTCCTCGAAACCCTGCGCGAGCGCCAGCACGAGGACCAGGACCGCGACCGAGAACGCGATCGCCGTGACGGTCAGCGCGGTCGCGCCCTTGCGGACGAACGCACTCTTGACGTTGTAGGTCCAGGGAACGGCCATCGGATCACCCGCTCCGCAGCGCGCGGACGATCGTGAGGCGGGACGCGACGACCGCCGGGGCCAGACCGGCGACCAGCGCGAGCAGGGCTCCGATCACAGCCGCCTCGACGAGCGTCTCGTCGGTCACGAGGAACTCGGGGAAGATCACCGTCGCGAGCCGCAGAGGCTGGCCGTGCCACAGCACCCGCGCGAGTCCCGCGCCGGCCAGCGCACCCCCGCCGCAGACGACGAGCGCCTCGAGGAGGAACAGCCCGCGGACGGTCCCCGAACGGAAGCCGAGCGTCTTCAGCACGCCGACCTCGCGCACGCGCTCCCGGACGCTGAGCAGCATCGTGTTCAGCGAGATCACGAACGTCGCGAACACGACCGCGTAGCCGATGAAGCCGAACAGGAGACCGATGTTCCCCCACATCTGCAGGAACTGGGCCGAGAACGCGGCCTCCAGCTGGGTCAGCGTGCGGTTGCTCGAGTTGCGGAACAGCGAGTCGATCGCCTCCGACGCAGCGGCGGCGTCCGCCTTCGGGTCGAGGTCGATCGTGAACGTGCCGCAGACGTCCGCCCGGCCGGTGCCCTCGTTCAGGTACGGCCAGTGGAAGAACATCGTCTCCTCGTCGTACGTCGGGTTGTCGCTGCCGTAGATCGCGACGACCGTGAACCGCCAGGTGCCGGGATAGATCGTGCCCTCGAGCACCAGCGGGTCGCCGACCTCGAACCCGTACCGCTCGGCCAGCCCGCGTCCGACGATGCAGCCCGCGCGCTCGAGCTCGAAGCGATCCCACTCCTCCGAGGTCAGCAGGTAGTCCTGGCCGCCGGGGGCCTCGTCGCCGTACTGGGCCCGGAACGTCGGCACGTCGACCGCGAACCTCGCGAAGAACTCCTTCGGGTCCCGGAACACGCCGTCGAACCAGGTCCAGTGGCCGACGCTGCGCACGCCGGGCACCCTCGCGGTCCGCACGCGCTCGACCCCCGAGACCGGCAGGCTCTGGAACAGACTGACCGCCGAGCTGGTGATCAGCCGATTGCCGCTCGTCCCCGTGACCAGCGTGTCGAGGCTCGTCAGCACGGTCTGCAGCGAGCAGTAGAGGAACAGCGCCAGCGCGACGCTTCCCGCGGTCAGCCCGAAGCGCAGCGGCTGCGCGCGGACGTGGGCGAGGACCAGCCGGAGCATCAGATCCCGCCGGCGACGACGCGGCCGCCCTCCAGGTGCACGATGCGCTCGGCGCGGTCCGCCGCGTCCCGGGCGTGGGTGACCATCACGATGGTCTTGCCGAGATCGCGGTGCAGGCGGTCGAGCAGGTCGAGGATGGCGACGCTGGACTGCGGGTCGAGGTCGCCGGTCGGCTCGTCGGCGAGCAGGAACGCTGGGTCGGTGACGAGCGCGCGCGCGATCGCGACGCGCTGCTCCTGCCCGCCGGACAGCTCGCGCGGGTAGTGGTCGACGCGATCCGCGAGGCCGACCAGGTCGAGCGCCAGCAGCGCGCGGCGCCGGCGCTCCTTCCGGGACAGCCCGAACAGCAGCAGCGGCAGCTCGACGTTCTCGACCGCCTTCAGCACCGGCAGGAGGTTGTAGGCCTGGAAGATGAACCCGACCGCGCGCGCCCGCCACGAGGCCAGCTCGTCGTCCCCGAACGTCGTGATGTCCTCCCCCGCGACCAGGATCGCGCCCGAATCCGGGCGGTCGAGCGCACCGAGAAGGTTCAGCAGCGTGGTCTTGCCGGAGCCCGACGGCCCCATCAACGCGACGTATTCGCCCCGACCGATCTCGGTCGAGAGGTGATCGAGGACGCGCACCTCCTCGTCGCCCCGCGCGAACGTCTTCGCGACATCACGCACTTCGATGAGCGGAGTTCTGGCCATGGGAGCCGGGCCGCGATCAGGAGTCGGCGACATCGACCTCGGCACCGTCGCCGAGGTCATCCGGCGGCGCCACGCAGACGCGCTGCCCGGCGGAGAGACCCGCGAGGACGGCTCGACGGCCGTCCCGTGCCGGACCGAAGCGGGCGCTGACCGCGCGGACCCGGCCATCTTCTTCGACGAAGACCGTGAGGTCGCCCGACGCCCCGTCCGGCGGGACCGCCGACTCGGGCAGCGTCAGCTCGTCCACGGTCAGCGGATCGGTGCCCTCCTCGTAGAAGGTCACGCGGGCTCCCATCTCGGGTCGCGCGTGCGCGGGCACGGCGGCGAACTCGACGTAGACCTGGACCGTGGCACGGGTCCGGTCGGCGGTCGGCCGGAGCAGGCGGACGCGGGCGGCGAGCCGGTCGTCCGGGTAGGCGTCGAGGACCACCCGGCACGGCGTGCCCTCGGCGACGCGGGCGATGTCGCGCTCGTAGACGTCGACCTCGATCTCCAGCGTCGCGAAGTCCGCGAGCGTGACGACGGCGGTCTTGCTGCCCGACGCGCCGGTGTTCGCGGGTGACACGACCTCGCCGGGCTCCGCCTCACGCCGGAGCACCATGCCCGCGAACGGCGCGCGGATGAACGCGTTCTCCCGGCTCGCGACCGTGCGCGTGAGCACGGCCTCCGCCGCGGCCACGTCCTGGCGGAACAGCTCGACCTGGCTCTTCTGGACTTCGACCGCGGCCCGGCTCTGCCCGAGATCCACGCGCGCGGTCTCGAGGCTCGCGCGCGCGACGACGACACGAGCCTCGGCCACGTCCCGCGCCTCGCGTGCGCGGTCGAGGTCGGCAGGACTCTGGATCTGCCTCTGGACCAGCTCCTCGGCGCGCGCGTAGGCCGAGCGACGCTCGGCCGCGGTGGCCCCAGCCTCGACGACGGCCGCCTCCCGCTCACCGATCGCCGCTTCGGCGGTCTTCAGTGCCGCTTCGACCTGCGCCAGGGACGCCTCCGCTGCCGGCACCGCGAGCCGGGCTCGCGCGAGCACCGCCTCGGCCTCCCGGACCGCCGCCTCCTGCTCGTCGTGCTCGACGACGGCCAACAGCTGCCCCTCGTCGACGCGGTCGCCTTCGTCGACCAGGACGGCGTCGAGGCGCCCCTGCGTCTTGCTCGCCAGCGAGGCTCGGGTCCTCGCGACGACGTAGCCGTTGGCGGTCGTGATCTCGCGCGCGGCGATCGGAGACGTGCGGAGCACGGTGGCGACGACCACCCGGGGCTTGGCGGTCAGGGAGCCGTAGCCGACGGAGCCGCCTACCAGGACCAGCACCAGCAGCAGGAAGCGCAGCCAGCCGGGGAGTCGCCGCCTGCGGGTCGGGCCGAGCCGCGCTCTGTCCAGCTGGAGCGCGTCCAGCGCGTTCGCGCCCGCGGGGGCGGCTGTCTCGGAGTCGGCCATGGCGCCGATCTTCGCGAGTCGTTCGCCGTGGACGCAAGCGAGCTGGAGGAATCCCACGGGAACCAGCCCGGGAGCCCGCAGATCAGGGCGGCGGCGCCCGTCCGACCTCCAGACGGGCAACCCGCCGTCGGACCTGGATCGGATACCACCACATCCAGAGGCCCGACCCGATCAGGAGCAGCACCGCACAGGCGATCGGCAGGAACACGCCGAGCTTCGCCACGTCACCGCCGAAGAAGGAGCCGTCGTGGAGCGCCTCGATCAGGTCGGTCCGCCGCACCGCGACCTGGAGGATCCGCCCGGTGGCCAGGTCCAGCTGGACCTCCCGTCCGTCCTCGAGCTGGGCCTTCACGAGCCCCTTGCCCGGCCGGACGTCGAGCCGGTCGATCGAATGCCAGCCGTCCACGTCGAGCCCAGGCTCCGCCTGGAGCGCCACGAGGAGCACATCCAGCCCGACGGGCTCTGCGGCCACGGTCCCACGCTGCTCGGGCGGCTGGACGAATCCCCACTGCTTCTTCACGAGCAGCAGGATCCCGGTGACCGTCACCAGGATCAGCGGGGCCGCGATCCAGAAGCCCAGCTGGGCGTGGAGCCGGCGATTGACGCGGTAGGGCTTCATCGACGCCGGAGCGAGGCTCCGCTGCGGCGCTGCGGAACCTAGCCCCGGCGCGGCCGGCCGTCGATGACACGTCCACCGACCGGCCCGCCGGGTCTCGAACCGATCCTCAGCGAAAAAACATCACGCTGGCCCCTGATCAGGACGCGAAACCTCTGCTTGAATGTCCGGTTCGCCCAAGACCGGGGTCATCCCCGCAGGAGCAGCGTCCGTTGAGCAAGACGAACAGCGAGTTGCGGTCGTGGACCGTGCGCGACAGCGCAGAGCTCTACCAGGTCCAGAACTGGGGTGGTGACTACTTCTCCGTCCGTGAGGACGGGCAGGTGGTCGTCCATCCCGACGGCAGCGGCGGCACGCAGGTCGGCCTCCTCGACCTCGTCCGTGACCTCGAGAAGCGCGGCTACGAGATGCCGATGCTGCTCCGGTTCTCCGACATCCTTCGCAACCGCGTCCAGACGCTGTCGCGGAGCTTCGGCCAGGCGATCTCCGCCTACGAGTACCGCGGGGTCTACCGACCGGTCTATCCGATCAAGGTCAACCAGCAGCGCGACGTCGTCGAGGAGCTCGTCGAGTACGGTCGCGAGTCGCGGCTCGGCCTCGAGGCTGGCAGCAAGCCCGAAGTCCTGGTCGCGCTCGCGCACATGGACAACCCGGACGGGCTGATCGTCTGCAACGGCTACAAGGACATCGGCTACGTCGAGACCGTCATGCTCGCCCAGAAGCTCGGGCGGCACGCGATCATCGTCATCGACCGCTTCGACGAGCTGGAGACCGTCATCAAGGTCAGCCGCCGGCTCGAGATGCGCCCCCACATCGGCGTCCGCGCCCGCCTCGCTGCGCGCGGCGCCGGCAAGTGGGTGGAGTCGACCGGCGACCGCTCGAAGTTCGGCCTGACGACGGCCGAGCTGGTCGGCGTCGTCGACCGCCTGAAGGAAGAGGGCCTGCTCGACTGCCTCGAGCTGCTGCACTTCCACATCGGCAGCCAGATCACCGCGATCCGCGCGATCAAGGACGCGCTGCGCGAGGCGAGCCGGATCTTCGTCGAGCTCCACCAGCTCGGCGCCGGCATGTCGCTGATCGACATCGGCGGCGGCCTCGCGGTCGACTACGACGGTTCGAAGACCAACTGGCACTCGTCGACCGACTACACGCTGCAGGAGTACGCGAACGACGTCGTGTCGGCGATCCAGGAGGCGTGCGACCTCAAGGGCATCCCCCACCCCGACATCGTCAGCGAGTCCGGGCGCGCGCTCGTCGCGCACCACGCGCTCTTGGTCTTCGACGTGCTGGGCCAGGCTTCTCTGCCGATCGAGACCCCGGTCGCCGACCTCGCCGAGCACGAGAGCCCGGTCGTCCGCTCGCTCTACGAGTCGTGGAAGGCGCTGACCAAGAAGAACTACCAGGAGTGCTACCACGACGCGCTCCAGAACAAGGAGGAGGCGGTCAGCCTCTTCAACCTCGGCTACCTCGACCTCCGCGGTCGCGCGGCGGCCGAGCAGCTGTTCTGGCTCGTCTGCATGAAGGTCCGCCGCATCGTCCGTGAACTGGACTACGCGCCGGAGGAGTTCGAGGGCCTCGAGCGGGTGCTCGCGGACACCTACTACTGCAACTTCTCGGTGTTCCAGTCGATGCCGGACCACTGGGCGGTCAAGCAGCTGTTCCCGATCATGCCGATCCACCGGCTGCTCGAGGAACCGCGGCGCCGTGCGGTGCTCTGCGACCTGACCTGCGACAGCGACGGCAAGGTCGACGAGTTCATCGACCTGCACGACACCAAGCGCGTGCTCGAACTCCACGAGCACAAGCAGGGTGAGCCCTACTACGTCGGCGTCTTCCTGGTCGGCGCTTACCAGGAGATCCTCGGCGACCTCCACAACCTGTTCGGAGACACGCACGCGATCCACGTCTCGCTCGACGGCGAGCTGGGTGGCTACCAGATCGAGCGCGTCGTCGACGGCGACTCCATCAACGAGGTCCTGGGCTACGTCCAGTACGGGCGCGAGGAGCTGATGCGGCGCGTGCGCCGCGCAGGCGAGATCGCGGTCCGCAACAAGCAGCTCAAGCTCGAGGAGCTCGCGCTGCTGATCCGTCGGTACGACGAGGCGCTGTCGGGCTACACCTACCTGTCGCGCGACGACGTGCCGGAGAACGAGCCGCGTCCCGCGGTGACCGGCGGCGAGTCCGCGGCGACGCCCCGGGGCGCTGCCGGCGCGGTGAACGCCCCGGCCAAGGCTGCCGACGTGGCCGCGGGGCAGGGTTAGGGCTCGACGAGCACCGGCATCGAGATGCGCCGCGGCGGCGCGCCGCGATCGGCGACCCTCTGACTCAGGAGTTCGCCGATCTGCTCGCCCTGCCGCTCCGGCGTGTCGGCCGGCCGTGCGACGAGGAACCCAGGGCTGGGATTCGTGCCGCGGTCGTCCGCGACGCCGATCCGGAACGCAGAGCCGAGGCCGGCGAGGCATCGCTCTGCGGCGCGGGCGAGCGGCACGCTCCGGCAGACCAGTGCGACGTGACCCTCGGACTGCCCCAGTCCGTGGACGTGCTCCGCGACGATGGCCGCGACGGCGACGTCGTCGGGCGGGCAGTGACGGATGCGGAGCGTGACTCCCGGCCGGGCCTCGACCGCCCGACCGATCCCGTCGACGAACATCTCGTCGCCAGGGAGCACGCGCTCGTTGAGCAGGACCAGCAGCTGGCGACCGCGCGCGCCGAGCGTCCGCTCGGCCAGCTGGCGACCCGCGCTCTCCTGGTCCCAGTCGATCATGTCGAGCCGCGTCACCGACGGACGCAGCGTGCCGAACACGACCGTCGGCAGCGCGCGTTCCTCGGCGAGGCGCTGTGCGGCCAACGACGAGCGCGCCAGGACGACGCCGACCGGTTCCGCGGCTCGACCGAGTTGGTTCAGCAGTTCGCCGAGGGCCTCCGCGTCGCTGTTGGTCCGCGTCGCGTAGAACGAGATCTCGCAGCCGGGCAGTGCGCGCTGCAGTCCGACGATCACGCCGTCCTGGAGCAGCCCCTCGCGGACGACGTCGCTCTCCGGCGCGAACACGGCGACGCGAGCCAGCGTCCCAGCGTCCGACTGCCCGGGTTCGGCGACCACCGGCCCGGTCCTCTGCCGCCGCTCGATCGCACCGCGCTGCGCGAGGATCTGCAGCGCGCGATTCGCGAGCGCCATGCTGACCCGGAACTCCTTGGCCGCCTCCGCCGTGGTCAGGAACCGCTCTCCGGGCTGCAGCCCCCGCGTTCCGATCTCCGCCTGCAGGGCGTCCGCCAGCTGGACGACCCGTGGCGGGGCTGCGGCGAGGGCTTTGCGGGATGCCATGGAACGGAGCGGCACTGCTCGGAATCTCCGAGCGCAGGGCCGGGAGTATACGGAACCCGAGGAACTCCGATCCACGCCGCCGACCCAGTAGCCTCCCCGCATGATCCGAACGCCCGGCTCGGCCATCCTCCTCGCCGCCGTCGCCTGTCTCGGCGCCCAGCCGGTGACGAACCAGGAACGCCCGCCGAACGTCGTGGTGATCCTCACCGACGACCAGGGATGGGGTGACATCGGCTACCACAACGAGCGCGTCCACTCGCCTCGCATCGACGCGCTCGCCCGGTCGGGGATGCGGTTCCGGCAGCACTACTCGATGCCGCAGTGCACCCCCACCCGCGTCGCGGTGATGACAGGTCGCTACCCCGGGCGCTTCGGGCCGCAGGCGCTGGCCGCGACGAACGCACCGGTGTTCCCGATCGGCACGCCGACGCTGGGCTCGCTCTTCCAGGAGGCGGGAGCCGAGACCTTCCTGTGCGGGAAGTGGCACATGGGCTCGACGCTGGAGCACGGCCCGCAGCAGTTCGGCTTCGAACGCAGCTACGGCTCGCTCGGCGGAGCGGTCGGGATGTACGACCACCGCTACCGTGCAGGGAAGTTCGAGACCTCCTGGCACCGCGACGGCGCGTTCGTCGACGGCCACGAGAACGGCGTCCACGCGACGGACCTCGTCGCGGACGCGGCGGTGCGCTTCATCGAGCAGGAACGGGATCGCCCGTTCTTCCTCTACCTCGCGTTCCACGCGGTCCACACGCCGCTGGACGAGCGCGGGCGCTTCATCGACCGCCCGACGCAGCTCGACCCCGACAACCCGGGGCGCTGGCTCGACGAGGACGCGATCGAGTGGTTCCACGATCCGGCAGGGAAGATCCAGGCGGAGCCCGACCCCGAGAAGCGCCTGCTGCTGGCCGCAATCCACCACCTCGACGCGGCGATCGGCCGCGTCGTCGACGCGCTCGACCAGAGCGGCCAGCGCGACGACACGGTGATCCTCTACTCGTCGGACAACGGCCCGCAGGTCAACTGGCCCGGCAACGCCTACCCCGACGACCTGAAGCTCACGGACTTCAACCAGCCGATCCCGTTCCGCGGCTCGAAGACCGACGTCTACGAGGGTGGCATCCACGTGCCTGGCTTCGCGTCCTGGCCGGGACACATCGAGCCGGGCTGGCTCGAGCAGCCGGTCCACGTCGTCGACTGGTACCCGACGCTCGCAGCCCTGCTCGGGCAGGAGGCACCCGACTGGGCCGACGGCATCGACCTCGGCCCTGCGCTGCTCGGCGGGGACGCGCTGCCCGACCGCGACCTCTACTGGATCTGGAACCCGGCGACGAACCGGTGGGCGCTCCGTCACGGCGACTGGAAGATCGTCCGCTACGGGCGGGGCGAGCCGGCCGCCGCCGAGGACTGGCAGCTGTTCGACCTGGCGACGGACCCCGCGGAGACCACGGACGTGGGCGCAGAGCACCCCGAGCGCCGCGCGGAGCTGCACGCCCGCTTCGTCGCCCATCGCGCGAAGGACCGTCGGGAGAAGCAGGGCGAGAGGTGATCGGACCGGCCGGCGGCCGCTCGGGCGCTTGCCGCGAGAGGCCGGACCTCCTGTGATGGCCGGCATGGCCCGCAGACCCGATTCCCGGACGCCCTCCCCGAACCTTCGGCCGCGCCTCGTCGCCACGCTCACCGCGCTGTCGATGGCGGTCGCCGCCCCCGCCCAAGACGAAGCCGTGCAGGACACAGCCAACCCGTTCTTCCAACCGAGCTCGCTGCCGTTCCTCGCGCCCGAGTTCGACCGGATCACCGACGCGCACTACCTGCCGGCCTTCGAGAAGGGCATGGCCGACCACCTCGCCGAGATCCGCAGGATCGCGGACCTGAAGGAGCCGGCGACGTTCGAGAACACGATCGAGGCGATGGAGCGGAGCGGCGCGCTGCTGTCGCGCGTCAGCAAGGTGTTCTTCAACCTCACCGAGTCGACGACCAACGAACGGCTCCAGGCGATCCAGTCCGAGGTCGCGCCGAAGCTCGCCCGACACAGCGACGCGATCCAGCTCGACCCGGCGCTGTTCGCGCGGATCGAGGCGGTCCACGCCAAGCGTGACGAGCTGCCGGCCGAGGCCAAGCGCCTCGTCGAGCGCTACCACACGAACTTCGTCCGCAGCGGTGCCCGGCTCGGCGGCGAAGCGAAGGACCGGCTCCGCGCGATCAACGAGGAGCTGTCGACGAAGACCACCGAGTTCCAGGAGCACCTGCTCGCCGACACCAACGCGAGCGCGGTCTTCCTCGAGGACGAATCGGCCCTCGCCGGCCTCGACGCGGCCGGCATCTCGGCTGCGGCGGGTGCCGCGCGCGCGGCGGGTCGCGAAGGCGGCTACCTGCTGACCCTCCAGCTGCCGAGCTCGCAGGGCATCCTGTCCCAGCTCGACGTCCGCGAGACGCGGCAGAAGGTCTACGAGGCCGCGACCAACCGCTGCTGCCGCGGCAACGACGACGACACCCGCGACCTGGTCCGCAGCATCGCGAAGCTCCGCGCCGAGCGTGCCGCACTGCTCGGCTACGAGACACACGCCGACTACGTGCTCGCCGACCAGATGGCCGGCACGCCCGCGGCGGTGCGCGAGATGCTGACGAGCATGGCGGCCGCCATCGTCGACAAGGCGCGCTCCGAGGCGGTCCAGCTCCGCGAGTTCTTCGAGCGCAAGTACCCCGGCGAGCAGCTCCATCCGTGGGACTGGACCTGGGCCGCCGAGCAGGTCCGCAAGGAGAAGTATGACCTCGACGAGGCCGAGGTCCGTCCCTACTTCGAGCTCGACCGCGTGATCGAGGACGGGATGTTCTTCGTCGCGCAGCAGCTCTACGGCGTGACGATGAAGCGCCGCGACGACCTGCCGACCTACCACGAGGACGTGCGCGTCTACGAGGTGCTCGACGCCGACGGCTCGAGCGTCGGGTTGTTCTACACCGACTACTACGCACGCCCGAGCAAGCGCGGCGGCGCATGGATGGACTCGTTCGTCGACCAGACCGGGCTGCTCGGGACCAAGCCGGTCGTGGTCAACGTGATGAACATCCAGAAGCCGGCGCCGGGCCAGCCGACGCTCGTCAGCTTCGACGAGGTGACGACGCTGTTCCACGAGTTCGGGCACGGCGTCCACGGGCTGTTCAGCCAGGCGCGCTACCCGATGCTCGGCGGCACCAACGTCCCGCGCGACTACGTCGAGTTCCCGTCCCAATTCCACGAGGACTTCGCGTTCGACCCGGCGGTCCTCGCCCGCTGCGCGATCCACCACGAAACCGGCGAGCCGATCCCCGACGCGCTGCTCGCCAAGATCCAGGCGGCGCGCAACTTCGGCCAGGGCTTCGCGTCACTCGAATACGTCGCCGCCGCCCTGCTCGACATGGCGTGGCACACGCTCGACGCCTCGACCGAGATCGACGACGTGCTGGCGTTCGAGCGGCAGGCCCTCGAGGACGCCAAGGTCCTCCACCCGCTGATCCCGCCGCGCTACCGCACCCCGTACTTCGCCCACATCTGGTCGAGCGGCTACTCGGCCGGCTACTACGCCTACATGTGGAGCGAGGCCCTCGCCGCCGACGCGTTCGCGATGGTCATGGAGCGCGGCGGCATGAACGCCGAGAACGGCGCCCGCTACCGCGCGCAGGTGCTGAGCCGCGGGGACACCGTCGAGCCGATGGAGCAGTTCCGGACCTTCCAGGGCCGCGCGCTCGACACCGAGGCGCTGATGAAGCGCCGCGGGCTGAAGTGAGGGCACTCCTCGAGTTCCTGCTCCTCGCGTGGATGGCCCTCGGCTTCTTCGCGTGGATCCTGCGTGACGGCCTCGGCCCGGACTCGACGACGAGCACGGGCCTCGAGGCCGTGAGCCGGACGTTCTGGACGTTCTGGTGGGGGCCGAGCGGGCTCCTGCTCGCCGGTCTCTGGCTCCTTGCAACGAAGCGCGGGGCTCAGTCCCGCGCCGCCGCCGCGCGCGAGAACGCGTAGAGCAGGTCCCGCGCGATCTCCCGGGACCGCTCGTCGTAGGTCTGGGACTCCTCGGGCGTGCCGTCCGACACCTTCGGGTCGACGTAGCGGAGCGCGATGCGTGCTGCGGCGCCGGGCACGACCGGGCAGGCCTCGTCGGCCGAGCCGCAGGTCATCACGGCGACGAAGCCCGACTGCGGATTCGCGATGTCGCCGAAGCGCTTCGACCAGCAGCGGAGCGGCTCGCCGGGCCAGCCCGAGACCGACACGAGCGGGTTCGCGGCCGTGGGCCCCGATTCGACCATCGCTCCCGCTCGCGCGACGGCGGCGCGCGCGCGGGCGTCGAAGGCGGTCGCCTCGGTGCCGCCCGAGAACGAGCGGACGCCGGCCACTCCATGCCAGGCCGCAGCGACCTGGGCCCAGACCTGGGCGAGCTGGCTACGCCTCGAGTTGTGTGTGCAGACGAAGACGAGATCCGCCCCGCCGGTCGCGGCGATCCGCTCGACGACCGTCGCAGCCAGGCCCTCGAGCTCGGCGCGCCGCGGCGTGGGGATCTCCCCCTCCTCGGCGGCGCGCGCCTCGAGCCAGCCCGCGAGAGGCTCCGTGAAGCCCGCTCGACTCACGACTCTCCCCCGTCACGCCCGATCCGTCCGGTCGGGTCACACGCGCCGGCGGCGGCCGCGGCCCGGGCCCGCTCCGCGTCAGCTTCGCCCTCGTCCCCGAAGTACTTCCCGCGGAACCAGAGCGCGACGTTCACGAGACCGATCAGCACCGGCACCTCGACCAGCGGGCCGATGACCGCTGCGAACGCGACGCCCGACCCGATGCCGAAAACCGCGACCGCGACCGCGATCGCCAGCTCGAAGTTGTTCGACGCCGCGGTGAACGCCAGCGTCGTCGTCTTCCGGTAGTCGGCGCCGATCTTCCGGCCGAGCCAGAAGCTGACCAGGAACATCACGACGAAGTAGATGAGCAGCGGGACCGCGATCCGGAACACGTCGCCCGGGATCGTGACGATCTGTTCGCCCTTCAGGCTGAACATCACGAGGATCGTGAACAGCAGCGCGACGAGGGTCATCGGGCTGATCCGCGGCACGAAGACCTGCTCGTACCAGTCCCGACCCCGCGCGCGCACGAGCAGCAGGCGCGTCAGCATCCCACCCACGAACGGCACGCCCAGGTAGATCGCGACGCTCTCCGCGACCTGCCCCATCGACACGTCGACGACACTCCCCTCGTAGCCGAACACCGGCGGCAGGAGCGTGACGAAGACCCACGCGTAGACGCTGAAGAACAGCACCTGGAACACGCTGTTGAACGCGACGAGCCCCGCCGCGTACTCCGGGTCCCCGTCGGCGAGGTCGTTCCAGACGATGACCATCGCGATGCAGCGCGCGAGGCCGATCATGATCAGCCCGACCATGTACTCCGGCCGGTCGGCGAGGAACGCGAGCGCCAGCCCGAACATCAGCGTCGGGCCGATCACCCAGTTCTGGACCAGTGACAGCAGGAGCACCCGGACGTTCCGGAACACGTCGCCGAGCTCCTCGTACCGGACCTTCGCGAGCGGCGGGTACATCATCAGCACGAGCCCGACCGCGATCGGGACGTTGGTCGTGCCGACCTGGAACCGGGCGAGGAAGCCCTCGACGTCGGGGACGGCCCAGCCGATCCCGACACCGACCGCCATCGCGAGGAAGATCCAGACCGTCAGGTAGCGGTCCAAGAAACCGAGCCGGCCCATCAGCCCACTCATCGCGCACCTCCCGCGCAGCCGGAACCGTCGCGGCAGGCGACCGCGCGAGCCACGTCCTCGGCGGCCTGGGGCTCGCCCGCGCAGGCCTGCTCGACCACGCGCAGCACCGCGCGGATCGCGGGCTCGGACTTCTTCGCGACGCTGTAGTGGACCCACGCCCCGTCCCGGCGATCGACGACGAGACCTGCGCGCCGCAGCGTCGTCAGATGCCGCGAAGCGCGCGACTGGGTCAGGCCGAGCGCCGACTCGACGTGACAGCCGCAGAGCTCGCCGGCGCCGAGCAGAGTAGCGAGGACACGGACCCTCGTCGGGTCGGAGACCGCCTTGAACAGCTCCGCGAGCTGCTCTTGCGGATATGCGGATACCTGCATGCGCGGGAGACTAGCGAGGACTCGGACCGGCGCAAGCTCGGGTTGCCACGCCCCTTCACCGCGCCGCTATCCTCTCCGCGTGCGCCCAACGACCCTGCTCGCCGCCCTGACCGCCGCGCTCTCGAGCTGCGCGACCCCGACCGCCCAGCACCCGCCGGTCCTGCTGCTGCCGCCGCGCGCCGCGACCGCGACCACGGGCTCGTCGCTGCTGCCCGAGCTGCAGGGACTGACCACCGCCGCGCGGGAGGAGCGGCTCGGGCACGAGTTCGCGGCGGGCAACGTGCCGGCCTTCGTCCGTCGGCTCGTCCCGGGGACCAC
>JAQCBR010000103.1 GCA_027621295.1 Planctomycetota bacterium
ACCCGGGTCGAAGCGACTTCCCGGAGGAATCGCCCGACGTTCGAAACCAGATCGACGCCGCTGCTGAGCACCTCGTCGATCTCGGGCTCCTCGTGTTCCTCGTGCCACTCCTGCAGGCACTGCAGCGCGATCTCGTAGAACACGACCACGGCGCTCTCGACGCCCTGGATGCCGAAGCGCGCGAGGCGCAGTGGCGCCACCGTCCCCAGCATCGCGTCCTCGAGGCTCTTCCGGACGAGGTCCACGTCCACTTCGAGATCGTGGTCCTCGGCGAGGCGTTGGAGCTCGGACACCGGCATCACGCCACCGAACGCCGACAGCGCGCGGTCGAAGACCTCGCGGACGCCCTCCGACAGGCCCCGGACCCGGTTCCGGATCGACGCCTCCATCAGGTAGATCTTGTAGACGCGCCGCGCGTGCTCGACGCCGCGCTCCGCGCCGTCCGGATCCTCGTTCGCACGCGCGTAGTAGCGCTCGGTGAGGAACCCCTTCAGCGAAAGCGTGCCGCGCAGCTCGATCCGCTGGCGACGCCGCAGCTCGAGGATGCAGGACGCGAGCTCGTCCGGAACCGCCCACAGCCCGCCGCGCTCCTCCGGCTGCAGCGGGAACAAGAAGCCCTCTCGCTGCAGCGCGACGAGCGAAGCCTCGACCTCGAACCGGGAGCGGAACGCGCCCCCGTGCGCATCGAGCACGGCCTGGGGATCCCGCTGATGTCCAGGGATCGCGAGGAACCCCTCGAGGAGGTCCGTGAGCTTCTCCGGGAGCTCCTTCGTCCGGCGCTGGACGAGATCCTCGTCGGACATCAGGCCGGCGAGACGGCGGACCATCCCGGTCCGCGCGCCGTCATCCTCACCGGATGGCTTCCAACGGGCGAGGATCGCGCGCACTTCGTGGTCCTCGAGAGGACGGGTCAGCGTGCGCAGGGTCGCGTTGCTCGTCATGGGCGGGCCTCCGCCTCGTCACCGACGATCTCGTACACGTAGCCTTGTTCGGTCAGGAAGAGCTGACGACGGGCGGAGAAGTCCAGCTCGCACGAGTCGCCCGTCACCAGAGTGTAGAAGACGGCAGACCCTCCGTCCTGCCCCTTGGGACGCAGCACGCGACCGAGCCGCTGCGCTTCCTCCTGACGGCTGCCGAACGTCCCCGAGACCTGGATCAACACATTGGCGTCCGGCAGGTCGATCGCGAAGTTGCCGACCTTGCTGACGACCAGGGTCGCGATCTGCCCGTCGCGGAACAGACCGAACAGGCGCTCGCGCTCCGGCATCGCAGTCCGACCCGTGATGAGCTCGAGACCGAACGTCCGTGCGAGCACGCGGAGCTGGTCGAGGTACTGGCCGATGATCAGCACGCGATCCTTCGCGTGGCGCTGCAGCAGCTTGCCGACGACGTCCAGCTTCCGCTCGTTCTCCGCGGAGATCTTCAGCCGGGAGCGAGCATCGGCGTGCGCGTAGCGATCGGCACGGACGGGCCCCATCGGGATGCGGACCTCGACACAGCGTGCGGACGCGAGCCAACCGGCTCGCTCGAGATCCCGCCACGGCAGCTCGTAGCGCTTCGGCCCGATCAGAGAGAACACGTCCCCCTCACGGCCGTCCTCGCGAACCAGCGTCGCAGTCAGGCCGAGTCGTCGCCGCGCCTGGATCGCAGCCGTCGCGCGGAACACCGGAGCCGGGAGCAGGTGCACCTCGTCGTAGACGATCAACCCCCAGTCGTTGGCCTCGAGCAGCGGGAAGTGCACGAACGGATCGGTCTTCCGCTTCCGGAACGTGAGGATCTGGTAGGTCGCGATCGT
The DNA here is from genome assembly GCA_027621295.1 of Planctomycetota bacterium. Taxonomy (GTDB): domain Bacteria; phylum Planctomycetota; class UBA1135; order UBA1135; family UBA2386; genus JAQCBR01. The sequence goes on from JAQCBR010000103.1 coordinate 1,796, forward strand.
CACCTCGGCGATCGCCTTCCGGTCGCCGGTGTACTCGGCCAGCTGGTCCTCGCGGAGGGTCGTCTTGGCGAGCAGCTCCCGACGCCACTGTCGCACGGCGACGGTGTTGCTGGTCAGGATCAACGTGTTCGTCTGGCAGCGCGCCATCGCAGCCATGCCGACGACGGTCTTGCCCGCTCCGCACGGGAGCACGACCACCCCCGAGCCACCGGAAGCAGTGCCGCCGCCCCAGAACGCGTCCGCGGCCTCGCCCTGATAGTCGCGCAGACGGAAACCGGAGGCCTCGTCGTCGCGCAGAGCGAGCTCGAGCGCACGCCCGTTCTGGTAACCACCCTCGTCCTGGACCGGGAACCCCAGCTTCACGAGACAGTGCTTCAGCACCCCGCGGTTGCGCGCGTGGAACGGGACGCCGGACGCATCTGCATCTTCCACGTCGAGCAGAGGTCCGATCGACTTGGATGCGAGCAGGTCGGCCAACACGGCCGGATCGCCGACCTCCATCCGCAGAGCCGTCGACGACGTGCCGGGGACGAAGCGCAGCAGGCCGAAACGCCGATACCACGTCTCGACCTCCTGGAGCACGGAGCGCGCGACCGGGTAGCGGGACGCCTCGGCGAGGTAGCCGACGATCTCCTCGAGCGGCACGCCGAGCGCTGCGGCGTTCCAGACGCTGATCGGGGTCACGCGGTAGAAGTGCACGAACTCCGGCGACTTCTCCAGCTCCGCGAAACGAGCCAATCGAGCGCGCGCCTCGTCGAAACGCGGGTGCTGGACCTCGAGCAGGACGGTGTGGTCCGCCTGCACCACCAGTGGGTTGTCGTGACTCACGGGGCCGACTCCTCCAGGCCGGACGAGACTCTGCCGCCGCGCCTCCGCCCGGGAGCCTTACCGGCTCGGGGGAGGACGTCGGCGAGGAACGCGCCGGTCGAACTCTCGGGACGAGCAGCGAGCTCTTCCGGAGTGCCGGCGAAGATCAGGTGACCGCCACCCGGACCCGCGTCGGGCCCGAGCTCCAGCACGTGGTCCGCACACTTGATCACGTCGAGGTGATGCTCGACGACGATCACCGTGTCACCGCGGGCGACGAGGCGCTGGACCACGTCGACGAGCTTGCGGACGTCATCGATGTGCAGTCCGGTGGTCGGCTCGTCGAGAACGAAGACCGTGTGATCCGCGCTCCGCTTGGCGAGGTGTGCGCAGAGCTTGATCCGCTGCGCTTCTCCGCCCGACAGCGTGTTCGCCGCCTGACCGAGCTTCAGGTAGCCGAGCCCCACGTCCTGGAGCAGCTTCAGCGGACGCACGATCCGACGCTGGTTGCCGAAGAAGTCGACGGCCTCGTCGATCTCCATCTCCAGCACGTCCGCGATGTTCTTGCCGCGCAGTTCGACGGTCAGCGTCTCAGCGTTGTAGCGCCGAGCGCGGCAGACCTCGCAGGGCACCCAGACATCGGCGAGGAAGTGCATCTCGACCCGCACGTGCCCCTTGCCCTCACACGCGTCGCACCGACCGCCGGACACGTTGAACGAGAACCGCCCGACGCCGAAACCCTTCATCCGGCTGACCGGCAGCGCGGCGAAGAGCTCGCGGATCGGCGTGAACACGCCTGTGTAGGTCGCGGGGTTGCTCGACGGGGTCGTGCCGATCGGTCCCTGGTCGACGACGACGAGGCGCGCCCGACCGACACCCTCGAGCCTGGCACGCTCCGCCTCGAGGATCGGCACGAGCGTGTCCAGCACGAGCGTCGACTTGCCGGACCCCGACACGCCGGTCACCGCGGTCAGGACGCCGAGCGGGAACCGCACGTCGAAGCCCTTGAGGTTGTGCAGGTCGCAGTTCTCCAGCACGACGTGGCCGAGCGGCTGCCGCCGCACCGTCGGCACGGGAACGCCCAACTCGCCGCGCAGGTACTGGCCAGTCAGCGCCGCCGAGTCGCGCGCCACCGCGACTGGCGTGCCCGACGCGACCACCTCGCCGCCCCGGTGCCCGGCGCCCGGCCCCATGTCGACGACCCAGTCCGCGCGGCGGATCACCGACTCGTCGTGCTCGACCGCGACGACGGTGTTCCCGAGGTCCCGCAGCTCGAACAGCGTGTCCATCAAGCGCGCGGTGTCGCGCGGGTGGAGACCGATGGTCGGCTCGTCCAACACGTAGAGCACGCCGACCAGGCGGTTTCCCAGCTGCGTCGCGAGCCGAATTCGCTGCGCTTCCCCGCCCGACAGGGTCGCGGCGGAGCGATCGAGGCCGAGATAGCCGAGCCCCACGGAGCGCAGGAACGTCAGCCGGTTGCGAACCTCGACCAGGATGTCGGCCGCGATGCTCGACTCGGACTTCCTGAGCCTGAGCGCCTCCATCGCCGCGTGGGCGTCGTCGACCGTCATCCGCGTGAACGAACCGAGGGACCTCCCTCCGACCAGCACGTGGCGCTGGGCCCGGCCGAGCCTCTCACCCTGGCACTCCGGGCAGCCATCCTCACGCATCACGCTCTGGAAGCGTTCGTCCGCGTGCGTGGGATCCTTGCCGTGGAACCACTCCTCGACCTGCGTGCACAGGCCCTTCCACTGGACCGACATCCGCCATTCACGGCGAGTCCGACCCTTCGCCTGCGAGAACACGACCTCGAACCGACGCTCCCCGCAGCCTCGCATCAGCACGTGGCGCGCGACCTGGGACAGGTCCTCGAACGGCGTGTCGAGGTCGAAGCCGAGCTGGTCCGCGACCTCGGCCGCCACCGTGTGGAACCACCCGTCGCGACGCACGAGGAACGAGAACGCCGCCCCGCGGTGATCGATTCCTCCGTCGAAGACGGGGCGCTTCGGATGGTTGACGAGGAACGCGGGCTCACAGACCGCGAGTCGTCCGAGCCCGGCGCAGGTCGAACACGCGCCGGAGTGATGGTTGAACGAGAACCAGCGTGGATGCGGGTCCGTCGGGACGACGTGACCGCAGTGAGGACACGACCGATCCGTCGTGTAGATCCGCTCCTCCCCGTCCGTCGTCCTCGCGATGACCCGCCCGTGCGCGAGGCTCTCGGCCTGCTGCACCGCGTCCACGAGACGGGACCTGTCGTCGAACCGGGTGCGGTCCACGACCAGGGACAGCTCGGGAACCACACCGTCCGTGCCGGGAAACTCCGTGTCCAGGCGATGCTCGGCACCGTTCCACAGCACGCGGACGAAGCCCTGCTCCCGCCAGGCACCGCGCTCGCGCTCGAGGTAGTCGTCGAGTTCCCCGGGATCGGCGGCCACGCTCGCCGGAACATGGATCGGCGCCAGCACGTAACCACGGCGATCGCCGAACGCCTTGACCAGGTCGCGGGCGATGCCTCCCGGAGTCCACAGCACCAACTCCTGACCGTGCTCCGGGCAGTGCGGCCGGCCCACACGGGCCCAGAGCAGGCGGAGGTAGTCCTGGATCTCGGTCGCCGTCGCCACGGTCGAACGCGGACTCCGCGACGCGGCCTTCTGGTCGATCGCGATCGCCGGACCGATCCCGTCGAGGCGGTCCACCGGCGCGCGATCCAGACGCCCCAGGAATCGCCGCGCGTAGGTCGACAGGCTCTCGACGAAACGCCGCTGGCCTTCGCTGAACAGCGTGTCGAAGGCGAGCGAGGTCTTCCCCGAACCTGACGGGCCGGTGATCACCGTGAATCTGTCGAGCGGGATCTCGACGTCGACGGACTTGAGGTTGTTCTTCCGCGCACCGCCGACCCGCAGGTGCGTCGGGGCCTCGAGCGCGGGCCTGGGCGCCACGGCCGCGCCGCCCCGCGCCTTCCGCACGCGAACCCCGAGACGGGGCGCGAGCGCGCGACCGGTGTGCGACTCCGCGATGGCCGCGATCTGCTCGGGCGTACCAGCGGCGACCAGCTGACCGCCTCCCGGCCCGCCTTCCGGCCCCATGTCGAGCACCCAGTCCGCGCACTGGATCACGTCGACCGAGTGTTCGATGACGAGCACCGTGTTGCCGGCGTCGACGAGGCGCTGCAGGCAGAGCAGCAGGCGCCGGACGTCTTCGAAGTGCAGCCCGGTCGTCGGCTCATCGAGCACGTAGAGCGTGCGGCCGGTGGCCGGCCGCTGCAGCTCGGTCGCGAGCTTCACGCGCTGTGCCTCACCGCCGGACAGCGTGGTCGACGGTTGCCCGAGCTTCAGGTAGCCGAGCCCCACCTCGCACAGCGTCTCCAGACCGCGTCGGATCTTCGGGAACGCGGAGAACAGCTCCGCCGCCTCCTCGATCGTGGCATCGAGGATCGACGCGACGTGACGCCCCTTGAACTCGATCTCCAGCGTCTCGTCGTTGAACCGACGCCCGTCACAGGTCTCGCACACGACCTCGACCGGCGCCAGGAACTGCATCTCGAGAACGCGGACGCCCGCACCCTCGCAGTCGGCACAGCGGCCGCCGGCCACGTTGAACGAGAAGCGTCCCTTCTTGTACTCGCGGAGCCTGGACTCCGGCAGCTCTGCGAACAGGTCGCGCACCTGGTCCCAGACCTTGGTGTAGGTCGCAGGGTTGCTCCGCGGCGTCCTGCCGATCGGCGCCTGGTCGATCTCGATGATCTTGTCGAGCTGTTCGACGCCGACGATGCGGTCGTGCGCCCCCGGAACGTCCGATGCGCCCATCAGCTGACGACGCAGCGAACGCTTCAGGATGTGGTTGACCAGCGTCGACTTGCCGGACCCCGACACGCCCGTCACCGCGACGAAGCAGCCGAGCGGGATCGCGGCGTCCACGCCCTTGAGGTTGTGGTGACGCGCGCCCCGCACCTCGACCCAGCCGCCTGGCCCAGCGGGCCGTCGCGTGGAGGGCACCTCGATCGAGCGCTCGCCGCGCAGGTACAGAGCGGTGCAGGAGTCGCCGGCCTCGACCTCGGCCGGGGTCCCGGCCGCCACGACCTGCCCGCCGTGGACGCCGGCCGCCGGCCCCACGTCGACGAGGAAGTCGCTCGCGCGCATCGTCTCCTCGTCGTGTTCGACCACGCAGACCGTGTTGCCGCGATCCCGCAGCGCGCGCAGCGTGTCCAGCAGACGATCCTGGTCGCGCGGGTGGAGCCCGATGCTCGGCTCGTCCAGCACGTAGAGGATGCCGCGCAGCCCGGAACCGACCTGGGCGGCGAGGCGGATGCGCTGCGACTCCCCGCCCGACAGCGTGTTCGCGCGCCGATCGAGGGTCAGGTAGCCGAGCCCCACCTCCTCGAGGAAGCCGAGGCGGAAGCCGATCTCCCGGACGATCTCCTCGCCGATCCGAGCCCGGTTGCCGGCGAGCCGGAGATCTGCGAACCAGGCGAGACTGTCGCGCAGCGGGTCCCGCAGCACGTCGGGAAGCGTGCGGCCCTCGAACCGCACGGCGCGCGCCGCCGCGTTGATCCGGGTGCCCTCGCAGTCGGGACAGACCGTGGCCGCGCGGAACCGGTCGAGGTGGCGCGCGGTCGCGCCCCGGTACACCGACTCGAGGTGCGGGATCAGGCCGGGAAACGCGCGGCTGTCGACGCCGTCGGTGCGGGAATGCTGCCCCTGCTTGCGCCACCGGAAGTCGAACTTCCGCGAGCCCGTCCCGCGCAGCACGACCTGCCGCTGCTTCGCGGTGAGCTCGCGCCACGGCGTGTCGATGTCGAAGCCGTACGCGTCCGCCACCTGCGCCACGTGGGCCAGGCCGAGCCGACCGTAGACGAGCTTCCCCTCGGCGGTGAAGCCGTGGAGCGCCCCATCCCGGAGCGTCGCGCCGTCGTTCGCGACGAGCAGGTCGGGGTCGAAGGAGTGGACCTCTCCGAGCCCGTCGCAGGTCGCACAGGCACCGACCGGGCTGTTGAACGAGAACAGGCGCGGCTCGATCTCGGGTAGCGCCCCGTGTCCGGCCGGGCAGGCGCGCGCGGTCGAGTAGAGCTCGTAGCCCGAGTCCCCGTCCGCATCGGCATCGAGCACGGCCACGATCCCGCCGCCGAGCGACAGTGCCTGCTCGACCGCGTCGGTGATCCGTGAGCGCTCGTCCGCCGCCACGCGGAGCCGGTCGATCACCAGCTCGATCGTGTGGTACTTGTAGCGGTGCAGCGCGATGTCCTCGTCGAGTCGCCGCACCTCGCCGTCGATCCTTGCGCGGACGAAGCCCTTCGCCCGCCATGCCGAGATCTCCTGGCGATACTCCCCCTTGCGCTCACGCACCACCGGCGCGAGCACCATCGCCTTCCGCCCGCCGCGCGCGTCGAGCACGTGGTCGACGATGCGCTCGACCGACCAGGACTCGACGGCCGCATCGCAGACGGGACACGACGGGTCGCCGAGGCGGGACCAGAGCAGGCGGAGGAAGTCCGCGACCTCGGTCAGCGTGCCGACCGTCGAACGGGGGCTGTGCCCGACCGACTTCTGGTCGATCGACACGGTCGGCGACAGCCCGTCGACGAGGTCGACCTTCGGCTTCTCCATCCGGCCGAGGAACTGCCGAGCGTAGCTCGACAGGCTCTCGAGGAAGCGCCGTTGCCCCTCCTGGTAGATCGTCGCGTGCGCGAGACTCGACTTCCCGGAGCCGGATACGCCGGTGAACGTCACGAGCGCGTCCCTCGGGAACGTCAGGTCGACGTTCTTGAGGTTGTGTTCGCGGGCACCGCGAACGGTGACGTGACGGATGGGCTCGCTCATGCGGCAGAGGGACGCACCGCCGATTCGGCGGAACCCACCAACTTAGCGCCGGATCCCGGCGTCTGCCTACTGCGCTCCGCGCGGCACCGGGTTCGTTCCCCAGGCCCGGTCGTCACCGACGATCGCCTCGAGTTGGGTGTGCAGGCGACCGTTGGTCGCGAGCAGGCGTCCGCCGAACAGCCAGTCGTCGCCACCGCGCAGGTCGGTGACGACGCCGCCCGCTTCGCGGACCACGAGTGCACCCGCGGCGACGTCGTACGGAGCGAGGTCGAGCTCCCAGTAGCCGTCCATCGACCCGTCGGCCACGAGGCAGAGGTCCAGTTGGGCGGACCCGTAGCGCCGCAGGTCGCGGCATGCCGGCAGGACCGCACGGATGCGGTCCACGTTGTCCTCGTGACCGGGCAGGTGCCGCGCATAGCTGAATCCGGTCGCGACCAGCGCGTCGGCGAGTTCATCGGTCGCGCTGACCCGGATGACATCCCCGTCACGGGTCGCACCGAGCCGGGCGGCCGCCGCCCAGGTGCGACCGAGCGCGGGAGCGTGGACGACGCCGACAGCCGGAACCCCGTCGATCGTCAGGCCGACCGCGACCGCGTGGTAGGGAAGTCCGTGCACGAAGTTCGTCGTGCCGTCGAGGGGATCGACGATCCACAGGTGCCGAGCGTCCCCGCTCACCTGCCCAGCCGGGGTCAGGGCTCCCTCTTCGGCCAGGACGGCATCCCCCGGACGTCGCCGCAGGATCTCTCCGACGACCGCGGCCTCCGCCTCCCTGTCCGCGGCGGTCACCAGCTCGCGCCGGCTGCCCTTCGACTCGGTCGGGATCCGCTCGATGCGCTGCGCGTGACGAGCGAGGACGGCGCCGCCCGCGAGCGCGGCGTCGAAGGCGAGGGAGAGCAGTTCCCGGAGTTCGTCAGCAGTCGGCTCGGACATCCGGGCGGACGTTAGGACGCCGCCACCGCAGGCGCCACCGGATGCAGGAGGACGACTGGACCGGAGCTCGGCGGTCGATCGGTGGATCAGCCGTCGAGTGCTTCGACGAGGCTCTCCTGGACCGCGCGCAGCGACGGTCCCTTCACGGAGCGATCCCATGCGGTGAGGATCGAGAATGCGAGGAGCCGCCCACCCTTCGTCCGCAGGTAGCCGGACAGCGTGCTGACTCCGTTCAGAGAACCCGTCTTCGCGCGCACGCGGCCGGACACCGGCGACGCGGCGAAACGGCGCTCGAGCGTGCCGTCCTCCCCGGCGACGGGCAGCGCGCCGACGAAGACGTCCGCGTAGGGAGCCTGCGCCGCGTGCACGAGCAGGTCGCAGAGGAACCGCGGCGTCGCGCGGTTCTTCCGCGACATTCCGGACCCGTCCCCGAACTCGACCCCCTCCGGGATCCCGCCCGCCAGCGTGGACCCGAGCACCTCGCGCATCGCGCGCGTCGCCCCGTCGAAGCTCCCGTCCGCGACCGTCTCGGCACCGAGGACCCGCGCGAGCATCTCGGCGTCGAAGTTGCTCGACGACACGAGGGCACGCTCGAGCGGGTCGCGGAGCCCGGACACGACGTCCTCCAGCTCGAGGTCGACCCGTTCGGCGTCCGCGTCGATCTCCAGACCGGCGACGGACAGCGCGTGGCGGAGCGAACGCTCGAACCAGATGCGCGCGGACGGGGCAGCCCCGTCCACCACCCGCTCGCCAGCCCCTTCGAGGAAGTGGCCGCGCCCGTGCAGCCCGTCCTCGCGCAGCTCCAGATGGAACGTCCCGCCACGGCGGCGGTCACGGGTCATCGCGATGCTCGCGTGCACCGGGGTCCCCGCGGGCGGCGACAGGACGGAGACGCGCGCGGACCCGTCGCCGGGCCCCACGGAGGCCACCCAGCAGCCTGCGTCCAGGACCAGCCCGGCGGTGGGCGCGCAGTAGGTCCTCGGCCACTGGTTCTTCGGCCAGTCGGCCGGCCGCTCGGGCCCACCGAACCGGCCGTCGAACAGCTCGACGCCCCGCAGGGACCGCAGACCGGCGCTCCGCAGCTGGGCTGCGATCTGCTGGAACTTCGCGGCCGGATCGATGCGGTTCGGTGCACCCTCGTCGACGCTCCGCCAGTTCGGATCCCCGCCGGCGGCAACCTCCAACACGCCGTCCCGGACTCGGAACCCGGTCCGGAACGTGTAGTCGACGCCGAGTCGCTCCAGGAACGCGACCGCGGTGACCAGCTTCTGGTTCGAGGCCGGCAGCTGGGAAGCATCGCCGCGGTGCCGGAACACCTCGACCCCGCGGTCCACGTCCACGGCACAGGCCGCGATCCGGATGCCCCGGGCTTCCGCGTCCCGGACCACCGCTGCGGCGCGTTGCTGGGCGTGCGCGCCGCCCGCGAGCAAGAACGCCAACCCGACTGCTCGGAACGGCGCGCGGTCGAGCCGCACAACGGGCCTCGGAACCACTCCGGCGCGTCGCCTGATCACCACCATCGGCCCCGAGTCTGCGGTCGTCGCGCCCTCGGTCCAAGGGCGGACATGGGTTCCGCGCTGCGGGCCCCGGGCAACGAATCGCGTCGCAGGATTTTTTCGACGCTCGTTCGGACGTGCAGCCCGCCGGTTCCCGGCCAGTTCTCCGGCATCTCCGACATCGACGGACGTGCCGACGCTAGATTTGGCATGGACAGGGCCAGGACCCCACCATAAGTAGTGGCTCGGTGACGGAGCAGGCACGGCTCCGTCACTTGCTCACGCTCGACGGAGTTCCCGCAGGGAGGGGTTGTCGGCCGCACCACGCATGCGGTCGTCAGCGCCGTCGCACGCATGCTCGCTCAGGAACGAACCACGCACATCCAGGCAGCAGCCGCTCAACCCGCAGCGCGGGCCGGCTCGCTCCCAGGCCAAGCTTCTGCTGCCCAGGCAGACGAGGCGCGGACGCGGTTCCAGATCCACGGCGCGCAGGTGCGACGCGAGACCTCGACCTGGCTCCCGCTCACGCTGCCAGGAGTCCCGACCGTCGGCACGCCGACGCGTCCGGGACCACGCATCGCGACCGGGGCAGAGGGCCACTCTGCGATCGTGGGTCGAGGCCGGACCACGCCGCTTCGCGGGTCAGTCTCCGATCGTCGTCCATTCTCCTCGCCGCGAACGGGCGAGGACGACTCTGGCGCACTTCCGTTCCAGTCGAGGGGCTGTGTCGAACCACACCCGTCGCGGCGGACCCGCAGCCAGGCGTACGGCGATCGCAGACGACCCACGACCCGCCTGGGTCCACTCAGCCGGTCGTGCTCCACAGCGCTCACGCGCCCCGAAGGTGTTCTGGAGGCATAGAGAAGGTGAAGATCCAGCGGCGGTTCACTCAGGAAGGGCAGTCTCCCTACGCGGAGATCCCGTTTGTCAAGCGCACGTCCGAGATCCGCAACACGGACGGTTCGGTCGTATTCCGCGCCGAAGACATCGACGTCCCGGCGGCCTGGAGCCAGGTCGCGACCGACATCCTCGCGCAGAAGTACTTCCGCAAGGCAGGCGTCCCCCAGGTCGATGACGCCGGTCAGCCGGTGGTCGACGCGCAGGGCCGCCAGATCCTCGGCGGCGAGAGCGACGCGCGTCAGGTCTTCCACCGCCTCGCCGGCTGCTGGAGGCACTGGGGCGAGTCGCACGGCTACTTCGACACCGCGGAGGACGCCCAGGCGTTCTACGACGAGCTGTGCCACATGCTGGCCGCCCAGTACGCGGCGCCCAACTCGCCGCAGTGGTTCAACACCGGCCTCCACTTCGCCTACGGCATCGGTGGGCCTCCGCAGGGCCACTGGTTCGTCGACCCCGAGACCCGCGAGGTCAAGCAGGCCTCCAGCGCCTACGAACGGCCCCAGCCGCACGCGTGCTTCATCCAGTCCGTGGAGGACGACCTCGTCAACGAGGGCGGCATCATGGACCTGTGGACCCGCGAGGCGCGCCTGTTCAAGTATGGCTCGGGCACCGGCACCAACTTCTCCCGCCTCCGCGGTGAGAACGAGCCTCTGTCGGGCGGTGGACGCTCCTCGGGGCTGATGTCGTTCCTGAAGATCGGTGACCGTGCCGCCGGCGCGATCAAGTCGGGCGGAACCACGCGCCGCGCCGCGAAGATGGTCTGTCTCGACCTCGACCACCCGGACATCGAGAACTTCATCGATTGGAAGGTCATCGAGGAGCAGAAGGTCGCGGCCCTGGTCGCGGGCAGCAAGCTGTGCCGCAAGCACATCCACGAGGTGATCAACGCGTGCCGCGTGAAGGGCGCGGACGGGACCATCACCGCGGTCACGTCGCCGAAGGAGAACACCGAGCTCGCCACGGCACTCTCCGCGGCCCGCACCGCCTGTGTTCCCGAGGGCTACCTGCAGCGTGCGCTGCAGCTCGGCTCCCTCGGCTACGAAGCGATCGACTTCCGCGACTACGACACGAACTGGGACAGCGAGGCCTACGTCACGGTCTCGGGCCAGAACTCCAACAACTCGATCCGCATCCCGAACTCGTTCTTCGACGCGCTGAAGAACCAGGAGTCCTGGACGCTGATCCGCCGCACCGACGGCGAAGCCGCCCGCGAGATCGACGCGCGCGAGCTCTGGGAGAAGGTCGCGTACGCCGCCTGGTCCTGCGCGGACCCGGGTGTCCAGTACGACACGACGATCAACGAGTGGCACACGTGCCCCGAGGACGGCCGCATCGAAGCGAGCAACCCGTGCTCGGAGTACATGTTCCTCGACGACACGGCGTGCAACCTCGCGTCGCTGAACCTGGTCAAGTTCGAGCGTGAGGACGGCAGCTTCGACATCGCCGCCTTCGAGCACGCGGTCCGCATCTGGACCGTGGTCCTCGAGATCTCGGTGCTGATGGCGAGCTTCCCGAGCCGCGCGATCGCCGAGCGGAGCTACGTGTTCCGGACCCTCGGCCTCGGCTACGCGAACATCGGCACGCTGCTGATGCGCATGGGCATCCCGTACGACTCGCCCGAGGCGCGGAGCATCTCCGGCGCCATCACCGCGATCATGTGCGGGAAGAGCTACGAGACGTCGGCCGAGATGGCAGGCGAACTCGGCGCCTTCGATGGCTTCGAGCGGAACCGGGAGCACATGCTCCGCGTGGTCCGCAACCACCGCCGCGCCGCCTACGCCGCGCGTTCGGCCGACTACGAAGGCCTGACGATCTCGCCGCTCGGCATCGACGAAGCGGCCTGCCCGACCGACATGCTCCGCGCCGCCCAGCGCGCCTGGGACCGCGCCCTGAGCCTCGGTGAGGAGCACGGCTACCGGAACGCGCAGGTGACGGTCATCGCCCCGACCGGGACCATCGGCCTCGTGATGGACTGCGACACGACCGGCGTCGAGCCGGACTTCGCGCTCGTCAAGTTCAAGAAGCTCGCCGGCGGCGGCTACTTCAAGATCATCAACCAGAGCCTGCCGGTCGCGCTCGAGCGCCTCGGCTACTCGAAGTCGCAGATCGAGGACATCGTCGCCCACGCGGTCGGCCGCAAGACGCTCGCGGGCGCCCCGGCGATCAACCACGAGACGCTGGCCCAGAAGGGCTTCGGCGACGACGAGATCCGCAAGCTCGAGGCGGGCCTGAAGTCGGCGTTCGACATCAGCTTCGTGTTCAACAAGAACACGCTCGGCGAGGACTTCGTCCGCGGCCTCGGCTTCTCGAAGGAGCAGGTCTCGGACTGGAGCTTCGACCTGCTGCGCGAGCTCGGCTTCACCAAGCGCGAGATCGCGGCCGCGAACGACTACGTCTGCGGGACGATGACCGTCGAGGGCGCGCCCCACCTCGAGGACCAGCACCTGCCGGTCTTCGACTGCGCGAACCGCTGTGGTCGCAAGGGCAAGCGGTTCATCCCGTTCCGCGCCCACATCGACATGATGGCGGCCGTCCAGCCGTTCATCTCGGGCGCGATCAGCAAGACGATCAACATGCCCCACGACGCGTCGGTCGCCGACGTCGAGGACGCCTACATGTGGTCGTGGGAAGCGATGGTCAAGGCCGTCGCGCTCTACCGCGACGGCAGCAAGCTCTCGCAGCCCCTCAACGCGTCGGTCGGCGACGACGAGGACGACGCCGAAGAGGTGCTCGTCCACGCGGTGCCGAAGGCCGTCGAAGAGGTCGCCGAGAGGATCACCGAACGCGTCGTCCACCACTATCTGCGCCAACGTCGACGCCTGCCGTTCCGGCGCGGTGGCTACACGCAGAAGGCCGTGGTCGGTGGACACAAGATCTACCTCCGCACCGGGGAGTACGAGGACGGATCGGTCGGCGAGATCTTCCTCGACATGCACAAGGAAGGCGCTGCGTTCCGCTCGCTGATGAACAACTTCGCGATCGCCGTCTCGCTGGGCCTCCAGCACGGTGTGCCGCTGGAGGAGTTCGTCGATGCGTTCGTGTTCACCCGCTTCGAGCCGAACGGCATGGTGCAGGGTCACGACCGCATCAAGATGTCGACCTCGATCCTCGACTACGTCTTCCGCGAACTGGCTGTCTCCTACCTCGGGCGCCACGACCTCGCGCAGGTCGCCGAGGAAGACCTGAGCAGCACCACCACCGGAGCCCGTGAGGACAGCGAAGAGCTCTTCGAGGAGATCCGCGACGGTGCCGACGTCCCGTCGACGATCGTCGACGAGGTCTCCCACAACCCCCGGGCGGAGCGCGTGATCGAGGTCCCGGCCGTCGCGCCGGCGGCACGACCGGCGCCCCAGGGCTCGAACGGCTCGGCTTCGCCGACCGCCGCCGCGACGGCGACCGTCGCGATCCGCACCGCGACCGCGACCGCGACCGCGGCGGCCAGCACGGTCACCGTCGTGTCGAGTGC
>JAQCBR010000104.1 GCA_027621295.1 Planctomycetota bacterium
TCCTGCAGCGGTCCATCCGGCTCGGGATCGGGTTCTTCTTCAACCCGCTCAACCCGGGCGGGGACTGAGGCTCTCGGGGCGAGTTCGTCCCGCCCTCTCCAGCGCCGCTCTTGCGCGCTCCTGGCTGCCGTGGGCCCCTGGCACTCGTTGGTTCGGGAGCCAGGCGGAGACACTCCCGTGACCCTGCGGCGTCTCACAGTCCAAGTGACCCGAGATCACCGCGTGCGCTCCGGGCATCCGCCCCGTAGCCGCGCCTCCCGACCCGGCCCATGCGCGCTCAGAGATCGTCCGTCCGACACCCCGTCGAGAACGTCGGGGTCCCGCCCGCGATCAGTGCCTGGAAGTAGAGCTGCCCGGTGTAGGTCGCGAAGCCGTAGCCCACGAGCGGGGACGGGATCTCCGCCTTTCCTGCGGCGTTCAGGGTGCCAACGCCGGCGATGTCTGGGAGCAGCGGCGTGATCATCAGCAGGCGGCCGTCGAAGCCTGGAATCGCCGTCGGATTCGAGAAGCCGAACGGCGCGCCGCCGAGCACGAAGAACGGACGGTTGGCGCGGCTCGGGCCGCCGTCGACGCGGAACGCGAGGCCGTAGCCGGCAGAGCGGTCGGGGTAGAGGCCGGGGCGGCCGAAGATGCGGTCGCCGGCGGCGTTGGTGACCGCGCCGACCATCATCGTGACCCCGTCGGTGAGCAGGGAGATCGCGAGCGATTCCTCGAGCGGCACGAGGCCGACCGACGGCTCGACCGAGAACGTCACGCGGGGCGCGTTGGACTTGGGCTCGGCCGCCGAGCGGGGGTTCCCGAGGATCGATATATAGTCGTTCGCTCCCAGGGCGGCCGGGACGCGGACGCCGAAGTGGAAAGTCTGGTCGAGCGGGAGCCCGTCGAACGGCGTCGAGAGGGCCGCGCTGATCGTGTAGGCGTCGACCGAGGGTTCACCCGGAGGCAGGTTGAAGCTGACCGAGAAGATGTCGGCGCTCGTGGCAGCCTGGCGGATCACGAAGGCGAGCTGGGGCGCCGTCGTGCCGTTCTCGTCCTGGACCTCGAAGCGGAAGCCGCGCATCCGGCCGAGCACTCCGCCGGGCGTCTGCGTCTGGCAGGCGCCCCGGATGGCAGAGCCATCGACCTGGGTCAGCAGTGTGTTCGGAACCTGGAGTGAGGTCCGCACGGCGACTCGCTCGGCCGCGCGTGGGAAGAGGCTGAATTCCGACGACTGGGCGGAGAGGGTCGCCGGGAGGCAGGCCAGGATCAGGAGAGAAGCGCGCATGGTGGGGTCCGGAAGGCGTCGGAGCAGGCCCGTGGTAACCGGGTGGGCTACGGTCAGAACATAGCGGCGAGCTCGCAGCCTGCCAGGGTCCGGCGCCCGGAACGGCACATCTCCTCGTTGCTCGCCCCAGCAGCGCCGAGTCGCCGTCCGTTGGCGGGACCTCGTCAGCCCTGCGCGCCCGCGTCGGTGAGGTAGCGGACGAGCCCGTGCCACTGGGCGTGCAGGTCGTGTTCCTCGACGTCGATCGGACTCTTGAAGAAGCACGCAAGGTGTCGGAGCGGGCCGTTTTCGCTCCGTCTCGTTGCGAGATCGGCGAGGCGTATCAGGTCGAGCACGAGCGGCGCCGCGAGGATGGAGTCACAGCCCTGCCACGTGAACTGGAGCGACATCCGGTAGCCGAGGAAGCCCTCGAAGTGGATGAAGTCCCAAGCGGTCTTCAGGTCGCCCAGCGACGGCACGTAGTCGATCGCGACCTTCGAATGCAGCGGGTAGCCGAGGATCTGCGAGAGCAGCCGGTCCTTCGACTCGACCTTGGAGGCCTTGTTCTCGGGCTCGGCGAGGACCACACCGTCGCGGTCGCCGAGCATGTTGTAGCCCTGCCAGCTCAGCACCCGGAGGTTCCGGTAGCGGAACATCGGAGCCAGCGCCGACTTCACCAGCGTCTCTCCGGTCTTGCCGTCGGCGCCCGCGTAGGGGGCGCCGTTCTCCTCGAAAAGCTTTCGGATCGCCGGGATCAGCGCACCGTTCGAAGGGGTGAAGTGGACGAAGGGCAGCCCGAGCGACGCTGCGACGTACGCGTAGATCGTAGACGGGCGGACCGCTGTCCGCTGGTCGCGGTCGAGCGCGCGCTCGAACGCGTCGCGGTCGCGGTGCGTCTTCGTCAGCCGCAGCGCGGGCTCGGTGGAGACGAGGTTCACGCAGACCACGCGGTCGAGGCGGTTGCGGCGGCGGAACGCCTCGATGTCCGCCGTCAGGCGGGCGATCTGCTCGCGGAGCGTCTCGGCCGCTGGTGCGCCGGGGCGACCGGTGCCCGCGAGGCGGTCGATGGTCTTGCCGGCGTTGCTCTTGGAGCCCGGCCGGATCGACCGACCGAAGGCTGCGAGGTCGGCCTTCACCCCGTCCAGGATCGGGCGCGGGATCGTGCCGTTCTGCTCGTGGATCTCGCGGGCCGCTTGGAGCGGGGTGCCGGGGCGGATCTCGTGGCCGCCGAACACCAGGTCGGCGATCGGGCGGAGCGGCACTCCGTCGCAGAGCGGAGTCTCGGTGAGGAGTCCCTGGCCGCCGGTCAGGCCGCGGGCGTGCGCCCGCGCACCGACGACGACCGTGGTCGCCAATCCACCGAGTGCGCCGAACAGCCAGACGCCGAGGCGTTCGGGCTCGCTGCGCTTCGTGCTGCGTCGTCGCGTGGCCAAGGGCGGGGTCTGGACTCGGGGGAGGGTGCTCAGCCGCGGACGCGGACGACCTGGCAGGACCAGGCGGCTCCGGCACCGAACCCGACCAGCACGATGATCTGGCCGGGCAAGAACCCGCCGGCCTCGTAGACCCCGGTCATCGCGATCGGAATCGACGCGGCGGTCGTGTTGCCCTTGTCGCCGATGTCGATGACGACCTTCTCGGAGGGCAGACCGAGGTTCTCGCCGACGGCCTCGATGATGCGGGCATTGGCCTGGTGCGGGATCAGCCAGTCGATGTCGTCCGTCGTCAGGCCGAGGGCTTCGACGGCCTGGCGCGTCGAGAGCGACATCTGCCGGACCGCGGTCTTGAAGACCTCCCGCCCGCGCAGCGTGACGAAGTGCCGGCGGTCGGCCAGCGTCTTGTCGGACGCCGGCTCGCGAGCCCCGCCGCCCGGGATCTCGATCATCTCGGCCAGCGCGCCATCCGCCCCGTTGTCGGTGTAGAGCACGTCGAAGCGCCCCTCGGGCGACACCACGACCGCGCCCGCGCCATCCCCGAACAGGATCGAGGACGTCCGATCCTCGTAGTTCATGAAGCGAGTCATCGCTTCGGCGCCGATGACCAGCACGTTCCGGTGGAGCCCCGACGCGATCATCCCGGCTGCCAGGGACAGCGCGTAGCCGAAGCCCGAGCACGCCACCGAGATGTCCAGGGCCGGAACTCCAGCCATGCCAAGCTTGCGCTGCACGACGCAGGCCGTCGACGGGCACAGATGGTCCGGCGTGACCGTCGCGACGATCAGGAGGTCGATCTCCGACCGGTCGATGGCCGCATCCTGGAGCGCCGCCTCCGCCGACGCGACCGCGAGGTCGCTCGTGATCCAGTCATCCGGAAGCACTCGGCGCGAGCGGATCCCCGTCCGCTGGACGATCCACTCGTCGCTCGTGTCCATGATCTTCTCGAGGTCAGCGTTGGTCAGCTGACGCTCGGGAAGGTGGCGGCCCATGCCGCGGATCGAGCACAGGGGGCGACGGGCGGAGAGCGCGTCCGGGTGGGTCAACAGCGAGGCTCCAGGAGGTTCGCGGGGCGAATCGCCCCGGTTGGGGCGGAGGATGATCAGGACGGGGTTCGTCGAAGTCAACCTCGGGCGGGGGGAGCGCTCTTCAGCGCGTCCGAACGAGTCTGGCCCGAGCGCCGTTCGCGTCTGCGGGCAATGCACCCCATCCCCGCGCCAGCCGTCCCCCGGGGCGAACAGGCACCGGCTGGGTCAGCCAGACCGAAGCGCGCAGCGGTCGTAGATCGCCAGGGTTGCTCCGTTGACGACGCGCCCCGAGAACTTGTCGATCGCACGCTCGCGGGCCGCGCGTCCGAGCCGGGCACGGAGGGCCTCGTCGCCCAGGAGTCTCGCCATGGCCTCGGCCAACGTGCTCGAGTCGCGGGCAGGGACCAGAAGTCCCGTCTCCTCGTGAGTGACCACCTCGCGGCAGCCCTGGACGTCGCAGCTCAGGAGAGCACACCCCGACGCGGCGGCTTCGATCAGGCTCTTCGGCAGGCCCTCGCGGTAGCTCGGCAGCACGACGGTCTCAGCCTGTTGGTAGAGCGATGCCATGTCCGACACATGACCGAGGCGTCGGAACAGGCCCTCCTCGGCCCATGCATCGAGCTGGCTCGTCGGGATGGAAGCCGGGTTGCCCGGGTCGGGCTCACCTGCGATCAGCATCTCGAATTCGAGTCCGCGCCGCTGTAGCGTCCGGCAGGCCTCGGTCAGCTCGTAGATTCCCTTGTCTCTCAGGATGCGGCCCACAAACAGGATGCGCTTCCCGCGGGCAGGATCAGGCTCACGCCCCGCCTCATCCGGCGGGCGGAACGCGTCGCAGTCGACCCCGGAGCCGGGGATCGACACCAACCTCGCGGCGTCGCAGATCCGGTTCTCAGCGAGCTCTCGCTCGTCGTCCGGATTCTGCGTGATGGTCCAGGTCCGTGGCCCGGAGCACGCGCGTCGAAGCATGAACTTCAGCGGGCTGCGCAGCGCACGTGCAAACCAGTCGTTGCTGCTGAACGTGTACCCCATGCCGGCGATCGCGTTGACGACGTGCACATCGCGGAGGGGGCGCGCCGCGGCGGCGCCCAGGATCGCACACTTCAGGGTGAAGTTGTGAAGAACGTCGACCCGGTGCTCGCGAAGGATCGCCCGAATGGCCCGGACCGCGCGTGTCTGGTCCAGGATGCCGATCGAACGGCGCGTCATCGGAATCGGATACCACCGAAAACCCCTCTGTCGAATCTTGTCCGCGTGGGGTCCTGGCGGCGAAATCGTCAGGACGTCCCAGCCCGCGTCCCGCGCCGACTCCGCCAGTGCGATGCGGAAATTGAGCAGATACCAGTCGGTGTTGGCGAAGAGGCACAGCGTTCCGCGGGAACGGGAGCCGGTCTCGGGAGTCGAACTCATCGCTGGGGATCGGGCACCTCGAAGTTGGTTTTTCTATGACCTCCAGCATCATGTTCTCCCTCGTGGTTCCTGCCTACGACGAAGAGGGGAATGTCCGGGACCTTCTCTTGGAGGTCGCCGAGGCGTTCGGAGATCGCTCGGACTGCGAGATGATTCTGGTCGACGACTGCAGCGCCGACCGAACGGTTGCTGTTGCAGAAGATTGGCGTTCCGAGCGGCAGACTCAATGGCTACGCGTGCTGCAAATGGACCGCAATAGCGGTCAGAGCGCTGCCATCTTGGCGGGTGTGTTGGCGGCGCGAGGCCAGTTCATCCTGACCGTCGACGGTGACCGCCAGAACGATCCGGCCGACCTCCCTCGAATCATGGACATCTTGCTCCGAGGCGAGGTGGACGGCGTGACGGGGATTCGTGCAAACCGGCGAGACAATTGGATCCGTCGGCTGTCCTCGCGCATCGGCAATGCCGTTCGCAACGGCATCACGGGTGACGCAGTGGCCGATTCCGGGTGCGGTATCAAGGGATATCGCCGCGAGGTCTTCCTTGCGGCTCCGCGATTCAATGGAATGCACCGATTCATGGCGACGTTGGCCAGAATCCAGGGTGCACGGGTCGTGGAGATCGAGGTGAATCACCGGCCTCGTGTCGCGGGGGTTGCCAAGTATGGGGTGATGAACCGGGCTTGGCGTGGCCTGGTAGACTGCCTTGCCATCCGCTGGTATCGCCGGCGCGCGGTTCGTGTGGCGGCCCATGAGCGCACCCCGTAGCGAAGCAGGAGGCCTGCGGGTCGTTGGCCTTCGCCGGGGGAGCAAGCTGGTCCGCAGCCTGCCTCAATCCCGCCAAAATGCCGGAAACATCAGCGCCAGCGGCGCCAGGATCTCCAGGCGACCCAGCACCATCTGTCCCGACATGAAGACCTTGACGAAGGAGTCGAGGTCGCCGTAGCCGCCGTAGGGGCCGAGGTTGAGTTGGCCTGGGTTGGCGAGGGCGAAGGTGCCGTCGAGGGCGGGGAGGACGGCGGTGATCGACGGGCCGGTGCAGCCCATCATGCTGGCCGATGCAGTGAACGCGGACAGCATGTCGAGACGTTCGTCGAGGCCGATGAGGAAGGTGCCGGCGGCCACGGAGCCGAACCAGAGTATGAGGAGGGTGAGGATGGTGGAGATCGCGCCGTTGGGGACGACCTCTTCGCCGACGCGGAGTTTCTCGACGGTGCGTGGGCGGATGAAGCGGCGCATCGAGAAGCCGACGAGCTTCAGGCAGACAAGCACGCGGTAGATCTTGAAGCCGCCGGCGGTCGAGCTGGTGCTGCCGCCGATGAGCATGCAGGCGACGAGCGCGAAGAGGGCAATCTTCGGCCAGTTCTGGAAGTCCGTGCTGCCGTAGCCGGTCGAGGTCAGGATGCTGACGACCTGGAACGAGGCGTCGCGGAGGCAGGTTCCGAGGTTCGAGTAGTCCTTGGTGAGTTCGATGCCGGGGTCGGCGATCGAGCGGCCCCAGAAGCGGAGCGCCAGCGTGACGAACGCGATCAGGATCAGCGTCAGGGCGGTGTAGGCGCGGAACTCGGGGTTGCGGTGGAGGATCCGCACGTCGCGACCGCGCGCCGCGCTGAGCATCAGCAGGAAGCTCGTGCCGGCGAGGAACATGAACAGGATCGAGCACAGCTCGATGCCGACGTTGTCGAACTGGCCGATCGAGTAGTTCCTGGTCGAGAAGCCGCCGGTCGCGAGCGTCGTCAGCGCGTGGCAGAGCGCGTCGAAACCGCCCATGCCGGCAAGCCAGTAGCCGGCTGCACAGAGCACGGTCAGCGACACGTACAGGCGGAACAGCAGCTGCGACTGCTCGCGGACCCGCGGCTTCTGGTCCTGGCGCGACACCCCGACGGCCTCGGAGTCGAGCAGGTTCTTGCCGGTGAGTCCGAACGTCGGCAGCAGCACGGTGAACACGAGGATCACGCCGGTGCCCCCGATCCACTGGAGCATGCTACGCCAGAGCAGGATGCTCGACGGCAGCTCCTCGGGGGCCGGATTGCCCGCGGTGTTGTAGACCGTGGCTCCCGTCGTGGTCAGTCCGCTGATGCTCTCGAAGAACGCGTCGGCGAAGTCCGCCAGTGTTCCGGACGCGTAGAGCGGGACGCCTCCGAGCACGCCGGCCATCACCCACGCGAGCCCGACCACGGCGAGCCCCTCCCGCCGGAAGAACTCGGGCTCGGCGTCGCGACCCAGCAGGCGGAGCCCGAGCGCCGTCACCGATCCGAGGCTCGCTGCCCATGCGAATCCGCGCACCGTGCGGAACGCCGAGTCTGCCTCGAACGCGGCCACGAGGAGAGGCAGCGCGACGAGGCCCGTGAAGAACAGCGTGAAGCTGGCGAGCAGGCGTGCGACGAGGGCGAGGTTCATCGGGGCCGTTCGGAGCCGCAGTACCTACAGGATTCGGCCGCTCAGGCGAACGACGAACGGTCGCGAGGCACCCGAACGTGCGGTGTCAGCGCCTCCCGCCAGGATGCGAGCTTGGAGGCGAACGAGGCGCCCGCGTTGGCCGGGCTGGTCGACGGGAGACGGAGGACTCGCGGCGGCGTCGAGAGCCCCGCCAGAGCGTCGCCGAAGCTGCGGACCACGAGCTCGTGGGACTTGGCGCCGTTGCAGGCGACGAGCCGGATGCTGGGCTCCCTCGCCAGCAGAGCCGACAGGTCGTTCGGCTCGACCTCGCGCATGTCGGCGTCGAGGCTGCCCGGGCGGCGGCATCGCCGCGCCGCATCCCAGAGGGCGATGCCCGCATCCGTCGCGTGACGGAGTCGCGCTTCGTAGCTGGCGCGAGCCGCGTCGAAGCCGAGGATCGCGCCGAGGATCGGCCAGAACGCGTTGCGAGGATGCGCGTAGTAGCGCTGCGCGCGCAGCGACGCCCGGCCCGGCATCGAGCCGAGGACCAGCGCCGTAGGACGGTCGCCGATCACCGGTGCGAAGCTCTCGGCCTCGAGGAGGGGGTCCTCGCTCAACGGTCGGTGTCCGCACGTCGCCATGCGGTGAAGATCCGTTCGCCCAGCAGGATCACGCCGAGCGGATCGAAGTGGACGTAGTTCGGCGAACCGAGATCCAGCCCGAGGTCGTCGGTGTCGACCAGCGCGGAGTCCGGCACCGTCCGCACCGCCTGCAGCTGCCCGGCGCGGATCTGGGCCTCGGCCTGGTCGAAGAAGTTGGCCGGCACGTGCCGGTCGTGCAGCTCGGAGACCACCCAGCGCATCGGCCCGTTGTCCGGATTCATCCGCAGCACGTCCGCGCGTACATCGGTCAGGAACCGGACGAGGTGCTGCCCGTAGGTCGGAGCCAGGCTCGGCGGGAAGTCGGCCTCGCCGTGGACCCAGATCGCGCCGAGCACCTTGGGGACGAGGCCCGCCGCGCGGAGCGCGTCGGATGCCTTCCGCCACTCGCCGATCAGGTCGTCGTAGACGGTCTCGCGGTCGCTGCGCTTGGAGAACGTCTGCTGGGCGTCCGGGTGGAGCGCGACGATGCGGGTGAACTTGAACAGGAAGATTGGTCGGCCGAGCGACCGGATCGCGGCCGCACCGAACGAGGCTTCGGGCCCGTAGCCACCCTCGATCGGGTTGTGGCTCGAGTTGTTCACCGGGTCGAAGAACCCGGTCTTGTAGTGCTCCCAGGCTGCGGGGGAGCGGGGGCGCTGCGGCGTGTTCCCCGGCCACCAGATCCTGAGATCGACCTGCTCGTGGAGCGGGTAGTAGCGGCCGCCCAAGAAGAACGGGTTCGCGAGCAGGAACCCTCCGGCCGGCCCGACGGCGTTCGACTGACCGAGGAGGAAGAAGACCGGGATCTCACCCGGCTCCTCGTCGGTCGCGTCCACTTCGAGCGGGGCCGGGAACGTCAGCGTGCCGGGACCCTGGGCCACCGCGGTCCCGGCGGCGCCGCAGACGGCCAGCAGGGTCAGGAGGGCGGCTGTGCGCATGACCGAACAGTAGCGCCGTCGGCGGGCCTCCGGGAGCCGTGCCCGCACCGCAGCTCCGAACCCGCGTCGGGATCGGAACTTGGGCGTCCGGTTGATTCGGGACGGTGCGGGAACGCAAGCTGGACGCCATGACGCGCTCGCTCTGGCTCGCCGCTCTTCTCGCCGCCGCTCCGGCGTCGGCCCAGCTCCAGCTCTCTCCGGTCTTCGGTTCGCACATGGTTCTCCAGCGCGAGACCGAAGCGCCGTTCTTCGGACGGACGACGCCCGGCGCCGCCATCGAGGTGCGGCCGTCCTGGTCCGGGGGCAAGGTCTTCACTGGCCGTGCTGGTGCGGACGGCCGCTTCTCGGTGCGCGTGGCCACCCCCGAAGCCTCGGGTCCACACACGGTCGTCATCGCGGCCGGCAACTTCGTCCAGCGTCTCGAGGACGTGCTGATCGGCGAGGTCTGGGTCTGCTCCGGCCAGTCGAACATGGACTGGTCGATCCGCGAGAGCGCGAACCCCGAGCAGGAGAAGGCCGGCGCGGACCATCCGCGCATCCGCCTGCTCCAGGTCGCCGACCAGGCGAGCGCCGGGCCGCAGGAGTCCTGTCGAGCGGAGTGGCAGGTCTGCACCCCGGACACCGCCTACAACTTCTCGGCGATCGGCTACAGCTACGCGCGCGCGCTGCAGCGCGAGCTCGGCGTGCCGGTCGGTGTGATCAGCTCCGACTGGGGTGGAACGCCCGCCGAGGCTTGGACGACGGCCGAAGCGCTCGCGGAGTTCGACGAGTTCCGCGAAGAGGTCGAGGAGCTCCAGGCGATGGGCCGCGACGCCGAGGCGGCCGAGGCTCGCTACGCGCGGGCGGTCGACGCATGGAAGGACGAGGTCGCGGCGATGGACCCGGGCTTCGCAGGCTCCGATCATCCGGTCGGCTGGGCGGTGCCCCGTCTGGATGACGAGACCTGGGAGGAAGTGGTGCTTCCGGCGAAGTGGTCGGAGACCGGCCTCGGTTCGTTCGACGGCACCGTCTGGTACCGGAAGGACGTCGAGATCCCGGCGAACTGGGCCGGGCGCGACCTGATCCTCGAGCTGGGTCCGATCGACGACGACGAGCAGACGTGGTTCGCCGGCGCGTCGGTCGGTGCGACCGATGGCTGGAACGTGGCCCGCCGCTACCGCATCCCCGGTCGCCTCGTGCGGCCGGGTGCGACGAACGTGACGGTGCGCGCGCACGACACCAACGGTGAGGGCGGCTTCGGCGGCAAGCCGGAGGACATGCGGCTCCGCGTGGCGGACATGGACGGTGCTTCGATCGGACTCGCCGGCGGCTGGAAGTTCCGCCGTGGGCTGGACCAGAAGGAGGTTCCCGCGAGGCCGCGCGCGCCGCGCCCGCACTCCCACGCGCCGAGCGCGCTCTACAACGGGATGATCGCTCCGCTCGTGCCTTTCGCCGTGCGCGGCGCCATCTGGTACCAGGGCGAGTCCAACGTCGGACGCGCGGCCCAATACGAGCGCCTCTTCCCGGCGATGATCACGTCGTGGCGCGATGCCTGGGGGCAGGGTGACTTCCCCTTCTACTTCGTGCAGATCGCGCCCTACCAATACAAGAAGGGCGAGGGCCCGGCCGAGATCCGCGACGCGCAGCGCAAGACGCTGACCGCGGTGCCCAACGTCGGTATGGCGGTGACGATGGACGTCGGCAACCCGCGCGACATCCATCCCAAGAACAAGGTCGCCGTCGCCGAACGGCTCGCGCGCTGGGCGCTCCACCAGACCTACGGCAAGGCGGACGTCGTGCCCTCGGGACCGCTGGTCCGCGAAGCGAAGGCCGAAGGTTCGAAGCTCCGCGTGACCTTCGACCACGCGACCGGGCTGTCGACGCGGGACGGCAAGGCGCCGAGCCACTTCGAGGTTGCGGGCGAGGATGGTGTCTTCCATCCGGCCACGGCGGCGGTCGACGACGAGGCGGTGCTCGTCGAGTCGGCGGCTGTCGCGGCGCCGGCCTGGGTCCGCTACGGCTGGGGCGAGGCGGACGAGCCGAACCTGCAGAACGCCGAGGGCCTTCCGGCCTCGTCGTTCCGCGTTCAGAAGTCGTAGCGAAGTCCGATCACCGCCTGGTGGATCCAGGCGAAGGTGTAGACCTCGTCGTTGTCCGCGCCGCCTTCGACCGTGCGGTAGCCGAGACCGAGCTCTGCGTTCGGTGACAGGCGCCACCAGAGCTTGAGGGAGGCGTCGACCGCACGGCCCTGCGGGGCCCAGGCTCCGTCGACGTCGAGTGAGGCGGTCCAGGTGGGGGAGAGGTGCCAGTCGGCGGCTGCGTGCAGGAGCGGCACGAAGCCGAGGTCGGTGGTGCGCTCGCGGACCGCGCCCTGCTGGAGGGAGATCTCGGCGTCACGGATCTTGGCGGTGAGACCGGCGCGGATCGTCCATTCGTCGGTGTCGACGAGGGTGCGGCGCCAGGTGAGGCGGTAGGAGTCGAACCGGTACTTGGCCTTCGTCGAGACGCCGGCTGCGAACACCTCGTCGCCGAAGCGGACCGGGTCGTCGAGCTGGCCCGTGCCCTCCTGCGTGAGCGGTGCGGCGAGCAGCCGGAGCTCGTCGTCTGCGTCGGTGCGCCAGGTCAGGTAGGTCCGGGCGGCCGCATCCGGGCCGGAGCCGGTCAGGTCGGTGAGGTCGAAGCGCGTGCCGGTGTCGCCGCGGTAGGCGACGTCGTTGCGGGTCGTCCGGACCGAGGCGGCCTCGATCTCCGCCGAGAACGCGCGCTCCGGGCGCGGCCCCTGGCAGCTGATCAGCAGCGCTGCGGCGGCGAGTCCGAGGTGCGGAAGAGGCGAAGTGGCGGCGCGGCGGGGTCGGGGCTCGGATCCGGACATGACAGGTTTGTAGGGCAGGTCGCCGGTCATGTCGCGAACCTGTCCCACCGGCACTCGGTGCGCCAGCCGGGCCTGTGGGGTGGTTATCGTGCTCGACCCGAGCGCGGGCTCCGAACCGCGCGCAATCCGCACTCTGGCGATCCGATGCACAAGCTGACTGTTGGATGTTCTCTTCTCGCGCTGTCCGTGGGCGTCTCTGCCCAGGACACGTTCACTGCGCCCGCGACGGTCAAGATCGCGGACATGACCAACCGGCAGGCGCTGCCGCCGGTGTCTCCCAAGTCGGACAGCGTGACGCTCGCCCAGGGCGGGCCCGAAGGCGCAGACCTGCACGCGGTGTGGAGCGGTGACTGGAAGCGCGCCGGCGGCGCGACCAAGGTCGCGGTTGCCAAGTCCGATGCCGAAGGCGAGCTCTGGGACCGCCTCTGCGTCGACTTCGACGGGGATGGCAAGTTCGGCGACGAGGAGCAGTTCATCCTCGACGTCTCCGAGATGGACTCGCGCGGCACCAAGGTGCTGCGCAGCGGCGCCGTCGACATGTCGTGCGCGGGCAAGGGCGGCGACATCGCGATCAAGGCGTCGTTCATGAAGTTCGGGGACCGCGCGCCGACGGTGTCGATGCAGTTCCCGGCCTACCTCGAAGCTCGTGTGGAGATCGGCGGGACCGAGCGCGTGATCGCGGTCGTCGACCAGGACGTCGACGGCAGCTTCGGCAGCGCCGGCGACATGTGGGCGATGGGCGCCCCGGGCGGACGCCCGGCTTCGGCCTACGGCCTCAGCGCGCTCGGCGAGCGGGTCTTCCAGGAAGGCAAGCTCTACGGCATCCAGGTCCTCGGCGACGAGGTCCGCGTGACGACGGCGGCCGCGACCGGTCCCGACGCGAAGGACGCCGCCGCGCACCGCGAGCGCGTCGAGCACCTGTGGATGGAGCGGTTCGACGGGGAGCGCGAGGACTTCATCGCGCAGCGCGGCCTCGACACGGCGCGCGCGAAGGCGGAGAAGTCGATCCCCTGGCAGTACGTGACCTACGAAGAGGCGATCGCGCTCGGCAAGAAGGCCAACAAGCCGGTCTTCATCGACGTGATGGCCTTCTGGTGCGTGTGGTGCTACCGGATGGACTACTACACCTACCCGGACGCCGAGGTCGCGCGGATGCTGACCGAGGACTACATCCCGGTGAAGGTCATCCAGGAGCAGGACCTCGTCGGCGACTAC
Source organism: Planctomycetota bacterium (assembly GCA_027621295.1). Taxonomy (GTDB): domain Bacteria; phylum Planctomycetota; class UBA1135; order UBA1135; family UBA2386; genus JAQCBR01. Next base: position 13,132 of record JAQCBR010000104.1, read on the forward strand.
GACCGCCTGATGAAGGAGAAGCTCGAGGCGCGCGGCATCCCGGCGATGGGAGTGTTCAACGGCGACGGCGCGGCGATCCACAAGATCGGCGGCTGGAAGAAGCCCGAGGACTTCATCGCCGAGCTGAAGTCGGGACTCGAGGCCTTCGGCAAGTGAGTCGCAGGCGGTGCGCCGCTCGCATTGGCGGGTCGGCGCGCGGCATGGGATGCTCGCGGCGATGAAGGTCTACCTCAGCGTCGACATCGAGGGCGTCACCGGGATCACCGCATGGGAAGAGGCGCGGAAGGAGCACCCGGACTACCCGCCGTTCCGTGACCGGATGGCGGCCGAGGCGCGTGCGGCCTGCGAAGGTGCGCTGCGCGCCGGTGCGACGGAGCTCCTCGTCAAGGACGCGCACGGCACCGGACGGAACCTCCGGGCCTGCGACCTGCCCGCGCCGGCGCGCCTGATCCGCGGCTGGAGCGGGCACCCTCTCTGCATGCTGCAGGAGCTCGACGCGACGTTCGACGCGATCTGCCTGGTCGGCTGGCACGGCGCGGCGTCGGCGGGCCGGAACCCGCTCGCGCACACGCTGTCCTCGCGAAACGTCCAGGAGATCCGGCTGGACGGGGTGCGGGCGTCGGAGTTCCGGCTGCACGCGCTGGCGGCGGCAGAGCTCGGCGTGCCGGTCGTGTTCGTCTCGGGCGACGAAGGCCTCTGTGCGGAGGTGGCGGCGTTCGCGTCCGGCACCCGAACCGTCGCGACCGGCGTCGGGTTCGGTGCCTCGACGCGCAGCGAGCACCCAGACCTGGTCCGAGCCGCGATCGCGGAGGGGGTCGCCGCTGCGATCGGCAGCGACCGTGGAGCATGTCTCGTCACGGCTCCGAAGGGCCCTGTCGTCGAGGTCGTCTACAAGGACCAGGCGCTCGCCTACCGCAAGGGTTTCTACCCGGGCGCCGAGTTGGTGGCGCCCAACTGCGTCCGGTTCGCGGCCGCGTCGATGTTCGAGGTCATGCGGTTCCTGAACTTCGTGACCTGACCGCCGCGCGGTCCGCGATGGTCTTGGCGACGTGCATCCTCGCTTCTGCCGAGGCGAAGGGCGCGCTACTGTTCGCCACCGTTCGTCCGAACCGACTCCAGATCCGCCATGTCCATCGCCCGATTCCTCGCCCCCGCGTCCCAGTCCGTGACGACCTCCCTGGGCCTCCTGTCGCTGCGCATCGTCGCTGGCTACGCGATGGCGCTGCACGGCCTCGGCAAGCTCCAGAGCGAGAAGGGCGCGTCCGGCTGGATGGAAGGCATGGGTGCCTCGAGCCTGCTGGAGTCGCTCGCGCCGATCGCCCCGTTCGCCGAGCTGATCGGTGGTGGGCTGCTCGTGCTCGGGCTGGTCACGCCGCTCGCCGCGCTCCTCGTGATCGGCACGATGGTCGGGGCGGTGTCCTACCACATGGGGTTCGGTCAGCCGTTCGTCGCAGGCGGCGGTCCGAGCTACGAGCTGGCGGCGCTGCACCTCGTGGCTGCGCTCACGGTCCTGCTCGCCGGTCCCGGCGGCTTCTCGATCGACCGCTTCGTGTTCAAGCGCTGACCCAGGCCGCGCGCGGCGGGGTCAGAACAAATCGCCCTGCCGGGCCGCGCGGACCGGAACCGGGATCTCGATCCCGAGTCGGGCGGCCAGTCTCGGCGCGACGTACTCGGCAGCCTCGACGTTCAGCGCCTCCTCTGGCTGGTGCAGGCAGAGGTAGAGGTTCCGCAGCCCGGCATCGATCCACTCGGCGAGGCGCTCGACCCATGCGTCCATCCGCGCGAAGTCGGTCGGATGCAGACCGTTGCCGGTGAAGCGCAGCATCAGCGCGCGGGGATCGGTGATCCGCATGTGCAGCACGTCGCGCCGCCCGGCGACGTCGGTGAGCACCGCCGACACGCCGTGCTCCTCGAGCAGGTCGAACGCTGCTGTGCGGGCACCGGCGTCGCAGAAGAAGGCTTGGTGGCGGAGCTCGATCGCGAGGCGGAACGGAACGCTCCGCACGAAGGCCGCGAGGTCGTCGA
>JAQCBR010000271.1 GCA_027621295.1 Planctomycetota bacterium
CAAGACCGCCGGCGGCGAACTGCTCCTCGCCCACCCGTCGAGCTTCGTGAACGACGTCGTGCACAAGGTCGGGATCGACCAGATCGTCCCGGTGTTCGAGGCCGAGGAAGAGGCGATCCGCCACGTGATCAAGGCGCTGAACGCGCTGGAGATGGCGGGCGCGGTTCCGATGAACCAGGAGAGCATCCTGGTGAGCTTCCCGGATGCCGAGCGCCAGAAGACGATCTCCGGCGACTCGTTCTCGCTGTCCGGCAAGCCCCGGACGCTGGTCGGCTCGATCTGCAACGTCAACGGCGAGCGGGTCCAGTTCGTCTGGTCCGGGACCAAGCTCGGGATGTCGGCCGAGGAGGCCAAGACGCTGTTCTTCGTCGGCGGAGACGTCGAGCTGAAGTTCCAGGTGAAGATGTTCAAGAAGGGCTACTTCGAACTCGTGGGGAACGTGACCGACGTCGACCCGACCGACGAGTCGACGGTCCGCGTGACCGCGACCTTCGCCGACATCGCCGACGCGGACCGCCAGGCGCTCACCCAGTTCGCCGAGGACATGGCGTTCCTGAAGCGCCAGCTGCCGAGCTGAGCCGTCGCCGCCGATGGGGCTCCGGAGACGGAGACGCTGACCCGGCTTGGGTCGACGACTCCGGACCGAGCCCCCCGGTCCGACGCTAAGCCCTCTGGACTGCGGTCCCGCGCCCGTAGGCGCTGGTCCGGTCTGCCCCGGGGAGCACCAGGGGTGTCCAGGAAGGGCGTCCCGATCCGGTCATCCGGCCGAATCCTGGCCTTGACCCACCCAGACACCGTCGCTACTTTCCCTCGCCCGCGTTCGCCGCGAGGCTCCTGATATGAAGCTCAAAGTTCGTCGTTCCAACCTGAAGCGGGCCAAGAAGGTCGGGTTCCGCACCCGCTCCAAGACCGTGGGCGGCCGGAAGATCATCAAGAACAAGCGGAAGCGCTCCGGCGGCAAGTTCCGCGTGGGCTGAGAAGCGCCCGTTCGCCAGGGCCGCTGTCCGCGACTCGCGGGTGTGGCCCGTGCCCGCGGGTCCTGCACGTGCTCGCGGGTCCGACCTGACCATGGTGAGGGTCCGCCAATCCGGCGTAGCCCACGCCGGTTGACCAGCCTGCGACCGATGAGCGGTCGGTGGTTCGTCCAGACATCCCGCGGTCGATTCGGGGCTTCGCCCACTGACCGTGTGGATGCCGAATGGGGCCCGCCGGTTCGCTGCACACTCGCGTGAGCCCGCGTCGCGGGTCGGTGAACTCGATCGTCACAGAGGCCGCCTGGATCTCGCGCCCGCGAGCGGCGGCGACGATCAGACAGCCTCGTGGATGGTCTCTCGGAGCACTTCCTCCACGGTCGTCTCACCGCCGAAGATCGCACGGAGACCGGCCTGACGGAGGGTTTGCATCCCGCCCTCCTGGGCGACACGGATCAGCTCGCCCGTGCTGTCCCCGTCGAGCACGGCCTGACGCAGACGCTCGTCGACCCGCATGATCTCGGACAGCGCCATCCGCCCGCGGAAGCCGGTGAAGTTGCACTCCTCGCAGCCTCGGCCGCGCGCGAACTTCGCCCCGCCGACAGACTCACGCGTGAGTCCGAGCTCGCGCACGAGCTCGTCCGAAGGCTCGAACTCGACCCGGCATGATCGACAGATGCGCCGGACGAGTCGCTGGGCGACGACAGCCTGGAGCGTGGCCGTGATCAGGAAGGGCTCCACCCCGATGTCGACGAGGCGCGCGATCGCCGAGGGCGCATCGTTCGTGTGGAGCGTCGAGAACACGAGGTGTCCCGTCAGACTCGCCTCGATGGCCGTCTGTGCGGTATCGCGGTCACGGATCTCACCCACGAGGATGACGTCGGGGTCCTGACGCAGGATGGTCCGCAGCACGCGCGCGTAGCTGACGCCGATATCCTCGTTGACCGGGACCTGCACGATCCCCTCGAGGTCGTACTCGACCGGGTCTTCGACCGTGATGACCTTCACCTCTTCGCGATTCGCTTCGTTCAGCATCGCGTAGAGCGTCGTGGTCTTGCCCGAGCCGGTCGGGCCCGTGACCAGGACGATGCCGTTCGGGAGCCCCAGCAGCTGGCGGAGCTGCCCGCGGTCCTCGTCACCGAAGCCGAGATTGTCGAGGTCGAGGGACACGACCGAGCGGTCGAGCACGCGCATCACGCACGACTCCCCGAACATCGTCGGCAGCGTGGAGATACGCAGGTCGACCGGACGACCACCGACCGTCAGCTCGATGCGACCATCCTGCGGCATGCGGGTCTCGGCGATGTCGAGATCGGCCATGACCTTGACCCGCGAGATGAGTGCGATCGCCAGGTGGGAAGGCGGCGCTTCCAGCTCGTAGAGCACCCCGTCGACGCGGTAGCGGATCTTGAAGTCGTCCTCGAACGGCTCCAGGTGGATGTCGGAGGCCTTGTCGCGGATCGCCTGGTAGAGGATGTAGTTCAGCAGTTTGACGACCGGCGCCGCCGACGCCATCGCCGCCTTGTCCTCGAGATCGAGCTTCGATCCCTCCTGGGAGAGCTCGGCAACCAGCTCCTTCAACTTGGCCTGGGTGCCACGATCCTGCTCCTGGTAGTGGGACTCGAGTCCCGCGCGGATCAACGCCTCGTCCCCGAGCAGTCCGCGGACCTCCATTCCGGTGGCGAAGTGCAGGTCGTCGAGTACGGACGT
>JAQCBR010000272.1 GCA_027621295.1 Planctomycetota bacterium
GGCGTCCGCGCGGCGCGGATCCTCGCGGGTCTCGCCGCACAGGTCGGCTTCGGTGACCAGCTGGAGGGTCCCGAGCCGCCCGCGCTGGGCGGCCTCGCGGCCGAGGCGCGTGACGCCCTCTCGAAGCTCCAGGAGCGCGCCGTGTCGGGTGCGGGCGAACCCTGGACGCTCGAGAGGCTCCGCGCACTCGATGCGGCTGAGCAGGCGGAGTTCACCGCGCGTCACGCGACCTGGGCGCGCCCTGCGGTGGGGGTCACTCCGACCGGTCTCTACACCGTGCAGACGACCTGTGGCTACGAGACCCTGGTCGGAGCTCTCGCCACCGTCGAGCAGCACCACGCGCGGCTCGCTTCATGGTTCGGCGCCGACCCGTTCCGCGACAGGCCCGGCGTGATCCGCATCGAGCCCGAGCACGACGGACTGGAGGCGAGCGGGACCCCGTTCTGGTGGGCGGGCGGCTTCCAGTCGGGCGACGTGACCGTCGTGCGCTTCGCATGGGGTTCGATCGCCGGCCTCGGCCACACGCTGACCCACGAACTCACGCACCGGTTCGACGGGACGCTGCACCCGTTCCTGCCCTCCTGGATGACCGAGGGGCGCGCGGTGTGGACCGCGCGGACCTACGGCCGCGTCGCCGACACGGCCTTCGTCGAGAACCACCTGTCGCCGTACGCGATCCAGACGCCGTTCGTGAAGGGCTACGGCGGTCTCGGCAACCTGACCAAGCTGCTCGACGGGACCATCGACGACTACCGCGACAACTACCCGGCCGGCTACGCGCTGTTCACCTACCTGAAGACATGGGTAGGTGATGCCGGCCAACCGCTGTTCGCGGAGCCGCTCGGTCGCTTCCTCAAGAACGGTCGCGGCGGCCGCACCGACCCCGTCGGCTTCTTCGCGGCCCACTTCGCCGACGGCAAGGACGGCCGGCCCGACGGGATGCAGGCGTTCGCCGACGGCTTCGGGGAGTTCCTGCGCCAGTGCTATCGCTACTCGTGGGGCAGGAACGACCGGGACGCGGCCAACGCGTTCATCGAGCAGCGCTATGAGCTCGGTCTGCCGCGTGAGGAGGAGTGGGGCGCGCGCGTGATGGATGCGCCGACCTTCTCGTGGGCTCGTTCGCGCGCCGAGCCCTGGTTCGGGCAGGCGCACGCGCTCGCGGCTGCGCGCCTCCTCACCGAGGTGGGGGAGACGAAGGCCGCCGCCGCCGCCGCGTGCTGGTCGCTCCAGGTCGACGGCTGGCATCCGGACAACGCCGGGCTCGCGGTCCAGACCCTGGAGCAGGCGGGGTTCGACGCGGCGGCCTGGGTCGCGGCGTCCGAGGCGGCGAAGCGGATTCCGAGCATGGTGCGGCCTGCGGGAACCTCGCCCCTGCTCGCCCGGCTGCCCAAGGTGCGCGCGCTGGTGAAGGCGCTGTCGGAGTCCGCCGCCGAGCACCGGGCCGCCGGAAGGCCGGTCGCCGCCGCCTCGCTCGAGGAACGGCGCGATCGGGTCGCCGCGGCCGTCGGGCTCGACGCCGTCGGCGCAGAGGTGGAGTCCGCGGCTCTCGGGCTGTGCCCGGGCTCCGACAACCCGCACGAGCTCGGCGTCTTCGGCTGGGTCGAGGACGGGCTGACCGGCTTCGAGGAGCGACGTGTGGCCGGCCTCTGGTACGAGACCGGCACCGGCGATATCCACGTCGGCCGCGCCAAGCCGAAGGACACGACGGGCGGGACCGACCGCGCCGCGCACCAGCGCCACGCGTTCGTCCGCAGCGCCGAGTGGATGGGGCCCGGTCGGTACGTGCTGCGGACGCGGATCCACTTCACGACGTCCTACGTGTCGGGCGCGGTCGTGCTCGGCTGGACGCGGCGCGACCACAACGTCCGGATCGGCTTCGAGGCCGGCGACCTGATGTACGCGATCGGCCGCAGCGAGAACGAGTCGAAGGTCAACCGCGTCCGGCTCCGCTTCTCGTCGCTCTGGGAGCGGGACGGTCCGCTGCCGGGCGGGAGTCCGTCGCACGTGATCGAGTTCGATCGTCCGAGCAGCTACGTGGATCTCGAGGTCCGCGTCGACGGACCGACCGTCGAGTGCTGGTCGGAGGGCGAGAAGGTGTTCTCCTACACGACCCCGAGCCTGTCGCCGATCGAGGGCTCGATCGGGTTCGCGGCCGGCCAGGGGGCGTTCCGGGTCCAGACGCCGACCGTCCAGCGGCTCGACCGCGGTCGGATCGTCGCGCCGGACGCGGGCGAAGCGACGCTGTTCGATCTCGTGCAGCGCCCGCTGCCGGGTGCGCCGCGCACGCCGGTCGGATCGCTGGTCGTCTGGATTCCCTCCGACGACGACCACGACTATCTCGTCAGTGAGGTGCGGCGAGCGACCTACCGTCTCGCGCTGCCGATCCGGGAGCGCGTCGAGCTGCCGCAGGAGTGGTGCGTGATGCTGCCGCCGGGTCTCCCTGCGGAAGTCCGCGCGCGGATCGACAAGGAGATACGCAGCGTGCTGCCGGATGGGCTGCCGCTCGTCGAGCAGGCCGAGGCTCGGCCCGGCGTGAGCTCCGTCTGGGTGCTCTTCGTGGACGCGCAGGGCTTCGTCCGCTCGGCGGGTTCTGCCGACGTAGCCCTGCCGGACGAGGTGCGGGTCTGGGCGCGGCACTATCGGCCGCCGGTCCTCCCCGGCGCGCGCGCGCTGCGCTGA
>JAQCBR010000273.1 GCA_027621295.1 Planctomycetota bacterium
ACCAGTCGACTGGGCATCGAGGACAGCCTGGCCCTGCTCGGCGCGCTGCGCGCGAGCCCGCTCCGCTGCCCGCGACGCCGTGGCTACCTGCTCTACCCCGACCGCGAGCTGCCGACGCTGCTCGAGCGCAACCTCCTGCCCGCGGACCTGGCTGCGCGTTGGCCCGCCGTGTCCGCCTGGCTCGACGGCAGCGACCCGTCCTCGCTCCGCGACGTCGTCCGTTCTGACGCGGGCGGAAACTGGCGGTTCGCGCCGAACATCCGCAACCGCGCCGAGCTGGACCGCGCTCTCGCCCGTCTGCCCGCGGGACTGTGTGCTCCGCCCGTCGCCGCGGATCTCGTCGAAGTCCACGAGGCGGTCTTCGACCACGCTGCGTTCACCGGCCGGTCCGGCACGTTCTTCGGCTACGAAGGACTCGGCTGCATCTATTGGCACATGGTCTCGAAGCTCGCGGTCGCCGTGCAGGAGACCGTCTGGCGCGCGGTCGACCACGGCGCCCCGCGCGAGCAGATCGATGCGCTGGTCTCGTCCTACGTCGAGATCCGCGAGAGCCTCGGCGCCGAGTCCGAGCCCGCCGACTGGGGTGCGTTCCCGATCGACGCCTACTCGCACACGCCCGGCCAGGGCGGCGCGCGGCAGCCCGGCATGACCGGCCAGGTGAAGGAAGACGTGCTCTGCCGCCTCGGCGAGCTCGGCGTCCGCTGCGTCGGTGGCCGTCTCGGCTTCGACCCGACGTTCCGGCGGACCTGGGGCGTCGGTGACGCCCCGCGCTTCACGATCTGCGGCACGCAGGTCACCTACGCGCTTGGCGCAGATCCCTCGATCACCGTGGTGGGACGGGACGGAGCGTTGCGGACCATCGAAGGTCCGTGGCTCGATGAGTCCACGTCCCGCGACGTGCTGGATCGCTCCGGCGCAGTCGAGGAGCTCCGCGTCGTGCTGGCCGGATCGCACTGATTCCTGCGCGGGTGGACCGCGCCGGGCCCGGACCTATCCTGGTCCGGCCGTGCTCCGCCCAGTCCTGACCCTCGCGCTCTGTTCCGTGCCCGCCCTCGCCCAGGGGGACCTGCGCTTCAACCGCGACGTCCGGCCGATCCTCTCGGACCGCTGCTTCTCCTGCCACGGGCCCGACAGCACGCACCGGAAGGCCGGGCTGCGGCTCGATACCGAAGAGGGGTCGAGAGAGGCCCTCCGTGCCGAGAGTCGGGAGGACAGCGAGCTGTGGCTGCGCATCGTCCACGAAGACCCGGACGAGCGGATGCCGCCTGCGTCGAGCGGCAAGGAGCTGACTGCGGAGGAGATCGAGGTCCTGGGCCGCTGGATCGACGAGGGCGCACGCTACGAGGAGCACTGGGCGTGGGTCGCGCCGGCCCGCCCCGAGCGGCCCGCGAACCGCGACGCGGGCTGGGCCACGCAGCCGATCGATGACTTCGTCCTCGCGGGCCTCGAAGCAGCGGGCCTCGCGCCCTCCGGGGACGCGGACGCATGGACCCTGGTGCGGCGTCTGCACCTCGACCTGACGGGCCTACCCCCGACGCCCGAGGAGGCGCGCGCCTTCGTCGAGGACGAACGGCCGGACCGCGTGGCGCGCCGCGTCGATGCGCTCCTCACCTCGCCCCGCCACGCCGAACGGCTGGCGACGTGGTGGCTCGACCTCGTGCGGTTCGCCGACACGGTCGGCTACCACGGCGATCAGGAGCACTCGGTCGAGCCCTACCGCGACTACGTGCTCAAGGCGTTCCACGAGAACTACCCGTTCGATCGCTTCACGCGCGAACAGCTCGCCGGCGACCTGCTGCCGGAGCGCACCGACGAGCAGTGGATCGCGTCGGCCTACAACCGCCTGCTCCAGACCACGCACGAGGGCGGGGCCCAGCCCGGCGAGTACCTCGCCAAGTACGCGGCCGACCGTGTCCGCAACGTCTCGCAGGTCTGGCTCGGCGCGACGATGGGCTGTGCCGAGTGCCACGACCACAAGTACGACCCCTACACCCAGGCGGACTTCTACCGGCTCGCGGCGTTCTTCGCGGACGTCGACGAGGACAAGGGCTTCGGAGCCCCCAACACGACGCCGACCAAGCGCCCGCCCCAGATGGACCTGCCGGGTCCGTTCGCGCACCAGACCGAGAAGCGACCGGTCCTCGTCACGGTCTCGGTCGCGCCGCGTCCGACCCGCGTGCTCGCCCGCGGCGACTGGATGGACGAGAGCGGTCCGCTGGTCGACCCCGGCGTGCCGGAGGTGCTGCCGCCCCTCGAGGGGGTCGACGGCCGCGCGACCAGGCTCGATCTCGCGAACTGGCTCGTGCGCGGCGATCACCCGCAGACCGCGCGCGTCGTCGTGAACCGGCTGTGGGCGATGTTCTTCGGTCGCGGGCTCGCGCGAGACCTGGGCGACAACGGGTCACAGGGTGGCTGGCCGACGCACCCCGAGCTCCTCGACTGGCTCGCGGTGGATCTCGTCGACAGCGGCTGGGACCTGCGTCACCTGATCCGTTCGATCGTCACGTCTCGGGCGTATCGACAGGCGTCGACGGCGCGCGCCGATCTCGCGGCGACCGACCCCGGCAACGTGCTGCTCGGCCGGCAGCGTTCGTGGCGCCTCGAGGCCGAGTTCGTCCGGGACCTCGCGCTCTACGCGTC
>JAQCBR010000105.1 GCA_027621295.1 Planctomycetota bacterium
GCGCGGTCCGGGTCTGGACCGCGCGGCGCGCGTGGAGGACTGCCCCGCGTCGGGCGCCCTCCGAAGTTCGGCCGAGGATTCTCAGAGCGTGTGACTCAATCGAGTCACATGCTCTGCCGCAGCCCCTTCGCGGCTGCCAAGCAAGCAACTGACAGTGTGGGACGAGAATTCGTCACACGCTGTCAGCCGACGCGCACGAGGCGCGAGTAGCGGTAGTAGGCCTCGAGGGTCAGGCAGAGCAGCGCGGTCGAGTAGACGCGGCCGCCGTCCTCACCCCAGGCCCCGATCGGGTCCCAGGAACCGAGGTAGTGGCCGTCCTGGCGCTGCGGCTTGACGACGGAGTCGGTCAGGGCCTTCTCCCAGGTCTTCCAGTGCGAGCCACCCATCTGGTAGAGCGCGTAGGTCGCGTAGTACCAGTAGTAGTGGTCGATCGAGCCGTCCTTCTCGTTCCACGCGGGGAGCTTGCGGGTCAGCAGGTCGGCCTGGCTGCCCATCAGCTTGTCTTCCTTGGGGTCGTGCCCGAGGAAGAAGCGGCAGAGCAGCGACACCGCGGTCATGCACTCGCCCTTCTCACGCGGGAAGTGGACCGCGTGGTCGCCGGCGCGACGCGAGCTGAAGCCACCGCGGTCGGTGTAGCCGGTGCGGCCCGAGACCGGATCGGTCATCTGGTCGAACCAGGTCTCCGCGAGGCTCAGCGCCTGCTTGTTGACGTCGAGCTTGAAGTCCTGGGCCGACTTGTAGGCCATGACGGCCCAGCCGGTCACCGAGGTGTCGTTGTCCCCGTCACGCGGCTGGTAGCGCCAGACCATGTACGGGTTCCGGTGCCACTCGAGGTAGTTGAGGCCGCCCTGGGCGTGCTTCTTGAGCAGCTTGGACTCGGACAGGCCGTAGGCCTCGACCATCGCCAGCGTGGCGATCGCGTGGTTGTAGATGAACTCGTTGCTGTTGTTGGTGCCGAACAGGCCCGAGTCGGGGTCCTGCTGGTCCTTCAGCCAGCCGATGCCGGACTTGATGACGTCCTGGTAGGGGCCCGAGCGCAGGGTCGAGCCGTCGCCGAGGAAGGCCAGCAGCGCGAGGCCGGTGAGGCCGATGTCGTGGACGGGGTTGCCGGGGCCGTCACAGACGTCGCCCTTCGAACCGTCGTCGTGCTTCATGAACTCGTCGGCGTCCCACTTGCCTTCCTCGTCCTGGTGGTCCTTCAGCCACTTCAGCGCGTCTTCGATCGCGCGAGCGGTCGCCTTGCCACCCTTGGCGCTGAGGCCGGCGCGGCCACCGCCGCGTCCACCGAACTTGCCGCCCGCGCCGCCGCCGAGGCCGACCGCGGAGTTCCACTGGTCGCTGTCGAAGGCCGACTCCTTGGTCGTGCTCTCGGTGAACTCCTCGAAGTTCTCGGAGACGTTTTCGGTCACCTCGGTGACCTCGACGTCCTGGAGGGTCGGCTCCTCGACCGGCTCCGGCTCCGGTTCCGGTTCCGGCTCTTCCTCCTCGACGATCTCCTCGACCTTCTCCGGGGCCTGCATGCGCACGGCCTTCTCCTCCAGCACCTTGCGCTCCGTCGGCATCAGGAGCATCAGCAGGAAGACGAGACCGTGGAGGAGGATGGACAGACCGAGCCACGGCGCGTGCCGCAGCTGCTCTGCCATGATGTCGTTGAAGCTCTTCTCCTGCTCCCAGATGGGAGGGGTCGTCGACTCGACGTGGAGCTTTCTGGGGTCGATGGCCATGGCCGTGTTCCCTTTGCGAGAGGGCTTGTTCGACTGCGGGTCTTGGCTGCCGCAGGCGGCGGGTTGGAGTCAGGCGGCCGCCCCGTCGATCCGGGGCACGCGGAAGAACCGCCTGGTGATGGCCCCTGCAACGCCTGGTTGCGGGAGCCGGTTCACGAGGGGAGGCAGGAAGTTAGCGCGCCCCCCGACGAGGTGGAAGGGCGGAGCGCGGTCGTCCCGCCAGGTCTCCGGTGGGGCTCCGCACGGCGCACGGGGATCGCCGCGACGAGGCGAGCCCCGACCAAGCTCTGTGTACCTCGAAGCGGAGTGCTGGCAGGTGCTTACGCCGCGCTCTGCGGTGGGGTCCCGGCGCCGTGGGCGCGTCGCGGGTGCCCGATCAACGGGAGCCGAGGATCCACGGCGGGATCCGCATGATCTGGCGTGCCTTGTAGGCGAGGACCTGGGACTCGAGCCCGCGAATTCGCCGCTCGATCAGCGATCGCCGGATCGCCGCCTGGACGCCCGGGTCTTCGAACCGGAGCTCCGGCTGGTCGATCTTGCGCAGGATCCGGACGACGAACAGGGAGCTGCCCCGGTCCAGCGGCCCGAGGACCTCACCCTCGGCCCCCTCCCGCGCGAATTCCTTGAGGAACGGCGCCCTTGGATCGTCCTCGACCGGCTGGACCCCGAGCGCCGGTCGCATCGCGATCCCGCCGAACCGGCTGGCGATGTCGCGGTCGGCGTCGTTCGAGTCCTTCCAAGCGGCGGCGGCCGCGGCCGCCTGCTCGGCTGCGTCCGGCTCGCTCTTCGGGAACGAGATCCACGCGAGGTCGGCGACCAGCCGCGCGGCGAACTCGTCCGGGTTGTCGCGGTAGAAGTCACGCATCTCGCGCGGGGTCACCAGCAGCTGGACGCCGTCGCGGAACCGCTGGCCGAGCGCGCTCTGGCGCGCGGTGTCGCCGAGGATGCGGTTCCGCTGCTCGTCCTCGAGTGTCTGCCACGTCAGGCCCAGCGCCTCGAGCTCCTCGCTCATCCGTGTGAAGCTGCCGTAGCGCTCGACCTGCTCCTGCTTGTATTCGGCCAGGAGCGCGCGGATCTGGCCCTCGAACATCTGCGGGTCGTCCCGGCCGATGACCTTGCCGATCTGCACCCAGATCTCCTCGCGGGCGATCGCGCGGAGGACGTCCTCCTCGGCGCGCTTCCGCTCGTCGGGGCTCAGCTCGCGGCCGGCGGCGCCGGCTTCGACTTCACGCTCGATCGCGCTGGACAGGATCACGCGGTCGCCGATCACGCCGACGACGCCGTCGAGGAGCTTCCGCGTCGGCTGCTGCTGGCTCGACGCCTCGGCCGCGCCCGCGCCCCGCGTCGGCGGCGCGCCCTCCTGCGCGTCCGCGCCCTGGAAGCAGGCCCCGAGCGTCAGGAGCGAGGCCGTGACGAACGCCTGCGTGGCTTCTGCGCGCTGGATCCCGAACCGCATGACTCGCCGATCTTCGGCAGACCGTCCGCTCCGGACAAGGACTCGAGCAGGAGTTGCAGCGTCGCCTCCGGGGTCCAGTCGGCCTGCTGGCGCCCGCGGCGCTTCGGCAGGATCAGGTGGGTCTTCCCGGCTTCGACCGCGCGGACCTCGGCGAACGCGTCGAGCCAGCCGCCCCCGAGCGGGCGGCCGCGCTCGTGACGGACGACGACGCGGTCCGGCCCGGTGCGCTGGATGCCGAGCACTTCCTGCTCCATCAGCAGGTGCTTGAGCAGGAACACGCGGAGCAGGGTCTCGACCGAGGCCGGCAGGTGGCCGTGGCGGTCCATCAGGTCCTGGCGGATCGCCTGCGCGGCGGCGGGCGACGTCGCGCCGTCGAGCTCGCGCAGGATCTCCAGGCGGGCCTTGGGCTCGGTCGCGAAGCTGTCCGGCAGGAACGCCGTCACCTGCAGGTCGACGTCGACCTCGCGGACGTCGGGGACCTGGACGTGTCCGGTCGCCTTCGCCTGGTCGACCGCGGTCCGCAGCAGCTGGCAGTACATCTCGTAGCCGACCGCGGCGATGTGGCCCGATTGCTGCGGACCCAGCAGGTTGCCCGCGCCGCGGATCTCGAGGTCCTTCATCGCGATCGCGAAGCCGGCGCCGAGGTGCGAGAACTCCTCCAGCGCCTTCAGCCGCCGCCGCGCCGCCTCGGGCGGTGGGAACGATCGGTCCATCAGCAGGTGGCAGTAGGCCTTCTCGGAGCTCCGTCCGACGCGTCCGCGCAGCTGGTGCAGCTCGGCGAGTCCGAACAGCTCCGCGCGGTCGATCAGGATCGTGTTGGCCCTCGGGATATCGAGGCCGTTCTCGACGATCGAAGTGCATACGAGCACGTCGACGTCGCCGCCGACGAAGCCGCGCAGCGTCTTCTCGAGCTCCGCCTCGGTCTGCTGGCCGTGGCCGATCGCGACCTTGGCGCCGGGGCAGAGCCGCGTGACGGTCTCGGCGAGGCCCTTGAGTCCGGCGATCCGGTCGTGGAGCAGGTAGACCTGTCCGCCGCGGCCGAGCTCGCGGGACAGCGCTTCCTGGAGGATCGCATCGTCTCGCCACTGGACCTTGGTCTCGACGTCCTGCCGTCCGGGCGGCGGCGTCGACAGCGTCGAGATCTGGCGGACGCCGAGCAGAGACGCGTGCAGCGTCCTTGGGATCGGCGTCGCGCTCAGCGACAGCACGTCGACGCCGACGCGGAGCGTCTTCACGTGCTCCTTCTGGCGGACGCCGAACCGCTGTTCCTCGTCGATGACGAGGAGCCCGAGCCGGGCGAACGCGACGTCCTTGCTCAGGAGTCGGTGCGTGCCGACGAGGACGTCGACCTTGCCCTCAGCCGTGTCCGCGACGACCTGCTTGCGCTGCCTCGGCGTGCCGAAGCGCGACAGCACTTCGACCCGCAGCCCGTGCGGCGCGAAACGGCGTGCGAACGTCCGCTGGTGCTGCTCGGCGAGCACGGTCGTCGGCACGAGGATCGCGACCTGGCGCCCGGTTATCGCGACCTTGAACGCCGCGCGCATCGCGACCTCGGTCTTGCCGAACCCGACGTCGCCGCACAGCAGCCTGTCCATCGGTCGGTCGGATTCGAGGTCGCCGCGGATCTCGGCCCAGCACGTGCGCTGGTCCTCGGTGTCCTCGAACGGGAACCCGTCCAGGAACTCCGACTCGAGCGCGTCGTGCGGGTAGGGATCACGCCGCGCCTGCTCGCGCTTCGCCTGGACCTCGAGGAGGTCGGCGGCGAGGTCGAACAGCGATCGCTGGACCTCTTCCTTCCGCCGCTGGAACCCCTTGCCGCCGAGCTTGTCGAGCTTCGGCCGCGTCGCGCCGCCGGCGCCGACGTACTTCTGGACCAGGTGGATCTTCGAGACCGGCACCAAGAGCCGGACGTCGTCGGCGAACAGGAGCTTGAGGTGCTCCTCCTCGCCCGCGCCGCGTTGGACGCGTTCGAGCCCCTCGAAGAGGGCGATGCCGTGCACCGCGTGGACGACGAGGTCGCCGGGGCCGAGCTCGAAGAAGCTCTGCACCGCGCGGCTCGGGATCTTCGGCCGTTCGACCACGCGCGCCGCCGCGGGCACGCCCGCGAACTCGGTGTTCGACAGCACGGTCCAGCCGATGTCGGGGACCCGGAATCCGCGGCTCAGCGCGCCGACGCGGAGGCGGAGCCGCTCGCGCGTCAGGTCGACGCCGCGGTGCTCGAAGATCTCGGCGAGCCGTTGCCGTTCGGGTTCGGTGCGGCAGACGACCTCGACCAGGTCGCCCTTCAGACCGCGGATCGCGCGGAGCCGGCCGAGGGGATCCGACTCGCCGGAGCCGACGGCGCTGCCCGCGGACAGGACCTTGAAGTCGATGTCGTGGCTCGGCAGCGACGACAGCTCGATCCACGCGAGCGGGGCCAGGGACTCCTGGAGCTGGACGAGCGCGGCGCGCCCCTCGGCGCCGCCCTGGGTCGTCAGCACCTGCCGGCGCTCGTCGATCCGCAGCGGTTCGTGCCAGCCGACCAGCAGGTCCGGACGCACGACGTGTGGCAGCACGTGCGTGCTGCCGCTCGCCTTCGGCCCCCGGCTCTTCCCGCCGAGATGCAGGACGACCTCGTCACGGATCGCGAGGGACCGCTGCGTCGTCGGGTCGAACGTCCGGATCGACTCGAGCTCGTCGTCGAAGAACTCGAGTCGGAACGCGTCCGCGGACGCGAGAGGGAACACGTCGAGCACGTCGCCGCGCCGGCTGACCTCGCCGGGGGCGAGCACGAGGGGCACGTTGCGGAGGCCAGCTTCCGCGCAGCGCGCGACGAGCTCGTCCTGGTCGGCGCGCATCCCGGATCGCAGCGAGACGCGGCCCTCGCGGAGCGACGCGACGTCGGGCGCCTCCTGCAGCAGGCTCTCGAGGCTCGCGATCAGCACGAACGGTCCGCTCTCTGCGTCGTCGTGGGTCACGAGTTCGCCGAGGCACCGAGCGCGCGCACCCTGGCTGACCGGCTCGAGTTCGCCGTCCACGTCCGTGTCCTGGCGGGGCAGGATCAGCGGGGCGGCGACGCCGAACGTCTGCAGATCCGCCGCGAGCGCATCGCTGTCCTCGTCGTCAGCGGTCACCAGCAGGAGCGGGCGACCGAGGCCGCCGCGCAGGCTCGCGCAGAGGAGGGCGCTGCTCGCTCCCCAGAGTCCGCCGACGGCGAGGTGGCGCCCGCGATGTCGGGCAGCGTCGAGCACGCGGCGCGTGGTCTCGAGCGCGGCGAAGGCGGCCGGCGTGGTCATTGCGCGTCGCGGTCCGCTCCGGTCTCGCCGCGGGCGCGGAGCGCCTCGAGCGCGGCCTCGGCGGCGGCCATCTCGGCGGCGCGCTTGGTGCGGTCCGCGCCCTCGCCGAGGTCCTCTTCGCCGAGACGGACCGCGACCGTGAACGTCCGTGCGTGGTCGGGTCCGGTCGCCTCGCGCAGCGCGTAGGTCGGCTGTCCGAGCCCGCGGGCCTGGGCCCAGTGCAGCAGCTGGCTCTTCGGGTCCCTCGGCTTCGCGACGGCCGTCGCGGTCCCCGGGACGTGGTCGAGGACGTGGGTCTTCACGAAGCGCTTGGCCGCACGGATGCCGCCGTCCAGGTAGATCGCGCCTAGCACCGCCTCGACGAGGTCGGCGAGCAGCCGCGCGTTCTGCAGCTCCTCGCTGCGGATCCCGCGGCCGACTTCGACCGCGTCCTGGAGCTTCAGCGAGCGTCCGACCTCGGCGAGCGGTTCGCGGCTGACGATGCGGGCGCGACGGTCGGTGAGTTCGCCCTCGGGGATCTCCGGCTGCAGCCGAAACAGGTGCTCGGCGACGACGAACCCGAGGATCGCGTCGCCGAGGAACTCGAGTCGCTCGTAGCTCGCCTTGCCCGCGTTGCCCATCGACGAGTGCACGAGCGCACGCTCGAGCAGGGTCGGATCGCGGAACTCGTGCCCGAGGCGGGTCGCCAGTTCGCGGAGCGCCGGTCGGCGGGGCTCGGGGGCTTGCGGCACGGTGGGGGTGGGGGAGGCAGGGCCTGCGGAGCCGCCACGTTAGCGCGATACGCGGTGCGGCGGGAACCGTGTCAGGGTCGCCGACCGCCCCGGAGCATCACGCGGAGCCCGCCTTCGCGGCCCGCTCGGTCTTGCGGCGGTCGGTCTCCTTCAGCATCGCCTTGCGGAGCCGGACGTTCTTCGGGGTGACTTCCACGAACTCGTCCTCGCCGACGTACTCGAGCGCATCCTCGACGCCGAACACCCGCGGCGGCGGGATCTTGACGAAGGACTCCTTCGTCGACGAGCGGATGTTGTTGAGCTTCTTCTCGCGGCTCAGGTTGACGACGAGGTCGTTCTCCTTGCAGTGCTCGCCGACGATCATGCCCTCGTAGACCTCGGTCTGCGGGGGCACGAAGAACGTGCCGCGATCGCGCAGCGAGTCGATGCTGTAGAAGGTCGCCTTGCCCGGCGCCATCGAGATCAGCACGCCGGCCGAGCGCTCGGAGATCGGGCCGCGGAAGGGCTCGTAGCGTTCGAACACGTGGTGCATCGTCGCCTCGCCCGCCGACGCGTTGAGGATGCGCGTGCGGACGCCGATCAGGCCGCGCGTCGGCACCGTGAACTCGATGCGCTGGAACGTGCCCTTCTTCTCGATCTTGAGGATCTCGGCGCGGCGCTCGCCGAGGATCTCGATCACCTTGCCGGTCGCCGTCTCCGGGCAGTCGACGGTCAGGTGCTCGATCGGCTCGAGCTTCTCGCCGTCGACCTCGTGCAGGATCACGCGCGGCTTGCCGACCGAGAACTCGTAGCCCTCGCGCCGCATCGTCTCGAGCAGGAAGCCCAGGTGCATGACGCCGCGGCCCGACACGATGAACGTGTCCGCGGTCTCGCCCGGGCGGACGCGCATCGCCACGTTGGTGCGGAGCTCCCGCTCCAGCCGCTCCGCCAGGTGGCGGCTCGTGACGAACTTGCCGTCGCGGCCGGCGAACGGCGAGTCGTTGACGCGCAGCCGGATGCTCATCGTCGGCTCGTCGATCGCGACGACCGGCAGCGGTTCGACCACTTCGAGATCGGTCAGCGACTCACCGATGAACAGCTCCTCGATGCCCCAGATCGCGCAGATGTCGCCCGCCTGGACTTCCTGGGTCTCGCGGCGGCCGAGGCCCTCGAACGTGTAGAGCCCGCGCACGGTGTGCTCGGTGTGCTTGCCGTCGACGGTGACCCTGCACACGCGGTCGCCGACCTTGATGCGACCGCGGTGCACGCGGCCGATCGCGATCCGGCCGACGTAGTCCGACCAGTCGAGCGTCGTCACGCGGAACTGGAGCGGGCCGTCGGTCTCGTCCTTCGGCGCCGGGATGTGGCTGAGGATCTGGTCGAACAGCGGCCGGAGGTCCTGGCCGGTCTCGCCGTCGTCCATGTAGGTCCGCGTCATCCAGCCGGCGCGGCCCGAGCCGAACAGCACCGGGAACTCGAGCTGTTCGTCGTTCGCGTCGAGGTCGATGAACAGGTCGAAGACTTCGTTGACGACCTCCTGGCAGCGGGCGTCCTGCTTGTCGACCTTGTTGACGACGACGATCGGCACGAGGTCGTGTTCGAAGGCCTTGGTCAGCACGAAGCGCGTCTGCGGCATCGGCCCCTCGGCCGCGTCGACCAGCAGGAGAACGCCGTCCGCCATCGACAGGACCCGCTCGACCTCTCCACCGAAATCGGCGTGGCCGGGGGTGTCGATCAGGTTGATCTTGACGTCCTCGTAGGTGACGACCGTGTTCTTGGCGAGGATCGTGATGCCTCGCTCCCGCTCCAGGTCGTTGGAGTCGAGGACGCAGTCCTGGACGTCCTGGTTGGCCCGGAAGATGCCGGTCTGCTTGAGCATCGCGTCGACGAGCGTGGTCTTGCCGTGGTCGACGTGGGCGATGATCGCGATGTTGCGGAGGGTGGAGCGGCTCATGGGGGCGAATGGAGGGGCAAGGATTGTCCGTCGCGAACTGCGTTCGTCAACGGGTCCCACAGCCTGTGATCCGATCGTGTCACGGGTTCGGCCGGGATCGCGGAGCAGCCGGCGAACGCGCAGCCGACCGGCTGCGCGCAGATTCCCTGGCCGGCGTGTCCGGGCTGACGGCAG
Organism: Planctomycetota bacterium; assembly: GCA_027621295.1. GTDB lineage: Bacteria > Planctomycetota > UBA1135 > UBA1135 > UBA2386 > JAQCBR01. Next base: position 9,294 of record JAQCBR010000105.1, read on the forward strand.
CGAGCCGAAGTCCCGCCCCCGAAAGTTCTTTTGCGTGTCGCTCTGGAAAATCGTGCGCGCGTGCCGAAACTGCTTCGCCCTTCGATCGTAGAAGGGCCTCGTGGAGTCGCCGTGGGATTGAGCCCCCACGGTCTTCACGGCACCTGGGATCGGCCTCCGCGAGGGAGTCGGACCCGGGTGAGAGAACGAGCAATAGAAGAGAGAGCGAGCAGGAGACCGGAGGGCGACCTCCGGTCTCCTCTTTTTTTGCCCCCGGTTTTTCCGGGCTTCGAGGGCGCGGTCGCTTCCGGATCCCGGCCCGTGCCTCGGGGGTCGCGCCGTGGTCCACTCTCCGCCGTGCGACGCGCCGAAAAAGCCGCCCGGATCCACGAGATCCTCGAGCGCCTCTACCCGGACCCCCCGGTCCCGCTCGACCACCGGGACCCGTTCACGTTGCTGGTCGCGGTCCTGCTCTCCGCGCAGACCACCGACGCCCGGGTGAACAAGGTGACGCCGGCGCTGTTCGAGAGGGCGCCGACCCCCGCGGCGCTCGCAGCCCTGCCCGAGGCCGAGATCCTGTCGCTGATCCGCACGTGCGGACTGGCGCCGGCCAAGGCGCGCAATCTCTCCCGACTCGGAGCGCTGCTCGTCGAGAGACACGGGGGCGAGGTGCCTGCCGACCTCGCCGCGCTCGAGGACCTCCCCGGGGTCGGGCACAAGACGGCGAGCGTCGTGATGGCGCAGGCGTTCGGCGTCCCGGCGTTCCCGGTCGACACGCACATCCACCGCTGCGCGGCGCGGTGGGGCCTGTCGAACGGTTCGTCCGTCGAGCGCACCGAGCGGGACCTGAAGGCACTCTTCCCGGAGGAGGCCTGGAACGACCTCCACCTGCAGATCATCTACTTCGGCCGCGAACACTGCCCGGCGCTCTATCACGACCTCGCCGGCTGCCCGATCTGCAGCTGGGCAGCGACGAAGAAGCGGATCGCCGACGAGGCGGCCGCAAATCGAGCGCTCCGGAACCGATCGCGATCGAAGCGTTCGCCGTGAATCAGGGGCCGTCCTCGGAGGAACGCGCCGCGCGCAGCATCGCCGCGTAGTGACCGCCGCTCGCCGCGAGCTCGTCGTGGCGGCCGCGCTCGACGATCTTCCCATGTTCGAGCACGGCGATCTGATCGACGGTCCTGACGGTGGCGAGACGGTGGGCGACGACGACCACCGTGCGCCCGGCACACAGCGTGACCAGTGCGCGGGCGAGCCTCGTCTCCGTCGCCGAGTCCAGGCTCGCCGTCGCCTCGTCGAGCACGAGCACGTCTGGCTCGGCGATCGCCGCGCGCGCCATCGACAGCAGCTGCCGCTCGCCGCGCGACAGGCCAGCCCCGGTTCCGTCGAGCTCGGCGTCCAGTCCGCCGCGCGCCCGGACGAGGTCCTGCAGCCCGAACTCGTCGAGGACCTTCTCGATCCGGACCTGACTCGGATCGGCGGCCTGGGCGACGAGGTTGTCGCGCAGCGTGCCCCGGATCATCACCGGCTCCTGGGGCACGACGACGACGCGGCGGCGCAGCGCTGCGAGCGGGAGCCGCTGGACCGCTGCGCCGCCGACCTCGATCGATCCGCTGTCGACGTCGTGGATGCGGGAGAGCAGCGCGAGGAGCGTCGACTTGCCCGCCCCGGTCGGACCGACGACCGCGCACGTGGTGCCGGCCGGGATCGTCAGGTCGACGCCCTGCAGCACCGGCTGTTCCGGCCGGTAGCCGAAGCAGACGTCGCGGAACTCCACGCCGAGCGCTCCATCGGCGAGCGCGCTCGGAGCCTCGAACACCTCCGCGATCCGCTCTGCGCTCGCCAGCGCCGACTGGAGCACGTTGTAGCGCTCGCCCAGGTCGCGGATCGGACCGATGAGCTTCTGGAAGTACAGCCAAGCCTGGACCAGTGCGCCCGTGGTCACGTCGCCGCGCGCGACCGCGAGCCCGCCGATCCAGAGCATCCCGGCCTGGCTCAGGCGCAGACTCGCGTCGATCGACGCGAAGAACGTCGCGTAGCGCCGGATCGTCGCGCGCCACGCGTCGCGGGTGCGCCGGTTGGCGGCCGCGCAGCGCGCGCCGATCGCCCGTTCGGCACCGAGGGCGCGCACCGTCCGGATGCCTGCGGACGCTTCGGCGATCAGGCCGTTCTGCTGGGCGAGATCGTGGCGGACCGCGCCGTACGCGGCGCGCGCCGTGTTCCGGAACAGCATCGAGATCGTCGCGGCCGCGCCGCAGGCGACGAGGGCTAGGCCGAGCAGCGGGGGGGCGAAGACGCCGATCGCCACCGCGAGCCCGACGAGCTTGGCGAGGTCGAACACCGCGTGCAGTGCGCCGGTCGTCAGCAGCTGGTCGAGGTTGTCGACGTCCGCCGTCACGCGGGTCACGGAACGACCGCTGGACTCGGCGTCGTGCCAGCGCGCGTCCAGCTCGAGCAACCTGCGTGTCAGGGCCGTCCGCAGGTCGCGGATCACGGCCTTCCCGGCCCGCGCGGTCGTCACGGCGAACGCGTAGCCGAGCGTCGAGCCGCCGACGACGACCGCGGCGAAGTAGAGAGCGCCGAGCGTGAGGAGCGCCCGCCCGGCACCCTCGGCGCCGTCGAGCGCGCTCCGGATCGGACCGTCCACCGCGTTGCGGACGAGCCAGGGGCCGAGGAGCTCGACGCCGAACGACAGCGCGAGCAGCGCCGCCGCGCCGACGAACGCGCGTCCGTGCGGGCGCACGAACGGCCAGAGCAGACCGAGCCGGGAACGGTCGACGCGGCGGATCAACCGTCTCCCTCCAGCGCGTGCGACTCCTGCTGGTGGTGCCATGCAGCGGCGTAGGGCGGGCAGGTCGCGAGGAGCTCCGCATGGGTCCCGTGGCCGAGCAGCCTGCCCCGTTCGAGGTAGAGGATGCGGTCGGCGATCCGGACCGTGCTCAGGCGGTGGGCGGTGAGAATCGCCGTCCGACCCTCGAGGTGGGTGCGCAGCGCGCCGAGCACCGCGCGCTCGGTGGCGACGTCGACGGCCGAGAGCGGGTCGTCGAGCACGACGAACGGCTTGCCGCATGCGAGTGCCCGCGCGAGCGCGAGTCGCTGGCGCTGGCCGCCGCTCAGCGTCATCCCGCGCTCGCCGATCCTGGCCTGGAGTCCGCCCTCCAGCGCTTCGATCTCTCTCTCCAGCTCCGCATCCCGGATTGCCCGGCGGACGTCTTCGTCGTTCGTGGTGCCGCCGAACGACGCGTTCGCGGCGACCGTGTCGCGGAGGAGGAAAGGGTCCTGGAGGGCGACCGCCGTCCGCGCCCTGAGCACGTCGGGCGCGATCGTGAGCACGTCTTCTCCGTCGACGAAGATCCTGCCTGGCTCCGGGTCCTCGAGGCGCAGGAGCAGGTCCACGAGCGTCGACTTGCCGGATCCCACCGGGCCGCAGATCCCGAGCGTCTGGCCCGGCTCGACGGTGAAGGACACGCCGGAGAGCGCAGGCTCGTCGCTGCCGTCGAGGCGGCACGACAGGTCTCGGACCTCGATGCGGGGTGGGTTCGAGCCGGGCTGTGTCGCGTCGGGTGGGCCAGCCGATGCACCTGCGCCCGCCGATACCTCCGCGTCGAGGATCTCCTGGATCCGGGCTGCGGCGCCGAGCGCGCGCGGCAGTCCGCCCAGCACGAAGCCGAGTGCGAGCAGCGGAGCCAGCTGCACGCCCAGCAGCGCGTAGAAACCGAGGAGGTCACCCGGGCTGGCCGAGCCCTCCGCGACGGCCATGCCGCCGAGGCAGAGTCCCGCGAAGAGCACCAGCTCGGTCGTCGCGTGGATGCCCAGATCCGTCCGGGCCTGGACGCGCGCGAGTCGGACGCTCCGGTCGCGCAGGTTCTCCGAGGCAGCCGCGATCGCCTGCGTCTCGGCCTCGACGCGCCGGGCCGCCTGCACGAACCGGATCGCTGCGAACGCCTCGCCCGCGCGCGCGCCCACCTCGCCGAGCGCCTGTTGTACCGCGGTCGACTCCGTGCGGAGCTTCGGGGCGAGGCGCAGCAGGTAGAGCGCGAGGCCCGCGAACGCGGTGAGCGCGACCGCGCCGAGCGCCGGCGTGGTGGCGAGCAGGACGGCCAGTCCTAGCGGCAGGATCGTCAGCGCCTGCAGCCCGTAGAGCAGCGCCGGGCCGGTCGTGAACCGCATCGCTTCGACGTCCTGGGTCAGCCGCGACACGACCTCACCCGGAGGGTGGCGGTCGAACCATCGGACCGGGAGGCGGAGCAGGTGCTCCTGGACCCGGTCCTTCAGGTCCGCCTCGGCGTCGCGGGACGCGCCGACCAGCAGGGATCGTGCGGCGAAGCGGAGCAGCGCCTCGACGGCGACGGACGCGGCGAACGCTCCGACCCACAGCGTGACGCCGGACGCGTCGCCCGCCCCGGCCGCGTCCAGCGCGCGCCCGGCGGCGACCGGGAGGCCGAGCAGGGCTCCGCCAGCGAGCAGCGCGCACAGGGACCCGAGACCGACCGCGACCCGGCGGGCAGCGAACGGTCGCCAGATCGGACCGAGCGGTGCGAGGGCGCGGAGCGGTGCGGGTGCGGACAAGAGGCCGGGATGATCGTGCGGTCCGCGGGGCGCGACAAGCCGAGCGGTCGACGGATCGGGGGCAGACCGTCGCAATCTTCGACACTCTCGCCCAGAGCCGTCCTCGATCGGGACCGGTCGGACCGGCGGCGACAGCCTGAGGGGGCGTCCTGCCGATAGGTCGAGCGGGTCCGCACCGCGCGGTCCCACGAGCCCACCCGGTGTGTCCGCACCGTGGAGCCAAGGAGCGACCGATGAGCGCACGTCCCGACCACCCGTCCCAGCGCGGGTTCACCTTGATCGAGCTGATGCTGGGGACCGTCGTGTTCGTCGTGGCGGCACTGGTCCTCGGCAATCACATCACGTCGAACTATGCGACGACGGCGATGCAGCGCGACAAGGTGTTCGCGTTCTCGAAGGCCCAGGCGATCCTCTCCGAGATCCACAGCATGGTGGATCGGGGCTCCGTCGAGGACGCGATCGACCTCGACGTGCTCGACGACGGCGTCACGACACGTCCGGCCCTGACCATCTCCGAGGATGCGAACGGCAACCTCGTCCTGCCCGACCACCCGCTGTCGGGCAACTTCTCGCGGGACGGCGAGTGGCAGTGGTCGCGTCGCATCAGCGTTCGACCGTTCCAGGGACTCAGCAACCGCAGCGTCCGTTATGTGACGGTCCGCATCCTCAAGCGGGACGGCGCCGGTCGTGAACACGAGGTCGCGAGCCTGTCGTCGGTCGTGAACTCGGTCGGCTCGGCGTTCCCGGCGACGCAGGTCTTCGACGTCTACCTGCTGGCGATCGAGAGCATCCCCGGCTGGTGGGTGTTCATGGAGTCGATCG
>JAQCBR010000106.1 GCA_027621295.1 Planctomycetota bacterium
ACTCGTGCGGCTCCAAGAGCATCTCAGCGGTCAGGCCGAAGTGCAGCGCGCCGGAGGACGTGACTTCCCGGCGATCGTCGTAGATCGCCACGGCCACCGATCCGCCACCGATCGCATAGTCGCGATGGCAGAAGGCGTTGGCCAGCGCCTCGCGCAGGGCGGTCGGGGGGTAGAGCGGATCGTCCACGCGCTCGAACAGGGCCGGTGCGATGCGTCCTGCGACCGGGAGGTTCTCGCGGAGGAACTTCTCGGCCCGGACCAGGAGTTCGAAGGCGTTGCCGTGGAACTGCCGGTTGTCGACGAACTCGGTGCGGTCCCGGCCACGGAAGCGTGCCACGCGGAGCAGGCACTGGGGCCACTCACGCTCGAGGCGCTCGGCGCGTCCGAACAGCACGACGGCAGCGCGGAGCAGGACCCCGTCGCGCACCAGCCCGAGTCCGCGCAGCAGCGCGGAAGGTTCTCTGGTGCCGGGCTCCGCGATGCGGCCGCGCCGCACGCTCTCTTCGACCGTCCGCAGGACCTCGGCCGTATCCAGGTCTGTGATCGACCAGTCCGTGGCCTCCGAGTTCTCCCACCTCACGTCTGCATGCACCCGTTCGATCAGCATGCGGTCGAACTCGTGGCGTGACAGCTCCCGCGTCGTGTTGCCGACGCGTCGATACGCCTTGCTCTTGTAGCTGTAGGGGCGGTTCGGTCCTGTCGCGACGGAGACGACGAGGACCTCGCGATGCCCGTCGACCTCGACCCGCTCGATCGTTGGGTAGACCGGAGGATCGATCTCCTGGATCTCGTTGGTCACCTCTTCGATCGTGCGCTCCGAGACGGACTGACCGGTCACGCGTTGGTCCTCGGTGATTCCGAACAGCACTCGTCCGCCGCGGGAGTTGAGCATCCCGCACAGGGTCTGGGCGCCGGCCCTGCGTTCGCCGGTGGTGCGCTTGAACTCGACGGTCTCCGACTCGCCGAGCGAGACCCAGGACTCCACCTGGGTCCGCGTGATGGTGGTCATTCCCTGCCCTCCAGTTCGATCGACCAGGTTCCTGGTGTCGATCCGCTCGCCAGAGGGTTCGAAGAACCTCGCGATCGGGGCGATCGGTCTCCGAGTCCATCGAGACGGAGCGGCCTCGCCTGACCTCGGAGTCCCTTGTGAGGACGTGGGACCGGGTCCCCCGCGGGACACGTTCGTAGAGCGCGCTACACCGATTGCGGCGCTTCGAAAGTGCCGCGGATAAATCGTTCGTGAGGGGCTCTCGGGGGGCTGGTGGCCTCTCGATCGCTGCGCATGATGTCCGGCCCATCGCTGCAGGAAGCGGATCCAGGACGGACTCGCGTCGAGCGCGACGGGTCAGCAGCCACTCGGTCAGCCCAGGAAGGAGCTGGCGTCGAGTGCGCGCTGGAGCACCTCTTAGACATTCACTCTCAAGTCCACACCAAGTATCCCCGTGCAACGTTTCTCCCTACCTCTCATCGCGTCGATCGCGGCGTCCGTCATCAGCGGCTCGCTGGCCGCCCAAGCGAGCATCACGCCCGTCGCAGGCTTTGGGACCGGCGGCTGGCTAGCTCCAGGCGCCATCCCCCAGCTCGACACGTCCAACTCCCAGCGCGGCATGGCCGTCAACCCGGTCACCGGCAACATCATCCTCGTCGACCGTGACGGCACGCTGGGCAACAACGCCTACGTGCTCGACGGCGCGACGGGTGCTGTCCTCGGCACGCTCGTTCCGCCGGCCGGCGGCTACTCGGGCGGCACCTTCGTGGTGAACATCCCCGGCTGCGGCGACGACGGTTCGATCCACGTCTGCAACCTCGTCACGTCGACCGCTTCGACGTTCAAGGTCTACAGCTGGGCTTCGGAGGCGGATGCGCTGACGACGCCCGCGACCGTCACGATCGCCAGCACGAGCGCCCAGTGGGGCGGCATGAACCGCTTCGGTGACTGCTTCACCGTGGGAGGCGGCGGCGCGACTCCGGTGCAGTTCATCGCGGCCGGTTCGAACTCCGCGGCTGGCACCAACAGCGCGTTCATGCAGGGCCTGCTGGATGGCTCGGGCACCGTCACGCCGTACACGGCCGTGCCGGGCACCGCCACCGCCTCCAACGGCTACCGCCTCGGCCTGACCTACGTCGACGATGACACGTTCATCGGCACGCAGGGCACGACGGCCTACGTCACGTCGTTCGACGGCACGAGCGCGACGGTCGATGCGGCGTTCACGATCGGCGCGGCCCAGCGTCCGCTGGCCTACGCGGTCATCGGCGGCACCAACGTGCTGGCCACGGTCGACAGCAACAGCTCGAACGTGTTCATCTACGACATCACCGACCCGACGGCGCCGTCCCTGCTCGTCACGGGCAACGCGACGTCCGGCACGCTCTCTGCCAACGCCAACGGCACCGGCGGCTGCGGCTGGGGTGCGATCAGCGGTCTGTCCGGCACCCTCTACGCGATGAGCTCGAACCAGGGCATCCAGGCGTTCACGGTGACGGTGCCCTCGGCGGTGGTGATCAACGAGGTCTACTACGACGCGCCGAGTGGTGACGACGGCAAAGTCTTCGTCGAGATCTACGGGCCGGTCGGCTTCGACGTGTCCGGCTACACGATCCAGACGGTCGAAGGTGCCGGCGCATCGGCCGGTCTCTGCAACCCGCAGTCGTTCACGTTCCCGGTCGGCACGGTGATCCCGGCGAGCGGTGTCCTGGTCGTCGCCGACGCGACGTCGGCCGGCACGACCTCGGTCGCGAACGCTGACTTCCTGGTGACCAACTTCGACTTCGAGAACGGCGCCGATGCGGTGCAGCTCCTCGATCCGAACGGCGTCGGCATCGATGCGGTCGCCTACGGCGTGGTCGACACCTCGGTCGGTGCGGCGTCTGGCTGCAACGGCCAGCCGTGGTACGAAGGCAACCCGGCGCGCGACGTGTTCTCGCCGCTGTCGATCGAGCGCTGCCCGGCGGGCACCGACACGGGCGACAACGCGACGGACTTCACGCCGAACATGCCGAGCCCGGGCGTGGCGAAGGACTGCTGCCAGGCGATGGAGTTCGTGTCGCTCGGCACCGGCAGCTCGATCTCGGCAAGCGCTTCCGGGAAGGTCGGCTTCGACTTCTTCCTGACGCCGTGTGGCGGTGGGTTGCCCTACGTGATCCTCGCGTCACTCACCGACCCGGCGACGACCACGCCGCCGCTCGGGCTGCCGGTCTACGACGGCTCCTCGCCGTTCTGGCTCGACGCCGCGCTGCAGGGCGGCCAGTTCATCAGCTGGTACGGCACGCTGCCCGCGGACGGCCGTTCGGTCGGCCAGGCGAGCCTCGACTTCACCGGCATGCCGGTGATCCTCGGCGCCTCGTTCCCGCTCTACGTCGCGGCCGTCGCCTACGACCCGAACGCGAACTACAGCTTCGTCGGGACGAACGCGGTCCGGATCACGATCAACCCGTGATCGTGGGGGTGCGGCCTGGGGCGGTCTCCGTGTCAGGTCGGCGCGGGCGTGACGATTCCCCGTCACGCCTGCCCAAGCCGGGCGCCACTGCATGGCGACCCTGGGACTGCCCGCGGCCTGTCGGGCCGTCACGCCGTCGGCTGCGAGCGGTCATGCCCGCGATGCAACTTCGCGCTGCCGCGGGGAACCCCGGCCTTTCGTTGGGCTGAGGTGGGGCATCTCCATCGCGAGAGCGAAGGCTGGCCCCATGGCGCTCGGCCTCGCCGGGTTCGGTCGCGGCTAGACTGGGCAACCTCATGATCGACCGTCAGACGATCTTGGACCGGATCGCTGCCCATGCGGCGGAGCTGCACTTCTTGGGAGCCCGGTCGGTCGCGCTCTTCGGCTCGTTCGCGCGTGGGGAGGCGGGCGAACAGAGTGACGTGGATCTGCTCGTGGATCTCGATGAGCACACGTTCGATCGATACATGGACCTCAAGCTGAGGCTCGAGGATCTCCTGGGGCGGTCGGTCGACCTGGTGTTGATCGACGGACTCAAGCCCCGCGTGAAGAGCAAGATCCTCAGCGAGGCGATTCGTGCCGCGTGACATCGGCCCTGGCTGATCGACAGTGACATCGGCGGCGTGCCGAAACGTCGACTCTCCGCGAGTCGGGCACGAGCGCGGTTTGGCCAGGGACTCCTTCCTCGGGCCTACGGGCTAGGTTCCCGCCACACCTTCGCCGTAGATCGCCGCCCGCAGCCTCTTCGGGATCTCGCCGTGGAACTCCCGCGCGCGCGACATGAACACGACGTAGAGGTCGTGGGTTGGGTCGATCCAGAAGTGCGTGTTGTGGTAGCCGGACCAGCCGTAGGTGCCGGCGGGGGCGAGGGTGCCCTCGGCGTGGCCTTCGCGGAGCACGAAGACGCTGTAGCCCATGTCGGTGCCGGGGCCGCCGAAGATGTCTCGGCTCTTGGGCGTGGTCATCCGGCGGATGCTGTCCTCGCTGAGGATGCGTTGGCCTCGGTAGATGCCACCGGCGCGGAGCATCTCGCAGAAGCGGGCGTAGTCGGCGAGGTTGGAGACGAGTCCCTCCCCGCCGAAGTGGGCTCGGCTGCGCGGGCTGTAGGTCAGTTCGTTCAGCAGGTTCGTGTAGCCGCGGAGCGTGGTGGTCGGCGAGGCTTCGCCGGAGGCCTGCTCGGTGAGGTTGATCCAGAGCGGCTGGAGCCGACTGCGGCGCGCGTCGTTGAGTACGAAGCTGGTCTCGGTCATGCCGAGCGGCCCGAAGAGGCGGTTCTCCAGGTACTCGGCGAACGGCTGGCCGGACAGGACCTCGACGAGGCGACCGAGGATCGCCTGGTTGATCCCGTAGAGGAACGCGCTGCCGGGCTCGAACTCGAGCGGCTGGCGGGCTGCGGCCTCGCAGAAGGCCTGCAGGTCGTCGAAACGCGTCTGGTTGGGGTGGGGGCGGTCGAAGGCCGGCGGCTGCGGCAGGTCGGATGAGAGTGCGCCCGTCGCGTAGTAGCCGTAGCCCGACCGGTGCGTCATCAGGTGTTCGATGCGGAGCGGCTCGGTCGCCTCGCGCGTGCCGTCGCCGTCCTTGACCCGGAGCTCCGCGAAGCAGGGGATGTACATGGCGACCGGGTCTTCCCACGCGAACAGCCCCTGCTCGAACAGGGTCAGCATCGCGACGATCGTGATCGGCTTCGACATCGACCAGATCGGGAACAGCGTCTCGCCGGTGATGGTGCGGTCGCCCGGGCGGTCGGAGTCGACGACTCGCCGGTAGATCTCCTCTTCGCCCTGCACGACGAGGAGGACGTTGCTCCCGGTGAGCTCCTCGTCGATCAGTGCGCGCTGGACGGCCTCGAGCCGCGCGGCCATCTCGGGATGGAGGCCAGAGGGCGTCGGAGCATGCGGGGCCGCAGCGCATCCGGACGCGACGAGCAGGAGGGCGCGGACAGTGGACTGGGTGGGGCTCATGGCGAAACTCGGGCAGGAGGAGGGTTGGGTATGGATCCCGCTGGCCGCGTCAGTCGGGCACGGTGATTGCCGTCCGGACCAGCAGGCGGTCGAAGCGGACCTCGAGGAAGAGCCGCGTGTGCTCCTTGTCGCCGGCTGGCTGGATGTCGATCGACAGGTGTTCGAGGAGCGGGGCGTCGCCGGTGAACGTGCCGGCGAGTGCGAGGACGTCCTCGTCCGAGCCGGGCTTCGGCGTGCTGAAGCGCTGACCCTGGTGCAGGACGAGCTCCCAGCCGCTCTCCTCGGTCTTGCGGGCGCTCAGCGCGTAGCGTCCGGGAGGGACCTCCGTCTCGCCGACGACGACCGTGCGTGACGTCTCGAACGTCGCGCCCGCGAGGTGCCATGCCTGCCCGGGCTCCATCGCCGCCGCGCCCTTCGCGTCGAAGGTGACCGTCTGGTAGCCGACGGTCAGCGTGCACTCCTTCGTGACCTGGCAGGTCAGGGTCTTGGGGAAGTGCGGGTGGAACGGGGCCGTCGTGCGTGCGTCGTCGGTCGCGGCGAGCAGGCAGAGCGAGAGGGCGGCGACGAGGGCCAGGAGTGGGGGCGTGGTTCGGGAACGCATCGGGGGAGGACCTTTCGTGCTTCGTTCGAGGAGTCGAGGGCCAGCTTAGACTCGGTGCTCTGCTCGACTTGTGCAATCATGAGGACCCGCCCGTTCCATCGCCGCACGCGTCCGAAGACCTGGCCCCATGACCCGCCGAGCTCGATCCGACGCCAGTCTCGGCCCGACCCCGTGCTGGCAGAGCCAATCCCCGCGGACCTGGGGCCCAGGCGCGGCCGTCCTGATCTGCTCGCTGCTGCTCGTCGTTGCAGCGTCCTGTCGCCGCGTGGACGAAGGTGCGGTTCGACCTGCGCGCGAGGAGCTGATCGGCCCCAGCCCCGCCATGAGCGTCACGGTGCGTTCGTCGACCCCGTCGTCGTCACAGGGCTCTGCGCCCCAGCTCGTGCATCGGCGATTCACGGTCGACGCGCCGCACGAGGGCCTGCTGATGGTGCGCGTCCGCGACCCGCTCGCGACGCGCGCGCTGCCGTCCTGGAGCGACAGCGGTGGTTCGAAGCAGGCAGAAGGTCTCGCGCAGCGCGTGTTGGATCTCGGCTTCGGAGAGGCTTCGGGACCTGCGGTGGTCGACATCGAGCTGCGCATCGAGCACGAACGCAAGACCACGGAATCGGTGCGCGTGCACTTCGAGGTCACGCGGGATGGATCGACCGAGAACTGGCACGACTTCTACCGGGCCGTTCCGGCGACGAGGACGACGCGGTCCAACTGGTCGACGCGGGACACGGACGCGAGCGTCGAATCAGGCTCGACGATGCAGTTCTGCATGTACAGCTTCGGTGGCGACGGTCCGATCGACGTCCTGCTGAACCCCGCGGACCAGCAGCAGGTCCTCGTCGAGCTCGGCTGGAAGTCGGCATTCGATCTGACGCGCTGAGGTTCTCTGTGCGCGCGTGTGCACCGCTCCGCCTGTTGGCGGCGAGCGTGTAGCGCCCCCGTGGGGTGGCTTGATTCCGAGGAGCATCCGAGCCGTGTGACCGCGAAACATGCGGCCGAAGCGATGCGTGTTGGTCCGGGCGCTCGTCCGGGCTCGTCGTTCTGGAGCAGGCCGCCCGGGGCGTTCCTCATCCGCCGACGACCCGTTGATCGCCGGCGCGGACTGGCACAGTCAGCGTGTCGGTGCGAGCGGGCGAGTCCTGCGTCAGCTCGAACCGCCACTCCGCGGGGCGCAGCGCGTTCAGCTCGAGCCGATCCTCGCGCGTGCCGTAGGTCCACGAGCCTTGCCAGGGCTCGGTCGGGGCGTCGCGATACGAGGCGCGCACCGACCATGCGGACGTCCAGCGCGCGGGGCGGAGGATCACGACGCTGCCGGAGGGCGAGAGTTCGAGGCTGAGGGTCTGCACGCGGTCGGGAGTTGCGGGGACCGAACGCACCCACGGCGGCACGCTGCCAGATGCGTTGACCTGCTCGACGGCGAGCTCGATCTCGGCGACGTCTCCGGGGAGCGGCACCTCGGCTCGGAACAGGCCGGGCGACGTCATCTCCGGGCGCAGGTCACCGCGCGGGTTGCCGGCTCGCGTTGCGGACGACCAGCGGAGGACGAGCGCGCCTGCGAACGGCTGCCCGTCGCCGCCACGCACGTCCAGGATGAGCGGCAGCATGGGGCTGCTCGAGGGGAGCGCAGACCCGGGCAACGCGCTCGCAGGGACGAGCACTTCGACTTCGGCGACTCCGCCTCGCACCGGATCGAGGATCGGTGTCGTGCGCCACGCGGATGTCCCTGCCCGCGTCGTCACGGTGCCGTGGAACGTGGCCTGCACGACGTCGAGCTCGGCGAGCCCGGAACACAGCTCCTCGTGGAACGAGAAGCGCAGCGAGCCCTGTCCCTTGCCGACCCACTGTCCGACGTCCCGACGGCTTCCGTCGCCTAGGTCGAGGTCGACGTCCTTGGTGGTGCGGGCGCGCTGGAGTCGAAGCTCGAGGACCAGCCCGCCCTTGAGGATCACCGTGTCGTCGGCGGCGATGTGGACGCGTGCGAGGAGGCGCTCGAAGACGACGAGCTGCCGACGACGGGCGAGGTCCACTCCGGAAGCCGAGTTGTTCCGAAGGCGCTGCTCCAGCGCTTGCTTGAAGGCCGCTGGCGTGGCGTATCGGCTGTTGGTCATGTGCGAGAGTTCCCCACGCGGCGGAGCCGGCCCTGGAAGTTCCTGCTGTCCGCGCTGCTGATCAGTCCGCGTTGCCGCGCCTCGCGAACCGCTTGGCCCGTGAGATCTGGGCTTCGGTGCGCGGTGATGCACTCGATGATCGCTCGGCGCGCAGCGGTCACCGGAACGACGTCGACCCAAACGATCTCCGACCGGTCGAGGTCCAAGTGGTGCAGGACCAGCCCATCGGGAACGCGAAGACGCCGCGACTGCCAAGCTTCCGGGACCGTCATGTGGACCTTCGCGGGCAGCACATCCGAGAGGTCATGGAGGAACAGGCTCGTGTCGTGGGAGAAGACGCCCTCGCGCCCGGACCACAGCCAGAGGGCGACGAGCTCCTCGTGTTCGCCGGCGGGGTGCTGCGTGAGGCGGTAGATGCCGCGCCGAATGCGGATGATCCGTCCCGAGCGAAGGTGCTTCTGCAGATGCTGGGAGGAGTAGCCGCAGGACTCGGCCTGCCCGAGGGTGAACAGGCCGGACTGGCACTCGGCGATCTCGTAGAGCCGGGTCCAGGCGGGAGATCGTGGGGTTGGGCTCCGGCCCCCGGGATGAGATGGCGGCATCGCACAAACCTAAACCATTGGTTTAGGTTTGTGCCTGTCCATCCGTTCCGCTCCGCGTCAGTCCCGGCGCCGGTCCGGGCGGCCGTCTTCGGTTCTCGCGCAGCTCTCCCCGAGCAGTCGGCCCAGCTCCCACGTCCCCTCGCTCCCTGGCATCGCACGTCCGTGCGGTAGGTCTGACGTGTCGACGAAGCGGATGTGGGCGTCGCTGTCCGCGAGTGCCCTGAGCTCGCCGTTCGCCTGGGCGATCGACTCGGCGCCCCACGGGGCCTTCGTGCTGATGCCGGCGAGGATCCAGGGGAGCTCCGGTGCGTCGAGAGCCGTCCGGAAGTCGGCGATCACGCCGCGCAGGATCTCGGCGTAGCGGTTGCGGAACGGTGCGTAGTAGCGCTCGTTCTCGCCGTGGTGCCAGACGATGCCGGCGAGTTCGGGCTCGAGTCCGCGGGACGTGAGGTCGTCGAGTGCTGTGCGAAGGAACGCGATCGCGTCGTCTCGGCACGGGCGGCTGGCGTCAGCGTGCTCGACGGCCCAGTCGGTGATCTGGGCGGCACCGTCGGTGAACTTGACGATGGCGATCGGCTCGCCGTCGAGTGCTGTGCCGAAGCCGAGCTCGGGTCCGAACCCGTCGAACAGGCCCGCAGGCGCGAGCGGGGTCCAGTCGGCGGACACGCGGGCGCCGCCGCCGACGTGGTAGCGGAACGGGACGCTCGGGCGCGGCTTTCGCTGCGCCTTCGACAGCTCCTGCACGAACGTGCCTTCGCCCTCCATCGAGCGCTGGCCGAGGAGCGCGAAGACCCGGACACGCTGGCCGTCGCGGAACGGCAGCTTCTTCGGGTAGCCGGGGATCTCGGGTGCCGGGTCCAGGCCGATCGAGCGGAGGTATGCCTCCGCGTAGGCTTCGCCGTGCTGAAGCTGCCCGAGCGTTCCGAAGTGGTAGTGCGGCTGGCCGCTGCCCATCACTTCGAACGCGAGGTGGGACGTCGCCACGAACTGCGCGTGCGGGTCGGCATCAGCCACCGCACGCTGCTGGGCGCGCAGCGCGCGCATCGGCCCGCGGAAGTCCATGCCCCAGATGCCGCGGTCGCTGACCTCGCCCAGGAACACGGGGAGCTCGGGCGCCCCGAGGTCAGAGCGCAGCCGCGCGAGGAAGCGGGTGAACCCGGCCTCGTACTCGGGATTGAACTCCCGGCTGAGCATGTCGTTCTCGCCCTGGTGCCAGAACAGCGCCTCGAGTCGCCACGCCACGCCCGCCCGGTCGAGCCGTGCCAGCGAGTCCCTCACCAGCTGGACGAAGCGCGGGTAGAGCTTCTGTCCGTCGTCGGGTGCGTCCGGGTTCCAGTCACGTGCGATCGTCGTGCCGCCGACCGCGCACTTGAGGATCGCGAACTTGCCCTTGGTGGACTTCGCGACCTCCCGGGCGAACGTCAGCTCCGGCCCGAAGTCCGCGTCGACGGGTGCGAGCGGCACGAACCCGTCCGAGGTCGACCGGCCGACCGAGAACGCGTAGCGCACGTCGGCGCGCGGCTTCGTGATGCCGGCGTAGGGTGGGTAGGACTCGGCGAGCTCCGGGTCCGTGTCCGCGCCGACCATGTTCGACTGTCCGGCGAACAGGAAGACACGCAGCGGCGACGCGCTGCTCTGTGCATGCGCGAACGCGTGGAGCAGAACGAGGCAGAGAGCAGCGAGCGTCGGTCGCGAGAGTCCCATGGCCGACGAGCCTACGCTGTGGACGTGTCCTCCCCGAGAGGATGGCTCGAGTCCTCTCCGCTACGGTGCGCGCAGCAGCCTGCGAAGCTGTTCGGCCGACGGAACTCCGCCGGGGTAGATCCTTCAGGTGGGGGCCGCCGGAGTCGGCCGCGGCAGGCCGAACAGCTCGCCACCGTCCCGCAGGATCGTGGGCGTCCCATAGCCGGTGCGCGGATCGTCCGGCGCCAGGGTATCGACGTCGATGACGACCAGCGTGACGCCTGGGCCGTGCCGCGACAGCGCGGTGTCGAGGTTCGCGCGCATGTCGTCGGAGCCGCCGCAACCGTCGCGCGTCAGGAACTCGACGTGCATCGGCCCGGTCACAGGGTCCGGAGCGGCGCAGCCGGCGGCGAGGAGGGCCACGGCAATCTGCCGCGCGAGGGCGCGCGGGATCTGTCGGCGAGTGCGGTGCAGTTCAGAATGCGACGTCATGACGAGGGCGACGGAGTGTAAGGAGCCCGAGGGCTGCGCGGCGAGCAGCTGGCTGCGCACCTCGATGCCGAAGGTCTGGCGCCTTGGCTTCTCCCGCCGGTTGCGCGGCGGAACGAGCTTCTCTTGGCCCCCCGCGGGGGTGTCGGGTCAGCGTGGACGCCGAGGTCCCACCGAGCGTGCCCGACCTTTCGGGAAGCTGCTACTGTGTTAGGGTTCGTGCACGCTGTCCGAACAGCCGAGGAAGACAATATGAGTTCATCCCACCCCGTGATCGCGACCAGCAGGTCGACGATCCGTCAGCACGCGGGCGCGCACCGCAGCGCCCTGATCCCGCCGCAGAAGGAGCCCGTCGACTACGGCATCCACGGCGGCATCCTCGCCTACTACCGCGAGAAGTACGGCTTCGAGGTCGACCGGGAGATGCCCGCGACGCTCGACCACATGATCGCCGCGGTCGCTGGTTGAATGCTCGGGACCTACGCCGCCGGTCTGGCGGCACGAGGCATCGACGCGTCCGAGAACCTCGTCGGTGAGGTCGAGGGCGACATCGCGGAGGTCGACGGCGTGATCCGCATCGCCGCGATCCGGCTGCACATGACCGCCTCGGTCCCCGAGGAAGAGCGCGCGAGCGCTGAGCGCCTGCTCAGCCAGTTCCCGGCTGGCTGCCCCGCCTACCAGTCCGTGTGCGGATCGATCGCGATCTCCTGCACGGCGACGTTCACGTAGCGTTGGGGAGCAACGCGGTCGGCCAGGAGCCTACGGTCGGGAGGTCCTCGGCCGACGGCACCGCCTCGACCCAGTCTTCCCAGACGACTCACCTGCGCGATGCGGGGCGGTCGTCTGCGATCGACACCGGTCCGTAGATCTCGACTTCCCAGATCCGTGACACGTCGCCCTTCGTCTTGGTCACGACGAGGCGCACGCGGTTCGTCCGCACGGCGTCGAACGTCCGGGACCACGCGGGGTGGGTATTGGTCCTGGCCGGCAGCATGGCTGGTCGCCACGTGTCGCCGTCGTGCCAGTGCAGCTCGAAGTCAGCGAGCGGGGCGGTGATCTTGCCGTTCTCGTTGTAGCCGGAGATCACGCGGGCGGCCCCGATCGTGTTGGGCTCGTCCCAGGCGAACTCGAGCACGTGCGGCAGTGCAGCGCGAAGCACGAGCCGATCGTCGTTGTCCTCGAGTCTCGCGACTCCGTCGTTGAGCAGCATGCCGCTCTGGACTTCTCCGGAGCTCTCGCCCGCGATGCGCACGGTTGCGGTGCGCGCCAGGTTGTCGCCGGCGCTCGCGAGCCAGTCGGGGTCCGGAATGCGGATCGGCGTCCGCGACTCGCCGATGCCGTAGCGGAGCCCCTGGTTGATGTAGGCGATCTCGGCTCCGGTCAGCTTGCCGGCTCCCTTCCGCATCAGGCCCTGCAGCGCTCCGAGGTGGTCCTCGTAGACCCCGCGCGGCGTGACGTCGAGCTTGCGGCAGAGGCTCGCCGCCATGCCGATGATCTCGCCCTCGGTCCCGCAGGTGCGCATGACCCGCACCGCGCCGAGCGCCTCGTGGGTCACACTGATGTTGCGGCCCGCCATCAGCAGGTTGTCGACGTTGCGGGAGTACAGGCAGCGGTACGGGATCCAGTAGGCGCGGTTCTGGGCCCGCGCCGGGTACTGGCCGTGGTTCGCGGTCGAGATGAACGCGTCCCCTTCGAAGCCTGCTTCGTAGCGGGGGTCCGGAACGTGGAGGTCGTTCGACCAGCCGGTCGGCGCGCAGCCGTCCTGGAACACGCGGTCCTGCTCCAGATCGTCGAGGGTCAGCACGACGTCGCCGAGCAGCCGGCGGGACTCGCGCTTGCCGAGGATGTAGGCCGACCAGTTGAGCCGGTGGTTGGGCAGGACCCTGTCGACGTTCTTGAGCGCGTCCCAAGCGCCGTACATCGCGCGGAAGTTCCAGTCGCGCACGTACTCCATCTCGGCGATCGGGTCCCGGTCGAAGCCGCTCTCCCAGTACCACCCGCCGAGCTTGTCGGGATCGGGCTTCGTCCCGCTGCGTCCGGGGAACGGCTTGTCGGAGAGGTCGAGCGCCCACGGGCAGCGCGGGAACGGTGCGGGTTCTGCGGCCACGGTCGTGCCGCTGCCGAGCGGACTCGTGTCCTCGCACTCGCAGACGTTCCACAGGTTGCAGGGCCCCATGCGGCCCTCTTCCTTCAGGTCGAAGTCGGCGCCCGCCAACGCGCCGATGACCGCGTCGCCCGTGCAGTCCGCGAACAGCCTCCCGCCGATCCGGATGCGGCGCCCGGTGCGGATCTCCTGGGCGAGCACCGCCCGGATGCGCGAGCCCTCCATCTCGACCCCGTTGCCGCGGTGCTCGAGGAACAGGTCGATGTTCGGCTCGCCGCGCACGACGGCGAGCTTCTTGTCGTCCTCGTAGAGGTCGGCCGTGTTGGAAGGCCCGTAGTGCGCGCGCTGGTCCTGCTCGAGCTCGGCGACGACGTCACCGACGTGCGGCCAGGGCTCCATGTTGCGGGCACCCTGGAGCCAGACGCGCACTTCGGAGCTGTTGTTGCCGCCGAGCACCGGGCGGTCCTGGATCAGCGCGACCTCGAGACCGAGCCGCGCCGCGGTCAGCGCCGCGCACGTCCCGGCGATGCCGCCGCCCGTCACCACGAAATCGTACTCGCCCGCGGCTTCGGGCTCGTCGGGAAGGCCGAGCAGTCGCCGCCGGAACTCGGTCATCGCAGGCTCGACGTTGGGCGGGGGCGAATCGGTCCCACGCGTGAACACGATCGCATCGCAGCGTCCCTCGAAGCCGGTCAGGTCGCGCAGTCGGAGTTCGACGGGGCCCTGCGGCAGCTCCATCGCTCCGCCCGGCTGCCAGTGCCAAGAGGCCCCCGTGGCGCCGAACGTGGTCTCGAGCGCGGCGCCGTCCACCCACAGCTGGAAGCGCCCGGGTGCGCCCGGCGCCTTCCATCGCGCGACCCAGTCCATCGTGCGGACCCAGACGAAGTAGGTGCCCGCTTCGGGGACGACGACTTCGGTGGCCGCGTCCGTCACCGGCTCGCCCAGACCGTGCGCCAGCAGGTAGGGCGACCCCATCTGGTCCATGAACTGCGGGTCGACGACCCAGCCGCCCACGTCCGCGAACGACTCCGCCTCGATGAGGATGGACGCGGTCGGCGGGCTGTTCGGAGTCCGCTGCGCAAGGAGGCAGCTGCACGCTCCGAACGCGGCGGCGACGGCGAACGCGCGGAGCGCGGGCCTTCGGGTAGGCATCCGCATCTCGCCTCAGTCCTGTTCGAGCAGCTCGACCATGGCGCGGCCCATCGCGAGGCCTACGTCCATGTAGGTCTTCGCGTTGCCGCCGTAGTGGCCGTTGGCGCTGCCGCCGTGGCAGAAGGGGTTGGAGTAGACGGACGCGACGTTGCCGGCGAAGTCGGGGTACTTGCCTGCGCTGCCGTCGACGGCGAGCTGGGCGTCGAGGACGAGACCTTCGTTGCCTTCGGCGCCCTTCTGGGTCTGACCGAGCGTCGCGCAGACGAACTTGGCCTTCGGCGCGTCGAAGTCCCTGCGAAGCTGCCCGATCAGGTGGACGAGGTTCTTCTCGTAATGGGCGGCGTGCACCGCGTTGCCGCAGTCCTTGGCGCCCTGCCACCAGAAGAAGCCGGCGATCTCGAAGCCGCGGGCGTCGGGGTAGTAGTCCCCGAGGTCCTCGAGCACCTTCTTGGCGTGCGCG
>JAQCBR010000274.1 GCA_027621295.1 Planctomycetota bacterium
GATCCCCTGGTTCAGGAAGTGATCCGGGGCGTAGAGCATCTGGTAGCGGAACGCCGTGTTCCGCCAGATCAGGCTCGTGCTGCCCGGGTAGCTCGGGTCCATCCCCTGCGGGATGACGACCTGCGGACGCACCGGCGGGGGCACCGTGACCGTGAAGGCCTGGATCCCCTGGTTGGTGCTCATCGCGTAGAGCGTCCCGGTGTTGCCGCTGATCGGGCCCCAGCCGCAGGCGCCGGTCCCGTTGACGTTCGGGCTCAGCGTGCCCGTCGTCGCGTTGCCGGTGGCGAGCAGCAGCGGAGCCGACGGATCGGTGATGCTGTAGATGTTGACGTTCGAGCTGTTGCTGTCGACGGTCGCCAGCACTTCGTTGCCGTTGATGACCGCGTAGGCGATCGGACGCTGCGCGGCGCCGGTCGGGATCGACGCGTCGAGCGTGGCGTTCGTGCCGTCGAACGAGGTCTTGTAGGCCGTCGTGCCCTGCGTGCCGATGAACGTGTCATCGTCGACGTAGGTCAGGCCGAGGCGGTAGCCGTTGGAAGAGGTGACGGTGCCCGGCACGGCCGTGTACGGCGTGACGGTGCCCGAGCCATCCAGCAGGCCCTGCAGGAACGCGCTGTTGGTTCCCGCGGCGCTGTTGGAGCCGGCGGCGATGAACTGCACCGGACCCGTGGTCCCACCGCCAGCCGTGAAGCAGTCGCCGAATCGGTTCATGCCGCCCCACTGGGCGCTCGTGCTCGAGATGCTCACGGTGGCCGGCGTGGTCAGCGCGGCCGCTTCGGAGGGCCAGCTGTAGACCTTGAAGGTCGAGGCCGTCGAAGTGACCAGGTTGCACACGTGGATCGAGCCGTCCGCACCGCAGCCGGCGGCGTTGACGACGAACGTGCCGCCCGAGTAGCCGCCCGCGGGCGGAACCAGGGAGCCGATGACCGAGCCGGTCGTGCCGTCGATCACCCAGGCGTTGTTGCCCAGGGTGCCGTCACGGTCGACCAGGATGATGTTGCCGGTGACGGGGTTCACCGCCATGCCGCGCTGCGAGTTGCTCGTGTCGAGCTGCCCGATGGCGCCCGGAGCCAACCAACCGCCGGTTCCAAAACCGGCTACGGGAGTGATCGTCGCTTGTGCTGCCAGAGGCGCACACGCCATCGCGGCGGCGACCGTCACGACTAGTGATGCAGAGAAACGGTGCACGAGATACCTGAACGTGATTTTGAACAGATGGAAAAGAAGCCGTCTCGAGCCCACCCGTCGCCTTCAGCGTGAAGCGTTGGACGAGTGAGCTACGGGCTCGGCACGACTCGAGTGGACGCCGTGGCGCCGCACTTCAGGACACTGATAGATCTACAGAGCATGCGGGTGGGCGACGTGCCCACCAGCCCCCCGCGACCGCGAACTCGCGCGTCCGGGAGCCGTCGTTTCGACGGGCCGTATCTCCCTATCGGGAGAACCTGGGCAAGAACCTCCGCTCTCCAGCGGTTCGATGCGAGGAAACACGGCAGAGGGGCATCCGGCGTTTCCGCCTGCGCTCCGAGGAGCGAGCCTGGCAGGGCCGATTCCTGCGGTCATGGTCGATGGAGTTCGGACGTCACGGGAGCGCGTGACGACGTGCGCCACGCACCCCCTGATTGATACGGAAGATCAGTTGAGGCCGAAGCCGACGTCGAGACCGTTCGACAGCACGATGCCACCCTGGTTGACGCCCGGGGCCACGGTGAAAGCCTGGGCGTAGAGGTGGACGTTGTTGAGCGTCGGATCGTTCGGGATCGTCAGCGAGATCGGGGTCGTCGCACCACTGATCGTCAGCGGCACCGACAGCGCGATCTGCGCGTTGAGCTCACAGGTCGGCGCACCGATGAACGCCAGATCCAATCCCGGCGACTGCGGGCCGAAGCCGAAGTTCACGCCGGCGATCACAGCGCTCGGAACGATGTTGCGAACCTCGACGTTGAACGTCGAGTTGATCTTCGGACGGTTGGTGTTCGCCAGCGTCAGCGGGTACTGGTCCGCGGCCGTCACGAACGGGATCGCCGCCGAGATGTCGGTGTTGCCCGGATCGTTCGCGCCGCCGCCGATGCTGAAGCCGACGATGCCGGGGCCGACGTCACAGACCTCGTAGCGGTACTCGACCGAGCCGTCCGCGTAGAGCGCCAGCTGGCAGGTGCTGACCGACGCCGCAACGCCGAAGCGCGGCACGCCGAGCCAGGTCACGTAGGCGGCCGTGCCCGACGGATCGACGTCGAAGTGGACCGTGCCACCCGTCGTCGGGTTCATGTCGTGCCACAGCGGCGCCAAGCGCGGCGCTTCGCCGAGCAGGCGCGTCGGGTTGCCGGCGAAGGTCGCAGCGGTCTGGGCAGTATCCAGCCACGCGAAGCCGTTCGAGCAGACGAGGATGTCCGTCGTGCTGCCGCCCGGGTACGGGAACGTGAAGCCGAGCGGCTGGGCAGCCGACAGCGTGTCGTCACCGAGCGCGAGGTCCGCCGAGGTCGGCGTGAACCAGCCGTTGCTGCCCGGGGTGACCACGTAGCCCGTGCCGGTCGGCGTCATGCGGACGCTGTTCGGCGAGCCCGCGGTGCCCGACAGGTCCCAGAGCTGCACGCC
>JAQCBR010000275.1 GCA_027621295.1 Planctomycetota bacterium
CCCGAGGCCGAGATCACCGCTGGTAGATCTCGGCCTGCGTCAGACCGCCACCGACGATCATCACCGTGCCGTCCGGCAGGTTGATCGTCACCGGGAAGACGCGCGGCGCGGACATCGAGCCAGTCGGCTGGATCAGGTTCGGGCCCTGCGAGAAGCGGTCGGCCGAGCTCGTCGCGGTCAGCTCGAAGCTGGCGTTCGGGATGTCGATCGTCAGGCGGAATCCGCCGGCGATCAGCGCCTCGCCGTTCGGGAGTGCTGCGATCGCGGCACCAGCCCGGCCCTCCTGCATGCCCGGCACCGTGGTGAACGTGCCGAACCCGAACAGCCCGCTCCGGTAGAGCTGACAGTCGTCGCGGGTGCCGATGATGATGTCCTGGATCTGCCCGGTCTGCAGGAACTGCGTGAGGTCGAGCGTGAGGCCGCCAGCGATCAGCACCCGGCCGTCCGACAGACCGACCGCGCTGTGCAGGAAGCGGGGACCGTTCATCAGCGCCGGCAGGCCGAAGCCACCCGAGTTCGGGTTGTAGAGGTAGGCCGTGAACGACACGGTCGGGATGTTGACGATCGGCAGCAGCGACAGGCCGCCGGCGATCAGCACCTGCCCGTTGGTCAGCGACGACGACGTGTGGAACGCGCGCGCCTCGAGCATCGGGCTGCCCGCCGTGAACGTGTTCGTCGCCGGGTCGAAGATCTCGCTCGTGTTCAGCAGGCTGGTGAACAGCGACAGCGGGTCCGTCAGCGAGAACGACGAGAGGCCGCCGGTGATCAGCACACGGCCGTTGCCGAGCAGCGAGGCGCCGTGTCCGGCGCGCGCAGTCCCCATCGCCAGCGTGGTCGTCTGCTGGGTCGCCGGGTCGTAGATCGCAGCCGCGGTCGTCGGCTGACCGTTCAGCCCGAGGCCGCCGGTGAAGAGGATGCGGCCGTCGGCGAGCGCCGTCGTCTGCGCCAGCAGCCCGACGCCGAAGCTCGCGCCCGCGAGACCCCACTCCTCGGTCAGCGAGTCGTAGACCTGCGCGACCGGGCCGGTGCCGCCGACCACCAGCACGTTTCCATCCGTGCCGACCGCGGCTCCGCCACCCGCGATGGGCAGCGTGGGCTGGGTGAGCGACGTCTTGAAGGTTCCCGGCACCTGCGGCGTGACCCGCACGAGGTTGGATACATCTGCCACCGTGCCGCTGGACGTGATCGCCTGGAACGACAGCGGAAGCGACTCGAGGGCGGGAATGTTCGGGATCTGGAACGCCGCGGTGGCTCGACCGGCGCCGTCCAGGGTCCCGAGGAAGGTCGGCGTGTTCGCACACGCGTCGATCAGATCCGTCGTGATGGCGAGCGTGATCCCCAGGCTGGGCACTGGGGTCGTCTGCTCGATGCCCGACATCAGGAGGAAGTACTGGTCGCCGGCCGTGCCAGCGATCGGGAACGTCGTCGTTCCGGGCAGCGCTCCGCCTTGCTTGTCGAGGGAGACGCCCTGCGCAGCGAGAGGCAGCGAGAGCGCGAGCGCCAGGGGGGCACGGGTCAGGATGTTCATGGGAGAGGTGTCTCGGGCGCGGAAGTCCCGATGACGTGGATCGCGAAGGGGCTGGCGGACCGCGGAATTGTAGCCTGTCGACCCGGAGCCTTGTTGCGGCGGCGACAAGTTGCTGCAGGGAGGGTCCGAACCGCCCTCGGAACACCTGCTGCGATCGCCGGTTCGCGCGTCCGGTGCGGGCGCTTGCGCACCCCTCGGGTCGCGGAGAGTCTCTCCCGCCCCGGAACCCAAGCATGTCGCAACTCCTCTCCCTCCTCGGGCAGACCCCGTCCCCCGAGTCCGAGCACTACGTCACGCAGAACACGCAGTTCCACCTGCACTCGCTCGAGACCGAGCAGAGGCACCGCGCGACCTGGAACCTGAGCTTCGTGGCCCAGCGCGACGTAAGGGCAGCGCTCGATTCAGTGCTCGAGGTGGACGCGGACATCGAGCGCCGCCTCGCGGGCCTGGTCGAGGATCCGATTCCGGTCCAGCGCATCGCTGACGCGGTGGCAGACGCGGTGCTGGGAGGGCGACGGGTCTACTTCTACGGCTGCGGCGCGACCGGGCGGCTCGCCAAGCAGATGGAGAGCTCGTTCTGGCGCCCCTTCTGGCGACGGGCGCTGACCGAGGCGGCGGGGCCATGGACTGCCTCGCTCCCGGACGGGATCGAGGGCGCGGTGGTCGGCGAGATGACCGGCGGCGACCGGGCACTCGTGTCCTCGCTGGAGGGATTCGAAGATCTGAAGCTGCTCGGCGCACTGCAGCTCCAGGACCACGCGATCCAGACCGGCGACGTGGTGATCTGCGTGACCGAGGGCGGCGAGACGTCATCGGTGATCGGCACCGCCCACGCGGCGCGCGCGCTGTACGATGACGCGGACATCGCGCGGAGCCGCGTGTTCTTCGTCTACAACAACCCCGACGAGGTGCTGCGCCCGTTCGACCGGAGCCGCGAGGTCCACGAGGAGCCAGGCATCACGCGCCTGAACCTGACGACCGGCCCGCAGGCGATCAGCGGCTCGACGCGGATGCAGGCGACGAGCATCGAGACCTTCGT
>JAQCBR010000276.1 GCA_027621295.1 Planctomycetota bacterium
CCGCGTGCGGATCGGTGCCGGGGCGACGGTCGGCCGTGCATCCGTCCTGCTCTACGGCATCCACATCGGCGATCGCGCCCGCGTCGCGGCGCACAGCGTCGTGATGAAGCGCGAACACCTTCTGCCGGGCCGTCGCTATGCCGGAGTCCCGACGCGCGAGGTGGGCGTGTGAAGCGGGAGGAAAGACTCGTTCCGCTCGACGCCGCTCGGGGACTCGCGGTGATGGGCATGGTGTGGACCCACCTGGTCGCGACCGAAGGCGGTCGAGGCTGGTTCGAGCGTGCGGCGGCGTGGGTGGCTGCGACCGTCTACGGCTACGAAGCCGCGCTGTTCTTCGTGCTGGCGGGCGTGTCGTGGGCCATCCAGTCGGAGCGGGGCGATCGAGTAGGGCGCCGCGCGGTGGCGCTCGCGATCTTCGGGTTTGCGTTCGGTCGGCTCGTGTGGCCGACCGAAGTCCTCGTGCCGCTCGCGCTCTGCATGCCGATCGTCGTCGCGCTCGCCCGACCCGGCCGAGAGTTGGGCCTCTTCGCTGCGGGGCTGCTGACGCTCCTGGCGATACCGGTCGCGGACGCCTGGATCGGGGAATACGCGTGGAGTGACTGGAACGAGGACGGCACCGTCCACGCGGCCGAGTCGTCGGTCGGCTGGGTCACGCTGCGCTACTACCTCTACACGGGGAACTACCCGCTGGTCGGCTGGATCGCGCTGCCGCTGCTCGGTGCGCTCGCCGCTCGGCGCGGCTGGCTCGACGTGGCGCGTCGGAGCGTCACGCCCGCGCTGGTGTGTTTCGCCGTGGCGGCAGTGGCGGCGCAGGTGCCGCGCTCGACCGAACTCGGACTGGCGTGGGTAGATGCCCGGCCGCACCTGTTCGAGGCGACCTGGGTTCCCACGTCGGTGCCGTTCGCCGTGCGCGAGGCCTCGGTCGCGCTCGGCGTCGTGTTCGTCTGCGTCCGGCTCCGGTTCGGGCCCGTAGCCCTGGCCCGGCACGGTCGGGCGTCGCTGACGCACTACGTCGCCCACCTCGTGCTGGTGCTCTCCGCGCTGCGTGCCGTGTGGCCCGAGGAAGACTGGTCGGTGACGGTCGGTGTGACGGCGTTCGTCGGCTACTGGGCGCTCGCGCACTGGTTCCAGTCGCGGTGGTTCGCGCGGCGCCGCCGGGGTCCGATGGAGGCCACGTGGGATCGTGTCTCGGGTCGAGACGGTGCGCCGCATCGCTCTCCCTGACCTCGGGTTGTGGATCTCGTGATCTGGTGGTCCGATTCCCGGCCGCAAGGGGCTGCGGCGCGGTGCTGCACCCTGTCAGGCCCGATGCCTACCCCCATGAACAAGACGACCTGCCTCCTCGCCCTGCTCCTCTCGAGCGGCGCCGCGCTCGCCCAAGCGAATCTCGTGGTGCCCGCCGGCATGGCGAACTCCAACCCGGGTTCGACCGGGCTCGCGTGGCGGAACACCGCGTTCCACTTCCAGATGCTCTATGACGACTCGCACTTCACGTCGCAGGGCATCAACTACCCGATCGTGATCTCCCGGCTCCAGTACCGGGCGGCCGGTGGCCGGACGAGCGCGGGTGGAGAGGTCTACTCGGGCATCACCGTGCAGATGACGACGTCGCCGAGCGACTGGTCGGCGCCCAGCACGACGTTCGCGAACAACCTCGGTGCGGACGTCACCACGGTGTTCCAGGGCAACGTCACGTGCCTCGCCGCGGCTGGCACTTCTCCGAACACCTACATCATCGACATCCCGCTGGCGACGCCGTTCGTCTACGACCCGTCGCTCGGTCAGGACCTCCTGATCGACGTCGATGCGCCGACGGCTCCGCTGCCGACCGGTGTCCCTTCGATGGGCGCATCGAGCAACGCCTCGCACCTCGCGCGTCGCATCTCGACGACGACGGTGGGCAGCCCGACGGGTTCGCTGTCCTACTTCGCCTGCGTCGTCCTGATGGACTACGCCCCACAGCCGAACGTTGCGACGGCCACGTCCTACGGCGCGGGCTGCGTGTCGCAGGCGGTCAGCTTCCACGAGCCCTTCCTGCCCGGAACGTTCGACCTGGGCGGGACCGCAGGCGCTCCCAACAGCATCCTGCTGAATCCTCTCAGCACCGGCTACGTGGTCGTGCCGGGCTCCAACGCGTGGGCGACCCCGACGTCGACCGCGCTGACGCTCGGTGACGACGAGCTGACGCCGCCGATCACGCTGCCGTTCACGTTCAGCTACCCGGGCGGTTCGACGACCGACATCCTGGTCTGCTCGAACGGCTTCGTCTACCTCGACCCCGCGCAGACGTCGACGTCGGCGGCGGGCAGTGTGGCAGGTCTGCTGACCTTCGGTCCGCGTCTCGCGCCGCTGTGGAACGACCTCGATCCGTCGACGGGCGGCTCCGTCTACTACGACGTCGACCTCAGCGGCAACGTCGTCTACGTGACGTGGGACCAAGTGCCGCTGTTCGGCAACGGGGCTGCGCTCAGCACGATCCAGCTGGCGATGTACTCCGACGGCCGCGTCGAGTACCGCTACCAGGACGTGCAGAACGCGACGGCGGTGACCGGCTGGTCGCC
>JAQCBR010000107.1 GCA_027621295.1 Planctomycetota bacterium
CCACCGTGAGGTCCTGTCGCGGCTGCCGAGCATCGCGCTCGCCTACGTGGGCCCGCACGCCGTCACGCCGCGCATCAACGAGTCGGTGATGGTCACCGTCAACTCGGTCAACGCGTGCCCGTAGTGCGAGGGGCTGCACGGGCAGCTCGCGCGGATGGCCGGGGTCGAGGAGCCGGCGATCTCGTTCGCGCGGGTGTTCGCCGAGCACGATGGGCGCGGGGATGCGGTGGAGCGGGCGGCCCGAGATCTCGCGAGCGCGACGTCGGAAGCACACGCGCGGTCGGTGCGCGCGCTCTGCTGGTTCCTGCTCTGGGGCAGCCTCGGCGGCAACACGCTGAACGGCTTCTTCGCGCGCCTCGGCGGGCGGGCGAAGGCGGGTTCGTCGGCGGTGTTCGAGCTCGTGTTCGCGCTCTACTACGGCCCGCTGTTCCTTGTCATCGCGCTGGTCAACGCGCTGCTCCGGTTCACGCCGCGCGTGCCGGGCTTCGTGTCCGCGGGCTTCGGGCTCCTGCTGACGGTGATCGCCGGGGTCTGGATCCTCACCCCGGGAATCCTCGGCTTCCTCGCCCGCTCGAGGCCGCGGATCCTCGCGTTCGGCTGACCGCCGCGCGGCGGGTGCGAGCGAGGACTCGGGGTCCAGGAGGGCTCGGGCTATCATCCGGCCCTCGCCTATCCGCCCCAGACGACCCCGCCATGCACCCAGCCCGCACCCTGAGAGCAGCCCTCGTCCTCACCCTGTGCACCTTCGGCGCCGCCCAGGAGCAGACGGAGGAACCGAAGCCGACGTTCACACTCAGCGAAGAAGAGATGGGCCAGGGCTGGCACGTGCTCTTCGACGGCACGTCGACCGACGCGTGGCGGTCCTACGGTCGGCCGGGCTTCCCGGAGAAGGGCTGGGGCATCGAGGACGGCTCGCTGCACCACGCGCCCAACGGCGGCGGCGGTGACATCATCACGAGGCGCGCCTACCGGAACTTCGAGCTCGCGTTCGACTGGAAGATCCAGCCGGGCGGCAACAGCGGCGTGATGTACCGCGTCGTCGAGACGGAGCACCCGAGCTACTGGAGCGGCCCCGAGTACCAGGTTCTCGACGACAGCGCGCACGGCGGTGCAGGGCACAAGCACCACTCGGGTGCGCTCTACGGCCTCTACCCCGCCGAGGAACGCGTCGCGAAGCCCGCCGGCGAGTGGAACGAGGGCCGCATCCGGATCTTCGGCAACCGCGTCGAGCACTGGCTGAACGGCACGAAGCTCGTCGACGCGAGGTTCGGCTCGGACGACTGGAACGAGCGCGTCGGCGCGAGCAAGTTCAAGGACTGGGAAGGCTTCGGCGTCAACGCGCGTGGCCACCTCTGCCTGCAGGACCACGGCAACGAGGTCTGGTACCGGAACGTGCGCTGCCGCGAGCTCCAGCCGGAGCCGGAGCGACTCGGCGAGTCGACCGTGCTGTTCGACGGCACCCCGCAGAGCATGGGCCGCTTCTGGTTCCACCTCGACGGGAACGCGTCGTTCGACAAGTCCTGGTCGATCCAGGACAGGACCCTCGCGTGCACCGGCGAGCCGCGCGGCTACTTCTACAGCAACGACCGCTTCGAGGACTTCGTGATGACGATGCGCTGGCGGTTCGAGGAGGAGGGCGGCAACAGCGGCGTCCTGCTCCGCGCGACGGGCAAGCACACGATCTGGCCGCGGAGCATCGAGGCCCAACTGCAGACCGGACGCGCGGGCGACTTCTGGAGCATCGGCGAGGTGCCGATGCGCACCGAGCCTTCGCGCACCGAGGGCCGCAACGCGAAGGTCAGCCACTCCGCCGAGAACCCGGCCGGCGAGTGGAACGCGATGGAGATCATCTGCGACGACGGCTGGATCGCGGTCCGCGTGAACGGCCAGATCGTCAACGAAGCGTGGGGCTGCGAGGACATCGAGGGCGTCATCGGCTTCCAGCTCGAGGGCACGCCGGTCTGGTTCGACGCCATCCGCGTCACGCGGCTGCGCTGACGCCCGCCCCTGCGGGCTGCCTCACTGGCCCTCGGACAGCGCGCCGAGATCCACCACGCGCGGCGCGTGGTCCTCGGCCTCGAGGAAGCGCGCGAGGTCTTCCGTGCGCAGCCGCGTCGTCTTGTCGTTGACGAGCGGGTGGACGTTCACGAAGCGGTGGGCGAACAGCGCCTCGTCGAGGACCACGTGCACCGCATGCTCCCTGTCGTGCACGACCGCGAGCGGGGTCACGCAGCCCGGCCGGACCCCGAGCCGGTGCATCAGCCGCTGCTCTGACCCGAACGTCAGCCTTCCGCTCCCGAGCACGTCGCCGAGCGCGCGCAGGTCGATCCGCCGATCCGCGATCACGCAGACGAGCCACATCGTCCCGCGCTTGTTGCGGAGGAAGAGGTTCTTCACGTGGGCGCCCACCACCGGGCCGCGCAGTCGACGCGCCTCCTCGACCGTGTGCAGCTGCGGATGGCAGACCGTTTCGTGGTCGATGCCGAGTGCGTCGAGCCGCGCCAGCACGTCGAGCGAGCCGAGCGGTTCGCTCCCGTCGACGAGCCGGTCCTCGATCGGCCCGGCTTCAGAATCCGATCGAGCCACCGATCGTCGCGAGCACGCCGGTGCCCGCGCTGCGCCCCGGGTGCGAGGCCGAGAACCCGAGGATGCGCGTCTCGATGGAGACGTGAGGGCCGAACTGCAGCGCGAAGATCCCCTCCGCGACCCAGAGCCCCGTGACCTCGCTCCGGTAGCTGCCGTCCCAGTCGAAGTGCATCAGCCCCATCCCGAAGCCGATGCCCGCCCACGCGGACACCGGTCCATCCCAGAGCTCGGAACGCTGCGTGAGGTCGACGTAGCCAGCGACCGTCCGCAGCGAAGAGCCGCTCGCGGTCTCGTCGTGCTCGGTCGTCTGCAGCACGAACTCGACGCCGAGCGCGTCGTCGTAGCTGCCGGTGCGGATCATCAGACCGTCGCCGTCGTCGACCTGTGCGCGCGGGGTTCCGGGGCTCCGCGTCTTCTCGTCGAGATCGAGGCTCGCCCAGGGGATCAGGGCCGCACCGCCCTGGATCATCGTGGTCGGCATCGGTCGGGGTACGTGGACCTCCTGGACGTGCTGGGGCCGCCAGCCGTCACTCCGTCCAGGAACGGGACCCACCTGGGGCGCCGCGCACGCTGCCACCGATGCCAGGGCGAAGAGACCGGATATCGCACGGTGCTTCACGGCGCGCAGCGTAGCCCTGCTCTCCCACCGCACCCAAGCCTCGATATGGCGGACCGGGCGGCGGCACACGGGCGGGCTATACTTGCCCGGATCCTCCTCGTGCCCCCCAATGCCCTTCCCGCCCCAGCTCTACCTGATCGGAACCCAGAAAGGCGGGACGAGCTTCTTGGCGGAGCTCCTGACCGAGCATCCGGACGTCTGCCTCGCGCACCCCAAGGAGCCGAACTACTTCTCCTCGCACTGGGAGAAGGGCCTCGACCACTACGGCAGACAGTTCGCTCGCCCCGACGCCAAGGTCCTGCTCGACGCGTCCACCAGCTACGCGGCGGCTCCGCTCGACTCGACCGATACGACCGCTGCGATCGCCGCGAGCCGCTACTCCGGCGTGCCTGCGCGCATCGCCGCCGCGGCTCCCCGAGCGCGCTTCGTCTACGTGCTCCGCGACCCCGTGCGTCGCGCATGGTCGTCGTACTGGCACACGGTCCGCGTCGGTGGAGAGACCCGACCGCTCCACGAGGCGATCCGCGAGAACAGCTTCTACCTGCGCACCGGACGCTACCTCGAGCAGCTGCAGCTCTGGTGGAAGCACTTCCCGCGGGATCGGTTCCACATCATCCTCTTCGAGGATCTCGTCCAGGACCCGGCGCGCCACGCGAACGACGTGCTGCGCTTCGCGGGACTCGAGCCGATCGAGACGTTCGCGTCCGAGAGGCCGCGGAACCAGACGTTCGCGTTCACGCCCGGTGCCGCCCGACTGGTCCGGATGATCCGCGCCGCGGGTGGGCGCTCCGACCGGCTGATCAAGGCGGTCAAGCCGCTCCTCCCCCGCAGATTCGTCGACCGCATCGCGGGCCGCGTCGTGCGCCCCGTGCCTCCGCTCGACCCTCGGGACGAGGCCTACATGCGCGACTACTTCCGCACGCCGAACCGACGGCTCGCCGAGGAGATGGGGCTGGACCTCAGCGCTTGGGCGAGCGGTGCGCAGCCGAGCGCACCGACCCGCGCGGCCGCAGTCGAGCAGGACGGCTGAATCCGGACCCCGCGCCGACTCAGCGCAGCCGGACCTCGACGGCCTCCGACCCGGCGATCCCTCCGCCCTGGCTCGCGAACGCCTGGAGCACCACGTCCTGGCCGAGCAGATTCGGATCGGCCGGGAACGCGACCTGCAGCGCCGCCTCTCCGTAGCCGTCGCCGCCCGCGAACAGGCTGCCGATCGGAGTCGTGAACAGGACCGCGGGTCCGATCGGAACGCTCGTCCGTCCCAGGCCGATCACGCAGAGCGCCGTCGTGAACGGAGCCAGCCCGTCGACGCGCGCCTCGGTGCGGCCGCCGGCGGTCGCCACGCCCCCGACGCCCAGCACGAGACCGGCTGCCGTTCCGTAGGCCTCGATCGGGCCCGAACGGAACCGTGTGACCATCCACTGGACCGCGTCCATCGTCAGCGTGCCGCCCGGGAGCACGTTCCGGTCGTCGATCCGCACGCGGGCAGGGCCGAGGGCCGGATCGAGCCAGAACGCACCGACATGGTGGAAGCCTGACTCGGCGAGTCCGACGCGCGCGAGCCGGAAGACGCTCGTGCCGCCGCCGTGCGTGACTTCGCAAGCGATGCCTGACGACGCGCCGGGCGTGTAGCCGAGGTAGACCTGAAGGCTGTAGAGGCCTGGTGCCGGCGCCGTGAACGGCACTTCCGCGGACGCACCCTGGCCGACCGGAGCCTTGAGCTGCGCACCGCCGCTCGCGTAGAGCGTCGACTCCACCACCCAAGGCCCCGCGGTGACGACGGACGGAGAGTCCTCTTCGATGACGACCGGAGCGGGCCGCCAGGTGGCGCCGTGGCCGGGGACGGTCGCTGGAGCCGCGAACGGCCCCGCGGTCAACGCCGGCAGGTCGTCGTAGAGGCCTTCGAGATACCAGAACACGTGACCCTGCAGCCCGCGCTGTCGGTTCGCCTGCACCATCCCGAGGACCTCCGCGGTCGAAGTGCCGGTGACCGCCCGGATGCCCGGCACGACGCGGTTGCGGACGTTCGCAGGAACGCGCGCGAGGTTGGCGTCGAGCGTCGACACGTAGGACGAGAGCGAAGTCCGGTAGATCTGCGGGTAGCACAGATCGAGGTGCCCGTCGCGCACCCAGGACGGCCAGTCCTGGAGGAACGAGTTGTAGGCAGTGTCCATCGCGACCGGCGCGCACGTCGTGCGGACCGTGTAGCGCCGCGCCTGGACACGGGCCCGCGCGTCGGCGACGAACGTCGACAGCGCGTCCGCCCGCCATCGCATCCAGCCGCTGTCGTTCTGGTTGGTCGGCGGGTTGCGGTTGCCGTTCGCGGCGCGGTAGGCGGACACCGTCGCCGGGTCGTAGCCGAACGCCGTCGACGGGTAGCGGATGCGGTCGAGCTGGACCCCGTCGACGTCGTAGCGATCGACGAGTTCGTCGACCAGGTCGAGCAGGAACGCGCGGGCGTCCGGGTTCTCGTGCGCGAGCCAGTAGAAGGTCCCGTTCGCGTCCGTCACCGAGGTGTTGCCGCTCCGGTCGACGGCGGTCCACGCAGGGTGCGCGTTGAGCACCGGACCTCGACCACCCGGTCCCGGGTAGTGACCCGACCAGCCGGCGCAGAAGCCGTATTCGAGCCAGGCCTCGACCTCCATGCCGCGACGGTGCGCCTCGACGATCACTTCCTGGAGTGGATCCCGTCCGACCAGCCCCGGGTCCTGGGTCACGCCCGCGACCCGCTGCATCACGGCCGAGGGGTGGATCGTGTAGCCGCGGCTCCAGACGTTCACGCAGACGACGTTGAGGTTCGCGGCGCGGGCTGCGTCGAGCGACTGCGAGATCTTGCGCTTGGACGTCAGACCGTCGCGGGCGATCCACACACCGCGGAGCTCTTGGGCGGGCGGGCTCGCCAGAAGGAGCAATGCCGCGAACAGGACGACGAGAGATCGGGGGAGAGCCGTCACGCCGAAGAGTCTAGATCGTCCTCCGCCGGCTGAGCAGCCGCCGAGCGAACGAGTTCCGGGCGGTGACCGGTCGGCACCATCGACCGCTCGCTCCTGCGCGGGTCGACCGGAACGCTCCCCTGGACTTTTGGAGCCATAATCGTTCGGAGCCCCGACGGACTGCGTCGGGACTCGTCCACGGTGCGAACCGCGAACCGCCTGCCCCGGCCCTCGTTCCCGACGCCACCTCACACATCTGAGATCTGCATGCGCTCGTTGATCCTCCCCCTCCTCCTGCCAGCTGCCGCGCTCGCGCAGGAGCTGCGCCCCGAGCACCAGGCCGTCGCCGACGCCTGGACGGCGTTCTTGGCCGAGAACGGCCCCGTCTGGAAGGCTGAATGGAACCCAGCCACGGTCACGCCGAAAGCGATCTACGGCACCGGACTCCGCGTCCAGGACGCCGCGATCGAAGACCTCGACACCGCCCGCCGCTACGCGATCGACACGCTCGACCGCTACGCCAAGCTGCTCGGCCGCGGTGAGTCGACCTTCGTCGAGTCGATCGGCGTGCCGACGGACAACGTCTTCGTCCTGGTCTACGACCAGCGGTTCCGCGGACTGCGGGTGACCGACGCCCGCGCCGATGTCCGCGTCCACCGCTCGGGTGTCGTGTCGATGTTCGGCAGCCAGGCCGTGCACATCCCCTCGGGATTCTCGATCACCCCCACCGTCTCGACCGATCTGGCTTGGGCCCTCGCCCACCAACACCTGCGCGTCGCCCCCGAGGCGCCAGCCGGTGCGGTCACGGTCGAGCCCTCGGCCGAACTCGTCATCCACGCCGACATCGACGCGAAGGCGCCCGCTGAGCCCAGGCTCGCCTGGCAGGTCCAGGTCGATGTGCGCACCGGCGCCGAGCCGGTGGTCGGCAAGGTGTTCGTCGACGCACGGACCGGCGCAGTCCTTCGCCACATCGACGAGGTCTACCGCTGCAGCATGGGCCACGCCCACGTGCGCGGTGAGTCCGAGCCGCTGGCGAACGGCCACATCGGCCGCGACCTCGCGCGCGGCCGCCGACCGGCTGCTCCGGTCGCGATCACCGGCAACGTCCAGAGCTTCATCAACCTCGGCAAGAGCCCGCTCGACCCGCTGACCAACACGGCCCTCCAGGGCCTTCGCGTCACGGCGCAGGGCGTGGGCACGGCGTTCACCGACGCCAACGGCGACTTCTCGATCCCCTACACCGGCACCGCGCCCGTCACGGTCAGCGTCGACTTCGGCACCGGCTCCGGCGAGCACATCCGCAACGTCCAGGCGCTGACCGGCACGCCGGTCTCGGCCTCGGTCCAGGCGACGCCAGGCACGCCGGCGCAGA
The DNA here is from genome assembly GCA_027621295.1 of Planctomycetota bacterium. Classification (GTDB taxonomy): domain Bacteria; phylum Planctomycetota; class UBA1135; order UBA1135; family UBA2386; genus JAQCBR01. The sequence goes on from JAQCBR010000107.1 coordinate 7,511, forward strand.
TCCAGCTGCTGTCGCAGAACGCGCCCGACTCCGAGTGGTCGCAGCCGACGGTGTTCTGGTTCGTCGACGACGCCAACCGCTGGCTGCGCTCGCTGGTCGGCAACGTCGGGCCGATGAACTCGATCTCGCAGGTCACCGCCACCGTCAACCGCGCGTCCACCTGCAACGCCTACTACACGGCGAACTCGATCAACTTCTACTCGCCGGGCGGCGGCTGCAACATGACCGCCTTCTCGTCGGTCATCTACCACGAGTGGGGCCACGGCCTCGACGACCAGTTCGGCGGCATCAGCCAGACCGACGGCCTGTCCGAAGGCTGGGGCGACATCCTGTCGATCTACCGCCTCGACGACCCGATCGTCGGCAAGGACTTCACGACGACCGGCGGCATCGTCCGCACCGCGCTCAACAACACGACCTACCCGCCGGGTGGCTTCCCGAGCGGAGGCGCCCCTCACCCGAAGGGCGAGTGCTGGATGGGATGGGCGTGGGAAGTGCGCCGTGACCTGATCCAGTCGCTCGGTCGCACGGCCGGCATCGCCCGCGCCGACGCGATCGTCGTCGCGTCGATCGTCGGCAACGCGCGCAACCAGCCGGACGCGGTCCGCGAGGTGTTCCTGCTCGACGACGACGACGGCAACCTGGCCAACGGCACGCCGAACTACTCGGTCCTCGAGGCCGCGAGCATCCGCCGGCGCCTCCCCTACCCCGAGCTGCAGATCGTCGACATCACGCACACGCCGCTGACGACGTTCGACAAGCCGCTCGAACCGCGCCTCGTCCGCGCCGACCTGACGGCGCTCACCGGCACGATCCAGCAGGCCGAGATCGTCTTCGGCGCGCTCGTTCCGTCGCTGCGTCGTCCGCTGGTTCCGACCGGCAACGGTGACGAGCACGTCGCGCTCCTGCCGGGCGTCGCGTCGCCGGGCACCGTCCGCTACGTGATCGAGGTGCAGCACTCGTCCGGACGCACGGTGAAGCTGCCGCGTGAGGGGTTCTACGAGTACCGGATCGGCCAGCTGACGACGATCTACACCGAGAGCTTCGAAGGCAGCACCGCCGGGTGGAACTCGTCGGGCGGCGGCAACGAGTGGCAGTTCGGCGCGCCCGCGGGCCGCTCCGGCTCGAGCCTCGGCTTCACCTGGGCCGACCCGTCGGCCGCGGCGGACGGCCAGAACGTCGTCGGCGTCGACCTCGGCGTGTCCGGGCAGGGTGCCTACGAGTGGTTCTGCAACCAAACGCTGACTGCGCCCCCGATCGACCTCCGGTCGGCGATCGCGCCGGTGCTCCGCTACAAGCGGTGGCTGTCGGTGGCACCTCTCGACGCAGCCCAGTTCACCGCGAACGGCCAGGTGCTGTTCACGTCGAGCGGTGAGAGCGAGACCGGCTGGCAGCAGCTCGAGTACGACCTGTCGCCGTTCGTCGGCCAGAACCTCAACCTGTCGTGGAACCTGTCGGCGCTGCTGCCCTTCCGCGCGGGCGGCTGGAACATCGACGACCTCGAGATCAGCGACTTCGCCGCCGTGGCGGGGCCTGCGGTCGAGATGCGCGTGACGCCCGAGCAGGTGCCGCTCGGCGGCAACGTCAACCTGTCCGTCCAGGGCGCGGCGAACGCCGCGGTCGCGGTGCTGCTCTCGGTGACGCCGGGCCCGCTGACGGTCCCAGGCATCGGCGAGCTCTTCGTCGCTGGCCAGATCAACGTGCTGCCGACGGTCCTCGACCAGAACGGCCAGCTCACGCAGTCGGTGCCGGCTCCGACCGACCCGGCGACGATCGGCTCGATCGCCTACGGCCAGGTCGTCCAGGTCGCAGGCGGTCAGATCGACCTGTCGAACGGGATGATCGTCCTGTTCTCGCGCTGATCCGCGCGCCGCGCTCGGGGACCGTCAGGCGTCCCCGAGCGGCGGCAGCTCCGGCGGTCGAACCCGGCGCCGCCGCTCGCTGAGCGACTCGAGGAAGGCCAGCAGGTCTTCCTTCTCCGCCGCGTCCAGGTCGAGCTCCTTCAGGAGAGGCGACTTGGTCGGGAACAGCGGGTCGCCCACCTGGTCCGGCCTGCGCCGCAGCGTCGCCATGCCGGCGGAATACATGTTGATCACGCCTTCGAGCTGGAACAGCCCGTTGTGCATGTAGGGCGCGGTGCGCGCGACGTTCCGCAGGGTCGGCGTCTTGAACCGGCCGACGTCCGCCGGGTCACCGGTCACGCGGTAGCGCCCCAGGTCCTCGAGCTTGCGTCCGTAGTAGGACAGGCCGAGGTCGTGGAACCCGCCGTCGGTCAGGAGCGGACCGTGGTGGCAGTTCACGCAGCGCGCCTTCGTCCGGAACAGGTGGAGGCCGCGCACCGCCGCGTCGCCCAGCGCATCGACGTCGCCGGCCAGGAACTGGTCGAACGCGCTCGAACCGTCGCTCACCACCGTCCGCTCGAACGCGGCGATCGCGGTGAGCACGCCATCGATCGTCGGCTCTCCGACCCCGAACGCGGCCTCGAACCGGGCGCGGTAGCCGCGGCTCGACTTCACGGTCGCGACGACGTGCTCGACGCTGGCGTGCATCTCGTCCTCACTCTCGAAGACGGCGAGAGCCTGGTCCTCGAGCGTCGCTGCGCGACCATCCCAGAAGAAGCTCGCGCCGAACGCAACGTTGAGGATCGACGGTGCGTTGCGCGCGAGTGGCTGGAAGCCGTGCCCGAAGCTCGTGGAGCGGCCGTCACCCCAACCGAGCTCGGCTTCGTGGCAGGACGCACAGGCCATCTGGCCCGGGCCCGACAGGCGCGCATCGAAGAACAGCGCCTTGCCCAGCTCGACCTGCGCGGCGCGGCGCGGATCATCGGAGTCCGGCAGCGGCTCGACGCGTCCCAGTTCGACGAACGCCACGCCATCGTCGACCTCGGGCGCCGGCCACTCCGCGGGCGGCAGCTGGTAGACCCGCCTCAGCTCCAGCACGTCGGCACCGGCTCCAGCGCGAGCGAGCTGCGAAGCGGTCTGGCACCCGATCAACGCCAGACCGGCGACGACTGCGGCGACACGTCCTTGCGCATCCATGCGCGGGGATCATCGCGAGCCCCGGCGACCCGACCAAGCGTCCGTCAGTCCGTGGCTTCCTCCGGCACGACGACGACCGGGCATGTCGCCCGGCGGAGCACGATCTCGGCCACGCTGCCGAGCACGAGTCTCCGGACCCCGGAACGGCCGTGGGACGCCATCACGATCCCCCACGCGTCGATGTCGTTCGCGAACCGGACGATCGCGTCAGCGGTCACCGGAGCCGCGCGGACCTTCACCTCGATCGGGACGTCCTGGATCGACTCGCCGAGCACGTGGAGCCGCTGCTCGGCCTCGCGGCATGCCCCCTTCACGTCGGGTTCCGGGAGCGGCATCCCGCTACCGGGCATCGCGCCCGTGAGCACGACCGGCTCGGGCACCGTGTGGAACAGCGTGATCCCCATGTGCAGCGCCTTCGCGAGCTGGGTCGCCGTGGCGAACGCCCGCGTGGATTCGGGGGACAGGTCGGTGGGCAGGACGATGCGTTCCATGGGCGTTCTCCGCCTCCGGCAACCGCCCATTCCTGCCCCGAGTTTCGGGCCGGGTGCAACGCCGAGCCTCCGAGGTGGCACTGCCCGCGGCGGTCCGTATCGTCCGGGGTCCCCTCGCCCCCCGTCGGGGCACCCGGAACCATGGCACCACTACGCAACCTGATCGCAGCCCCGTTCGCGGCCCTCGCCCTCGTCCTCGCGCTCGCCGGCCCGGCACGCGCCCAGGAGAACCTCGAGCTCGGCAAGATGTGGCTCACCGAAGAGCCACCGCTCGCCTACCTGCAGGAGGAGTACGGATTCGCGCCCGACGCGGCGTGGTTCGAACACCTGCGCCTCGCGTCGATCCGCTTCGGCAGCGGCTGCTCGTCGTCGTTCGTGTCGCCGCAGGGGCTGATCATGACCAACCACCACTGCGTGCGTGGTCAGATCGCCGAGGTGCAGGGGGAGAACGACTGGGTCGCGGACGGCTTCTACGCGCGCGCGCTCGAGGACGAGGTCAAGATCCCCGGGCTGACCGTCCAGCAGGTCGTCGACATCCGCGACGTGACGGACGCGGTCAACGCCGGCGTCGCGGACAGCGATGATGACGCGACGCGGACCGAGAAGCGCGCCGCGAACATGGGGCGCATCGTCGCCGAGGCGACCGCCCCAGGCATGCAGCCGCAGGTGGTCACGCTGTTCCAGGGCGCGCGCTTCCACCTCTACACCTACAAGGTCTGGGACGACATCCGCCTGGTCTGCGCGCCGCACCTGCAGACCGCGCACTTCGGCGGGGACTACGACAACTTCACGTTCCCGCGCTGGTGCCTCGACTTCTCGTTCGTGCGCGCCTACGTCGACGGCAAGCCTGCCGACACGTCGAGCCACTACTTCCGCTGGTCGACCGCCGGCGTGCGCGAGGGCGAGCTGGTGTTCGTCACCGGCAACCCGGGCACGACCAAGCGCCTGCTGACGTTCTCGCAGATGGAGTACCTGCGCGACGTCTACCACCCGATCGTCCAGGGCCTGATCGACAGTCGCCTCGCCATCCGCAAGCAGCTCGTCGCCGAGGACCCGAGCCTGGAGAAGGACCTCCGCACCGAGATCCTGAGCTGGGAGAACTCCCAGAAGGCCTACCGCGGCTACTGGGACGGCCTTCTCGATCAGAGCCTGATGGAGCAGAAGGCCGCTGCAGAGGCGGCGTTCCGACGTCGCGTCGGCGATGACCAGGGCCTCGCGGACCAGTTCGGCGACGCGTGGGAGAAGCTCGCCGACGTCTCCGCCGAGCGACGCGAACTCGAGGCGAAGCTCCGCTTCCAGAGCACCGGGGGCCACCCGGTTCTCGGGCTCGCGATGCTCGCGGTGCAGGCGACCGATCCGGACAGCAGCGAGGAAGCCCGCGCCGCCGCCGCCAAGCGCGCGCGCGAGATGCGTGCCTCGCTCGCCGGCAAGCCGCTGCCCGAGCTCGCCGTCCGTGAGTTCATCGACCACCTGGAGCGCGCGAAGGACTGGCTGCCCGAGGGCGACCCCTGGCGCAACCTGGTGATCGGCATGCGCTCGGCCGAGGCCGTCGCTGCCCAGCTCGCCGAGAGCGAACTCCTCGACGAGGCGAAGCTGGAGTCGATCCTCAGCGACAAGTGGGAAGGCAGCGGCATGGAGCCCGCCTACGCGATGGCGCGCGCCATGCGGCCGATGATGGCTGCCAACGCGGCGGCCAACGCCCGCCTCACCAAGACCGAGGAAGCCCAGGGCGTCCGCATCGGCCAGGCGCTGTTCGGCGCCTACGGCACGTCGGTCAGCCCGGACGCGACGCTGACGCTCCGGTTCAGCGACGGCGTCGTGAAGGGCTATCCCTACAACGGCACCGTCACCCCGTACTGGACGTCGTTCTACGGCCTCTACGCGCGCGAGCACGAGTTCGGCGGCGAGCACCCGTTCGACATGCCGCAGATCTGGAAGGACCGCGCCGCGCAGATCGACATGACCAAGCCGATGGACCTGGTCAGCACCAACGACATCATCGGCGGCAACTCGGGCAGCCCGCTCGTCAACGCCAGCCTCGAAGTCATAGGCCTCGTGTTCGACGGCAACATCGAGATGCTCCCCAACCGCTACGTCTACCGCGCCGACGTCCCCCGCTCGGTCTCGGTCCACGCGGACGGGATCATGGAAGCCCTGAAGAAGGTCTACGACGCCGACCGGATCGTCGCGGAGCTGCTGGGCGAGAAGGACTGACAGGCTGTGACGAAGCCAGTCTACAGCCTGCCAGTTGCTTGCTTGGCAGCAGCGAAGCGGCTGCGGCAGAGCGCGTGACTCGATTCAGTCACACGCTCTGATCGCGCGCAGACCGGGACCGCGCGTCCCGGTCACGCGCCGAGCGCCCATGAGGGCGCGCGCTCCCGCACGTCGTCTCCAGGCTGCGGGAGCACCCCACTCTGCAGCTCCGCCTCGAGCTGTTCGACGCTCGGCAGCTTGCCCGAGAGGTCGGCCGGAAGCGCGCGCGTCAGTTCGAACGACGACACGGCCATCGGCTGCGACGTTCCGCGGAGCGCGTACTCCACCACCGTGGCCTCGCGATCCTTGCAGAGGACGAGACCGATGCTCGGCTGGTCGCCCGGCCGCCTGAGCAGGTCGTCCACCGCCGCGAGGTAGAAGTTGAGCTTGCCGGCGTGCTCCGGCCTGAACTTGCCGGCCTTCAGCTCGAGGACGAGGTAGCAGCGGAGCTCGAGGTGATAGAAGAGGAGGTCGATCCGGAACTCCTCGCCCCCGACCCTGAGCGGGAACTGACTGCCCACGAACGCGAACCCCTGCCCGAGTTCGAGCAGGAAGTCCCGGATGTGCCGGACCAACCCAGCCTCGATCACGCGCTCCTCGGCCTCGTCCGCGATCCCGAGGAAGTCGAGCTTGTAGGGGTCCTTCAGGAGCTGCCGCGCGAGGTCCGACCGCGGTGCCGGGAGCGCCTCGGCGAAGTTGCTCAGCGCCCCGCCCTGCGCCTCGAACAGCCCCCGCTCGATGTGGATCACGAGCACGTTGCGGCTCCAGCCGTGCTCGATGGCCTTTCGGGCGTACCAGACGCGCTTCTCGGGGTCCTTGACCTTCTCGAGGAGGGTGCACGTGTGGAACCACGGCAATTGGGCAGCAAGCTGCTGCCCAATTGACCCTTGTGACCACTCGCGAGCCAAAGTCCTCATGTACTTGAGGTTACGACTGGAGAACCCCTTGGCCTCGGGGAACTCCCGCCGCAGGTCCGCGGCCAGCAGGTCGATCACGTTCGCGCCCCACCCCAGTCCCTCCT
>JAQCBR010000277.1 GCA_027621295.1 Planctomycetota bacterium
TCGCGCTCGCCGACGTGCGCGACGTCGCGGACGCGACGGTCGCGGCCGGCACGTCGGAGGCAGCGACCGGGCGCTACGTGCTCGGCGGGACCAACCTGACCGGGAGGGAACTCGCGGCCGCGCTGTGCGAGGCGACCGGCCGCCCGGCGCCGCGGCTCACGCTGCCCCGCGTCACCTGCCGCATCGCCGCGCGGATCGCGGCGATCGTCGAGCACCGTCGCGACCTGCCGACCCCACTCCAGGCCGAGGTGCTGAGGCTCGCGCCCTACACGTTCTGGTTCGACAGCCGTCGCGCGCACGACGAGCTCGGCTACCGCAACCGGCCGCTCGACGAGACGCTGGCCGACGCGGTCGCGTGGATGCGACGGTCGGACTGATCAGGAGCCACGCCGCAGGAGCGCACGCTGCGCGAGCGCGGCGAGCAGGACGGAGAGCCCGATCGCCGCGATCCGCGGCTCGACGAAGACCGCAACGAGCGCGCAGCCCCCGAGCCCGAACCACGATGCCGCGCGCGGCGCGAAGCGATCGGCCGGCCCTAGGCGGAGGGCAGCTGCGTTCGTGATCCCGTAGTAGACGAGCACCGTGAACGCGCTGAACGACCACGCGACCGACACGCTGCCGAGTGCCGTGATCCCCGCGATCAGCAGCGTGACCGCCCAGGTCGCGCGCGCCGGGGACGCAGTGGCCGCCTCGATGCGCGCGAGCCCCCGCGGCAGGTCGCCCCGCCTAGCCATTGCGAGCGCGACGCGGGACAGCCCGAGCTGGAGATTGAGCAGCACGGCCGCCATCGCGGTCAGCGCGGCCGTAGCGACCAGGTAGCGCAGCCCGGGCCAGCCGGCCGCTTCGACGACCGCCTCGAGCGGGGCGCCGGTGCGAACCGTCGCTTCGTGGAACGCGACCGGCCCCAGAGCCTTCAGAGCGCCCGCCGCGACCAGCGCGTAGAGCGCGAACGACACGAAGAGGGCTGTGCCGATCGCGCGCGGGATCGTCCGACGCGGCTCGCGCACCTCCTCGCCGAGCGTCGCGATCCGGCCGTAGCCGGTGAACGCGACGAAGGCCAGCGCGGTGCCGTGGAGCAGGTTCCAGGGCGTCATCCCCTCGAAGGCAGCAGGATCGGCGAGCCCGATACGGCCGCTGGTGAGCGCTGCTATGGACACGCCGAGCAGGACGACCGCGGTGAACGCGACGAGCACGCCGTTGACGACCGCGCCGAGGCGGACCCCGGCCGCCGCAACCCGCCCCGTGACCGCGAGGACGCCGAGCCCGACCGCCACGCGGAGCGCGGTGTCGTCGCGGGCGTCGAGCGCAGTGAGGACGTGGCCGGCGATCGCCAGCGCGGCCGTCGCCGCCGACGCACTCTTCGCGAGCAGGAACGCGGTGCCCGCCGTGAACCCGACCGCGGGCGACAGCAGCCGGTAGCCGTATTCGTAGGTGCCGCCGGCGACCGGGTGTGCGGCGGCGAGCTGGGCGGAGCTCAGCCCGTTCGCGACGGCCAGCAGGCCAGCCAGGAACACGGCCGGCAGCACCCCCGCTCCCGTGACGCCGGCGACGAGCCCGAGCCCGACGAAGACCCCGGTCCCGAGGATCGAGCCGAGACCGAGGCCGGACGCGGCGAACACGCCGAGTTCGCGGCGGAGCGTGGCGGGTTGGGACACGGCGGGATCTTCCCGCGTCACCGCGGGCGAGGTCCAGCCCACAGAGAGGACGCCGAAGCCGATGTGCGGCGTCGGCGATCCAACGAGGAGGGAGAGATGATGATCAAGACCGTTCTAGCCGCGCTCGTCGCGTGCACCGCCCTGGCGGCACAGTCCTGCCCGGACCTCGAGCTGATGCGGGTCCCGCAGGTGATCACCTACGGACCCCAGCAGACCTGCTCGAGCCTGAGCTTCATCTGGCGCGGCACCCAGCTCGGCGACGGGACCAACGGCTGTCCGTCGTTCGCGATCGTCGAGCCGGGCTACGACTCGACCCAGCACCGCCCGGGGGCTGCGACCTACGCGGAGCCGGACGGGCAGGTCGCGGTCACGCAGCTCACGTTCTCCTGCGATCTGAGCTACATCCTGTTCATCCCGTTCTCGAGCACGTGCTCGCTGAGCCACGACCGCGTGATCGCGCACCGGACGAGCTACCGCTTCCTGTCGTGCGGAGCGATGTCGACGCCGGCTGGTGGGGCACCCGTCGACGGATCGGGAGGGAGCCGACCGTGAGGCGTCACGCACTCGTGGTGGCCGCGGCGATCGCCGTGGCCACCGGCTTCTGGATCACCGTCGTGACCCTGCTCGGCGCCGGAGCGACGCCAGCCGGTGCGGTGGCCGAGCCCGCCCTGCCGACCGCGCAGCCTGCGGCCCGGGAGGTGCCCGCGGCCCTTCGAGTGCCGGTCGACGAGCGCCGTCCGGCCGGGGCAACCACGTCGCCGGTTCCGCCGGCCGACTTCGACGCCGCGGTCGAAGAGCTGGTCACGCTGGGCATGGAGATCCACCGTGCGCTCGAGCGCGACGACGAGGGAGCGGCCTTCGCTGCCAACCGGATCGCGGAGTCGACC
>JAQCBR010000108.1 GCA_027621295.1 Planctomycetota bacterium
GACCGCCCTGTAGATCGATGCAGCCCGCGCGGCGTCACCCTTCCGCCACGCGACCGCAGCGTCGGCCATGCGCACGTCGATGTCGCTCGGGTCTGCGGTGAGCCTCCGCTCGATCCAGGGCGCGGCCCGGTCGATCTCGCGCAGGCCGTAGACGAGCAGCGTGATGAACTCGAGGGCCGGCGCCGGGTCATCGGGCGCGGACGCGAGGTAGGCCTCGTAGCACTTGACCGCGCCCTCGGTGCGACCGATCGACACGAGCAGCCGACCGAGCGCGAGGTTCGCTTCAGGGAAGTCGGGACGCGCGGCGACCGCCTTCTCGAGATAGTCCAGCTGCATCGCCGTCCGATCGCTGCGACCCCAGATCTCGGCGAGGTCGAGGTAGGCCGGGTAGAAGGCCCCATCGAGTTCCACCGCCCTGTCGAGCAGGTCGACGCGGCGGCTGTCCACCTTCTCGATCCGTGACCGGACCCAGGTGTGGATCGGCCCCTTGCCGTCGCTGGCGTGGACCTCCCGCAGCCGTTCCTCCGCTGCTCCGCCGGCACGCATCCCACAGCGAACCCAGGCTGCGCGGAGGCGCCACGCGGACGGGCAGTCTGCCGCGATCTCCTCGAGGAGTCCGCAGGCAGCCGACAGTTCGCCGGCCGCCTCGAGCTGCTCCGCCTCGGCGAGACGGGGGTCTTCGCATCCCTCGTAGTCGACGCCGAGAGAGACGGGAAGCGGTGGGACGATCGGCAGTTCCTGGCAGCCGGACAGAGCGACAGCGCCGATCGCCCCGAGTGTCCAGGCCGCCGCCGAAGGCACGGCTCGCCTCATGGCTGACGCGACAGGACGCCGTCCTGGATGCGGATCGAGCGACAGTCCTCGCGAGCCGCACCCTCGAGCAGGGAGACGGGCGTCCGCCCGTCGAACTCGGCGTCGAGCCGGAAAGCGCTCCGACCGCCCAGGAGGACGACACGCGCCTCCTCGACGGCGAGCACGGTCAGGCTGCCGATGCCGAGCTTCAGCGGTGACTGCGGTAGCCGATTCGTGAACACGATCTCGGTGCCCCCATCTTCGCGGACGACTCGGCTCTCCTCCTGGACGCCCGGACGCAGCGCTGGCAGCACCAGTTCATCGTAGAAGTTGCCCGTCATCACGATGCGCGCGCGGTCGGCGAGCACGGTGCGCTCCACCCGGTAGGGAGAGAGAAGCTGCGACTCCCGCTGGGCGGCCGCCACCTCCACTCGTCCATCCGCGTCAGCGACGGCTCCGCCGGCACAGGCGGAGAGCAGGAGCACCGCCGCACTGGACAGCACGGTCGAGAGGCACGATCGCACGCCGCGGGCCAGGTCTCCCCGCACGGGCTCGAAGCGCTTCATGCGCGGCACGTTAGCCCAAGATCGACCGAGGCAGCATGGAGATTCCCGACCCGCTCCGTATCGTCTGCCGCCGATGTCCCGGGAGGTCTCGCAGCGCGGTCGCAGCTCGGCCGCGCGCCTTGTGTCCGCGCTCGTCGCGATGACCACGCTGCTCGCGTGCACGTCGTGCACCTGGCTGCCGCACGAGTTCAACCTCTCACCGGTCTACCGCCAGCGCCTCGCCGAGGACGGCACGCCGCTCGAGGTCGACGCGCTGTGGCCGCTCCTCCACTACGAGCTCACCGAAGACGGCGGGCACGACTTCCGGGTCCGGCCGCTGTATCGGCGCGTCACCGAACCCGACCAGCGGGACTTCGTCGACCGGCCGGCCGTCGAACACCAGTTCCTGTATCCGCTGGGTCGCGTCCGCACGGACGCGGAACAGCAGACCGCACGACTGTTCCCCCTCGCATGGTGGCGGGGCCGCACCGACGACCTCGGGCAGCGCGAGACCGACTGGTATGCGTTGTTCCCCCTGATCTGGGGCGGGAGCCGCGCCGATGGCGCGGAGACCTACGGCGGCGTGTTCCCGCTGTTCGCGGACCTGCCGGACTTCCTGGCCTACGAACGGCTGACGTTCGTGCTCTGGCCCCTCTATACCCGGACCGAGCGCTTCGGGCGCACCGGCCACGTGTTCCTCTGGCCGTTCGCCGGGTTCGGCTCCGGCCCGGACGGCTACCGCTGGCACCGGTTCCTGCCGCTGTGGTCGTTCGCCGACGAGCGGAGCCGACGCTACCGCTCGATCCTCTATCCGATCTTCGTCTGGGGCACCGAGAACCTCGATTCCGACGACCCCGTCGACCGGTTCTGGTTCTGGCCCTTGTTCGGCTGGCAGGGCGGGCGGCGCGCCCACGGGCTGACGTTGCTCTTCCCGCTGGTCCAGTACCTGTGCATCGAAGGGCGGAGCGTGCAGTGGGACGTGCTCTGGCCGCTGTTCCGCTACGAGAACGACCACAACGAGTTCACGCCCCTCTACCGCTGGTGGTTCTGGCCGCTGGTCGCTCGGACGCTGACCGATCGCCAGAGCGCGTGGAGCTTCCTCTGGCCGCTGATCTGGATCCAGCAATACCGCGACCCGGAGGACACCGAGCAGCGCTCGGTCGTGGTCCCGTTCCTCTGGTCCACGAAGAAGCAGCGGCGCGACGGCGGCGAGGAGTCGTTCTTCCGGTTCTGGCCGCTGTTCGAGGGCAGCGATGCGATCGGTCCCGATGGGCGGGTCGAGCGGAGCTCCGCGCGGTTCCTCGCGCCCTGGTTCTGGACCGGGAGCAACGCCGCCGGCGTGGACGAGGCCTACGACTTCCTGTGGACGCTGTGGGAGCGGACCGCCAACGGCGGCGGCGACACGGAGCGCATCCGGACGATGGCCGACCTCTACTCGTCGCGGCGCGACGGAGACCGGTTCCAGGCCAGCGTTCCGTGGTTGTTCAGCTACGAAGGCGACCGCGAAGCTGGCACACTGCGCCTCTTCAACTTCCTGCCGATCCCGTGGAGCGGAACGGACCAGGACGGTGAAGCCGCTCGTCCCGAGGGCCAGCAGACGCGATGACCCAGTCCACCGGCATCCTCGACGCGATCGCGCGACGCGGCCGCACGATCGACGAGACGATCCGCGCCGCGGGGTTCTCGATCCGCCTGATGATCCGCGTGATCGTGGCGCTGCCCTACCTGCCGCGGCGGATGCGCTTCACGCTGGACAGCGCGTACGCCGCCGGTGTCCGCGCGCTCGGCGTCGCGCTGATCGTCGCGTTCTTCGCGGGGATGATCCTCGCGCTGCAAACCGGGATCGAGCTGCGGCGACTCGGGCAGAGCAACCTGATCGGCAGCATTCTCGCGCTGTCGATGTGTCGCGAGATGGGGCCCTTCATCACCGGCATCATCCTGGCCGCAACCGTCGGGTCGGCGATGGCCGCCGAGATCGGAACGATGTCCGTCTCCGACGAGGTCACGGCCCTCGACGTGATGTCGATCGACTCGGCCAACTTCCTCGCGCTGCCCCGCGTCGTCGCGCTGACGCTGATGTGCCCACTGCTGACGGCACTCGCCGACATGGTCGGCATCGCAGGGGGGGCCGTGGTCAGCCACTTCCACCTCGGGATCACCCAGCAGACCTATTGGGTCGCGGTCCGCGAGTCGCTCACCGAGACCGCGCGCCTGCTCCCGAAGGACGTCTACGTGGGCATCTTCAAGGCCGTGGTGTTCGGCGCGGCGATCTCGACGGTCAGCGTGGCCTCGGGGCTGCGCGCATCGGGCGGTGCGCTCGGCGTCGGACGCGCGGTGCAGCGGGCGGTGATGGTCTCGATCCTGCTGATCATCATCCTCGGCTACGTGATCACGTGGCTGTTCTACTTCCTGCTGCGGGAGTGACGGGGCCCCCTCGATGATCGAACTCAAGGACGTCCACAAGCGGCTCGGCAACCGCGACATCCTGCAGGGGCTGACGCTGACGATCCCGGACGGCGTCAACTACGTGCTGATGGGCAGATCCGGCACCGGCAAGAGCGTAACGCTGCGCCACGTGATCGGGATCCTGAAGCCCGACCGCGGCCAGGTCCTGGTCGACGGGGTCGACGTCCCGAAGCTCGCGCGCCGGGAGCTCCAGGAACTGCGCAAGCGGATGGGCTACCTGTTCCAGAACGGCGCGCTGATCAACTGGCTGACCGTCGGCCAGAACGTCGCGCTCCCGCTCCAGGAGAACACGAAGACCCCCCCGGACGAGATCCAGGACCGCGTCGTCGAGGTGCTGAGGCTGGTCGGCATGGAGCATGCGATCGCGCAGTATCCCTCCGACATCTCGGGCGGGATGAAGCTCCGCTGCGGACTCGCCCGCGCGCTGATCACCCGCCCGGCCTACGTGCTCTACGACGAGCCGAACGCAGGGCTCGACCCGATCATCTCGACCCAGATCCACCGCCTGATCGCCGACGTCCGGGACCAGCTCGGAGTCACGGGCCTGATCGTCACGCACAGCCGCCACTGCGCGATGGACTGCGGCGACCGCGTCGGCCTCCTCGACGGCGGACGGATCGCCAGCGAAGGCACGATCGACGAGATGTTGGCGTCCGAGGACGAACTCGTGCGAAGCTTCCTCAGCGGACACGCAGACTGAACGGAACGGAGAACGCGACGTTGGAGCGAAACCGACAAGACCTGGTGCTGGGACTCGTGTTCTTCGCGAGCATCGCGCTGCTGATGTGGGCGACGATCGAACTCACCGGCCTGTCCTTCCTCGGCGAGCCGCAGCAGCGCCGGGTCTGGTTCCGACACGCGTCCGGGCTCCGGGAGGGTGACAACGTCTTCGTGCTCGGGCACCGCCTCGGGAGCGTCGCGTCGATCCGCTACAACGGTGCGGCGCAGAGCGCCGACGAGCGGATCGAGGTCGTCCTGCGCCTCGACCAGCCGATCGACGTCCGGGACGGCTACCACATCGAGATCGAGCCCGGGAGCCTGCTCGGCGGCGTGCAGATCCAGATCGATCCGGGCGAGGGAGGGCCGACGCTCGCCACGGAGGCGCCGCTCCGCGGAGCCGTGCGCGTGGGCGGTCTCGACGCCGTCGGCGAGCTCTTCGCCGACGACCAGCTGAGCACCGATCTGAAGTCGATCGCCTCGGGAGTCCGCGAACTCGTCGACGGCCTGCAGCGCGGCGAAGGCACGCTCGGCGCGCTGTTCAAGGATCGATCGGCTTTCGACGACCTGACCGCCACCCTGCGCAGCGCCCGCAACAGCCTGCAGGCGATCGAGGCGGGAGAAGGCTCTCTCGGCAGGATGATCTACAGCGCGGAGCTCGCCGACGACCTGTCCGCGACCGTCGCGCACGCACGCTCGGTGGCCGCGGACATCGACGAGGGCGACGGCGTGCTGGCCCGCCTCGTCGGCGACGCTGAGCTGGGGGCCCGGATGGACCGGATCGTCACCCAGGTCGAGGGCGTGACCTCGGGCCTCGACGAGGGCCGCGGCGCGATCGGCGCGCTGCTCCGCGAGGAGGCGGTCGCCGCGGACGTCCGTCGGATCTCCTCCGGCTTCGCCGACGTCGCCGACAACCTGAACGACCCGAGCAAGGGCATGCTCGGAGACCTCATCGCGGGCGGCGAGACGCGGCAGCGGTTCCAATCGATCGTCGCCGACTTCTCGGACATGTCCGGGACGATCCGCGAGGGTCGAGGCCTGATCGGCAAGCTGATCTACGACGAGGAGCTGCCCGAACAGTTCTCGCGGATGATGAACCAGATCAGTCGGGCGATCGAGGACGCGCGCGAGGCCGCGCCGATCGGCACGTTCTTCCAGGTGGTCAGCGGGGCGTTCTGATCGCTGGCTCTCAGCCTGTGACCAATTCCAGCCTACCGGCTGTGAAGTGCTCGCTCGGCGGCCTCTCCGCGGCCGCGAGAGAGCGCGTGACGAGATTTCGTCAAACGCTCTCAGGAACCCATCGGCGGTCCGGTTGGCCCGAAGCGCGCCTCCAGCAGCCTCTCGACGTACTTGCCGAGCACGTCCACCTCGAGGTGCACGGGAGTCCCCGCCGGCGCCCCGCCGAGCGTCGTCACCTGCGCGGTGTGCGGGATGACTGCGATCATCACCCGCGGGCCGTCGAGCGCCGCGATGGTCAGCGAGACCCCGTCGATGGTCAGCGAGCCCTTCTCGACGCAGAACCGCCGGAGATCGTCCGGCACTTCGACCCAGAGTTCGCCGCCTCGGGAGCCGTCGATCGGCACATCGATGCGGCCGACCGAATCCACGTGACCCTGGACGATGTGGCCCCCGAGCGGGTCTCCGGCGCACAGCGCGGGCTCGATGTTCAGCCGGGTCCCCGGGACAGCCTCTCCCAGCCAGGTCCGACGGAGGGTCTCCGCCGACAGGTGGAACAGCGCCTCGTCTCCGCTGGCCTCGACGACGGTGCAGCAAACGCCCGACAGCGCGATCGAGGCCCCAGTGGGCGGCTGCCAGCCACCGAGCTCGAGTTGGACCCGCAAGTCCACGCCATCACCAGACTTGCTGCTCTCGACGACGGCCCCGATGGACCGCACCAGACCCGTGAACATCGACCACCACCTCGCTTGACGCGGCTCGGGCGGATTCCTACGCTGCTCGGCTCTTCTTTCGGCCCAGCACCATGTTCTGCGCCTTCCTGACGCTCTTTCCGGGGGCGGTCCGCCCGTACCTGGACGAGAGCATTCTGGGCATCGCGCAGCGCCAGGGAAAGCTCCAGGTCGAGCTCGTCGACTTCCGGCAGTTCACCCACGACCGTCACCGGACCGTGGATGACCGACCGTTCGGCGGCGGGCCCGGCATGGTGCTGAAGCCAGAACCGATCTTTGAAGCTGTCGAGGACGTGGAGCGCCGCCATGGCCAACTCCACAAGATTCTCCTCTGTCCGCGTGGGCGACGATTCGACCAGGCGAAGGCTCTCGAGCTTTCGACCAAGGAACGGATCCTCGTGCTCTGCGGACGCTACGAGGGCTTCGACGAACGCATCCGGCAGGGGATGGACTGGGACGAGATCTCGATCGGCGACTTCGTGCTCGCTGGCGGGGAGCTTCCCGGGATGGCCGTGCTGGAAGCCGCTGTCCGCCTGATCCCCGGCGTGCTGGGGTGTGCGGAGTCGTCCGAGCTCGAGTCGTTCCAGGGGGAGTACTTCGACTATCCGCACTACACGCGCCCTCGGACCTTCCGGGGCATGGAAGTGCCGGATGTCCTGCTGTCGGGAGACCACGGAGCGGTCGAACGATGGCGCCTCGAAGAATCGCGCCGACTCACCCTCGAGAGACGGCATGCGGATGAACGCGCGGACCAGCGGGCCGTGCGGTCCTCTCCGACGGATCGCTCCGACCGGACCGATCCTCCCACCCAACCTACTTGACCCCCCACTTAGCCCGGGCCCGGCGCTTCGCCGACCATGGCCCAGGACGAGGAACCGCAATGGACCTGATCCGACAGATCGAACTCGAGAACATGAAGCCGTCCGTCCCCGACTTCGGGGTGGGCGACACCGTGGACGTGCACTACCTGATCCGCGAAGGCGACAAGGAGCGCATCCAGGTCTTCACCGGCACCGTGATCGCGATCACCGGCTCCGGCATCCGCCGCACCGCCACCGTCCGCCGTCTCGTCTCCGGCGAGGGCGTCGAGCGTGTCTTCCCGCTGCACTCGCCGCGGGTCCAGGACATCAAGGTCAAGAGCCGCGGCCGGGTCCGCCGCGCCAAGCTCTACTTCCTCCGCGACCGGGTCGGCAAGGCCGTCCGCCTGCGCGAGAACTTCGGCAACGTTCGCGGCCCGCGCTCGACCAAGCGCCGGAACGACGCCGAGTCCTGAGTCATGGTCCTCTCCGGCGTCGAGAAACCCCGCCGCCCGGAGAGCCCCCGAGACACGCCACAGACCGGCCATGAGGACGGCCGGATCGCGACGACCCGGTCCCGCGGCGCACCCGCGGGCCAGGATCTTCCAGATCCGGTGACGACCCGGGGCGGCCTGATGGCCGAAGATGAATCCAAGGGGAACGCCTCCAAGGTTCCCCACCTGAGAGTGCACCGCTCATGCTCGAGAACGCACGCCGCCAGCTCCTCCTGGTGATTCTCGCCGCCGCCGGCGCCCTGATCGCGATCGGGGTGCTGCCGCTCAACCGTGGCCTCGACCTCAGCGGCGGCGTCCAGCTCATCTACGAGGTGGACGTCGAACGCGCGCAGCAGGACGGGACGATCCCCGTCGACGCGTCGCCGGAGCAGGTCTCGCAGATCCTCGACGAGACCGTCGAGATCATCGGTGAGCGCATCGACCCGCAAGGCACTCTCGAGGCCGTCGTCACCCGCCGCGGCGACACGGGCATCCTCCTCGAGCTGCCGAACATGACCGAGGCGGAGATCCGCGCGGTCGAGTCGCGCGTCGAGAACCTCGGCCTGCTCGAGTTCAGGATCGTCGCGGACGACCGCTACGTGTCCGAGGAGGACACGTCGGTCAAGTTCGTCCTCAGCGAGGAGAAGCGCCGCCTCGAGACCTGGCTGTCGGCCAACGACGGCGTCAACCGCACGCTCGTCGCCGAGAACCCGCGCGCGATCCAGGTCTTCAACGGCCTCGCGGCGGAAGCTGGTGGCCCCCAGGCGGGCAAGTGGCTCCGTTGGTTCCCGAAGATCGTCCGCCCCTCGCTCGACGACCCGAAGTTCTGGTCGCGTCCGATGTCCTTCGGACAGAGCGGCGTGAGCAGCGCCAACGACTACAACGCCGTCCCCGCCTACAGCCAGGAGGAGTGGAACGGAGGAGTCGTCCCCGAGAGCGCCGAGCGCCTCGTCGAACTCGTGCCGATCAACATGCACGAGTCGTACTTCCGCGGGGAGGACCTGAACCCGGCGGCGATCCGCTCCGGACTCGACGAGTACGGCCGGCCCTCGATCAACTACCAGATGCGGGACGAGCGCGCCGACGCTTACGCCGACTGGTCGGAGAAGTACACCGGGCAGTACAGCGCGATCATCCTGAACGGCGACGTCCACTCGGCGCCGCGCTTCGTCGGCAAGATCCGCGGCCCCGCCCAGATCACCGGTGAGTTCACCCAGCGCCAGGTCAACGAGCTGGTCAAGACGCTCAAGACCGGCTCGCTGAAGGTCAAGCCGATCCAGCAGTCGAGCTCCGTGATCGGCGCGACCCTCGGCGCGCGCTCGATCCAGCTCGCGTTCGTGTCGATCGGCGTGGGCGCAGCGCTGATGCTCGGCTTCATCCTGGCCTACTACCGTCTCGCCGGGATGGTCGCGTTCGCCGCGCTCGCGCTGAACATCCTGCTCATCCTCGGCGTCGTCGTGCTGATCCGCGCGACCCTGACGCTGCCGGGTCTCGCCGGCCTCGTGCTCACGATGGGTATGGCGATCGACGCCAACATCCTGATCTACGAGCGCATCCGAGAGGAACTCGGCCGGGACAAGGAGCTGCTGCAGGCGTGCCGCACGGGCTTCGACCGAGCGATCGTGACGATCCTCGACGCGAACCTGACGACGTTCATCGCCGGCATCGTCCTCTACAACTTCGGCGTCGGTCCGATCCGTGGCTTCGCGGTCACGCTGATGATCGGCATCGCGACGACGCTGTTCACCGCGTTCTTCGTCAGCCGCCTGATGTTCCACTTCCTGCTCGAGGGCGGGAAGCTGACCGAGTTCAAGGCCGGCAGCCTGTTCCAGAACACGAACTTCGACTTCATGGGCGTGTCCCGGAAGGCGTTGATGCTGAGCGGCGCGATCATCGTCGCCAGCCTGTTCGCGTTCAGCGGCACGGACACCGACACGAAGTACGCGATCGACTTCACCGGCGGCGCGAACCTCAAGGTCTCCCTCCGCGAAGGCGCGTCGGTCGCCGAAGTCCGCGAGCTCCTGCAGGGTGACGAGAAGTTCTCCCAGCTCTTCCCGAAGCCGATCGTGAACACGGTCGGCGAGCTGAAGGAAGGCAAGGCGACGGAGTTCGGCGTCCGCATCAAGCTGACGGAACAGCTCCGTCGTGAGATCGACGAGGCCCGCGCCGCAAACCCGGACGAGTACGAGCCTCCCTACCTCACCGAGCTGCGCCGCGTGCTCGGTGACCGCCTGGTCGCCGACGCTTTCAGCGACGAGAAGACGTTCGACAACCCGGTGAACCAGAACGTGTCGTTCGCCGAGATCGAGCTGCACTTCGTCGAGTCGGTCGATGCGACCGCGCTCCGCGAAGCGCTTCGCGGCCTGAGCGCCGAGGTCCGCGTCACGCCGACGGCTGACCCCGCCGCGACGAGCGGCAAGGACTTCCGGATCGAGTTCGACGTGCCGCGTGAGATACAGCCCGGGATGCTGTTCCCGCTGCTCCAGGATCAGCTGCACAACCTGACCAACGCCGACGACGAACCGGTCCGGCTGTCGAGCCCGATCCCCGAGTCCGCCGAGATCGGCGGGCGCATGGTCGGCGAGCTCCGCAACTCGGCGGTGACCGCGCTGTTCCTCGCGCTGTTCGGGATCGTGATGTACATCCGCGTCCGCTTCCACGAGTACAAGTACGGCCTCGCGGCGGTGGCCGCGGTCGTGCACGACGTGCTCGTGACCCTCGGCGCGGTCGTCGTCTTCAACGCGGCCGGTATCATCGACTGCGAGATCGACCTCGCGATGATCGCCGCGTTCCTGACGATCATCGGCTACTCGATCAACGACACGATCGTCATCTTCGACCGCGTCCGCGAGAACCTGAACGAGCAGCTCCGCCTCGGCGAGAAGATCAACCGGAAGGCGCTCCTCAACCAGGCGATCAACCAGACCCTGTCGCGGACGATCCTGACCACCGCGACGACCATGGCCGTCGTCGTCACGCAGTTCATCGTCAACTTCCACGCCGGCACGGCGCTCGAGGGCTTCTCCTTCGCTCTGCTCGTGGGCCTCATCAGCGGCACCTACTCGACGATGTTCGTCGCGACCCCGGTGGTCCTCTTCCTCTGGAAGCGGGAAGGCATCGCGCCGCCGGAACCGACCCCGGACGCGGACGCCACGGGCGTCGCGGCCGCTCAAGCACCTGGCGCCTGAGGCGCCGGGCCGTCCGTGCACTCCTTCGACGCACCCCGATTCCCGGAACGTCTCGGCGCGTTCGACGCGCGCCGGACCCCCGTGCTGCGCACGGACGTCCTGGTCATCGGCGCGGGGATTGCGGGCGCGAGCGCCGCTCTCAGCGCTGCGGACGAGGGCGCTTCCGTCCTCTGTGTGACGAAGGCACCCTTCGAGGACGCCAACACCGCGTGGGCGATGGGCGGCGTTGCGGCCGTGCTGGAAGAGATCGACAGCTTCGATCTCCACGTCGGCGACACGCTGCGTGTCGGTGCAGGCCTGTCCTCACGCCCGGTCGTCGAATCCGTCGTCAGAGAAGGGCCGGAGACCGTGCGCTGGCTCGAGAGCCTCGGCGCCCGCTTCGACCGCAATGCGGACGGCCGCCTGCTCCTGGGGCGCGAGGGCGGTCACTCCGTCCACCGGGTCGTGCATGCTCGCGGCGACGCGACCGGCCAGGAGATCGAGCGGACGCTGGCCGACGCGCTCCTCACCCACCCGAACATCCTCTGCAAGGTCGGCTTCTTCGTCCGTGACCTGCTGGTCGAGGACGGCCGCTGTGTGGGCGCCATCCTCCAGTCCGCGGAGCTCGAGGTCGCGGTCCGAGCCGGCAGCGTCGTGCTCGCCGCAGGCGGCGCGGGCCAGGTCTTCCGCGAGACGACGAACCCCGCTGGCGCGACCGGTGACGGACCCGCGCTCGCGTTCCGCGCCGGGGCGAGCCTCGCCGACCTCGAGTTCTTCCAGTTCCACCCGACCGTCCTGTACATCGCAGGTGCGTCGCGGTTCCTGATCTCGGAAGTCGTCCGCGGCGCCGGAGCCCACCTCGTGGACGCCCAGGGCGAGCGGTTCATGACGTCGGTCCACGCGGACGCCGAGCTCGCCCCCCGCGACGTCGTCAGCCGAGCGATCCTGGACCGCATGGTCGCGACGGGCGACACGCACGTCTACCTGGACCTTTCCGACGTCCATGGGGACCCTCACACGCTCTTCCCATCGATCTCGAGGATCTGCGGCGCGTTCGACATCGACATCGCGCGGGACCCGATTCCCGTGCGGCCCGGCGCGCACTACCTGATCGGTGGAGTGAAGACCGACGAGTGTGGACGCTCGGACCTGCCGGGGCTGTTCGCCGTCGGCGAAGCTGCAGCCACGGGGCTCCACGGCGCGAACCGACTCGCCTCGAATTCCTTGCTGGAAGGCGCCGTGGTCGGTCGAGCCGCTGGACGAGTCGCCGCTGCCGACGCCCAGGTCTGCGAGCTTCCGCATCTGTTGGTCGGACCGCACCTCGACCCAGAGGCGCCGCGGCTCCAGATCGAGGACATGCTGTATTCGCTGAAGAGCCTGATGTGGCGCGAGGTCGGCCTCGTCCGCACCGAGTCGAGCCTCGCGGAGGCCGTGCACCGCATCGGTCTCTGGAACCACTACCTCGAGCGCTCCGCCCAGCACGGGCGCCGCGCCCACGAGCTCCAGAACATGCTCCTGACGTCGGCACTGATCGCGATCGCCGCCCGCGAGCGCACCGAGTCGCGGGGCACGCACTTCCGTGCGGACCATCCGGAACGGGATGACGCCACGTGGTGCGGCCACCTGGTGTTGAGGCGCGGAGCAGAGGGCGACGTCGTGCTCCAGAAGACCGACGTGAAGCCCGCGTCCGATTCGTTGCTGCCCGCACACCCAGGGCAGACGCGATGAACTCGGACCGGAAGATCTCGACGACTGCGGCCAGCCCGCTGGAAGTGATCCTGTGCGGGATCGTGCCGCACGGCGACACCCGCACTGCGCCCGAGGCCCTCGCCGAACTGACCGAGCTGTCCGACACGGGCAACTTCGTCGTCGCTGGCTGCGTGACCCAGCACCGGCGGCACCCCGACCCGAACACCTACATGGGCAGCGGGAAGCTCGGCGAACTCGCCGAGCTCGTCGAGCAGACCGGAGCGAAGGCCGTCATCACCGACGACCCGCTCTCGCCGGCGCAGGGCCGGAACATGGAGAAGACGCTGAAGGTCAGCGTCCTCGATCGGAGTGAGCTGATCCTCCACATCTTCGGCCACCACGCACGCACCACCCAGGCACGGCTGCAGGTCGAGTTGGCGCGGCTGCAGTATCAGATGCCGCGTCTGAAGCGGATGTGGACGCACCTCGAGCGCCAGCGCGGCGGAATCGGGGTGCGAGGTGGCGCCGGCGAGAAGCAGATCGACCTCGACCGCAGCGAGCTCCGTGCCCGCATCTCCGCGGTCCAGTCCCAGCTGAAGAAGATCGAGGAGCGGAAGGTCCGCGAGGTCCGGAGCCGCACCGACCACTTCACCATCGCGCTGGTCGGCTACACCAACGCCGGCAAGTCCACGCTGATGAATGCGCTGACCGAGGCCGACGTGCTCGCCGAGGACAAGCTGTTCTCGACGCTGGACACGCGGACCAGGCACTGGCGGCTCCCAGGTGGACGCACGGTCCTGCTCTCGGACACCGTCGGATTCATCCGCAAGCTCCCCCACCAGCTGGTGGCGAGCTTCCACGCGACTCTGGAAGAGGCGCTGAACGCAGACCTGCTGTTCCTGTTGGTCGACGGGTCGAGCCCCGACTCGATCCACCATCTCCACACCGTCGAGGACGTCCTCGGCCAGCTCGGTGCCGACCACATCCCGCGGATCCATGTGATCAACAAGGTCGACCAGGTCGACGACATGTCGCTCCTGGCCCCGATCTACGCGCACGGCGGGACCGCGGTGCAGGTATCGGCCAAGACCCGGTCGGGGTTCGACGACCTCGCCGAGTCGCTGCAGTCCTACCTGGCCCACTTCGAACAGCGGGTCACGATCCTGGTCCCGCATCATGCGGGAGCTCTCCACGCCGAAATCCGCTCGACGACGACCGTCCTCTCGGAGTTCTACACGGAGCAGGGCTGCCTCCTCGAGATCCAGGCCAGTCCGTCACGACTCGGAAGACTGCTCGCCCGCGGAGCCGTCGTCGCAGCGCCGAAGGTCTAGCAGACCTCCGAGCGACGGCCTGGGGACGATCGAGAACGGGCGATCGTCCGCCCCTGGCTCCGAGTTCGGCTCCATCGAACGCGCCGTCAGCCGCCTCTCGGCCCCGGAGGACCCTGGCGAACACGGCAGGTCCCGGCCAACGCTCCGAAGCACGCCGGGCGGCAGACGTCCGCTGGCTCCACGTGGACCTGGCCGGCCCCGCGTATCGCGAGGACCGCGGAACGGGCTACG
>JAQCBR010000278.1 GCA_027621295.1 Planctomycetota bacterium
TCCAGTCAAGGCAACGCGCTGACCCGATGGTCGCTCGACGACCCGTCGGCTCCGATGCAGGAGATCGAGCTTCGCGACGCCCACGGCGTGGTCCAGGACCCCGAGACCCGACTCGTCTGGGCGCTCGGCGGCGACGAGCTGGTCGCGCTCGCGACGGGGGACGACGGACTCGCGGTCCGCGCACGTTTCCCGCTCCCGGATTCCGGCAGCGACCGGCCCGCCGGTGGCCACGACCTCGTCCTCGATCCGGTGACGGGTCTGCTCCTCCTGTCGGACGTGTCGCGGCTCTGGACGTTCGATCGGACCGAGAGATCGTTCTCGCCGTTCGCTCCGCTGCCGACGGTCGACGACGTGAAGAGCATCACGCGCCTCGGGCCACGAGGGCCGTTCCTGCTCGTGCAGGCGACCGAATCGTGGTGGTCCGACCGGGGCCGCGCTGTCGGCGACGAAGGCGTGGCTTTCCGCGTCGAGGGCGCCCGCTTCTACAAGCTCCGCGCGTGGCCGTGACGCGTTGTGCCCACGTTCGGGACGTCGCGCCGGGGTCGAGTTGACGCGCTGTTGCGTTCCCCTACGGTGAGGCCCTCGCGCACTCGTGCTGGCATGGCCCGGCGTGCCTGCTCGCCGATGGAATCCCTGCACGATCGCTGCTGCGCAGCCCTGCTGCGCATCGCGCTGTCCGCGCTCGCCGCGCCGGCCTTGGACGCGCAGGGCTGGACGCAGCTCGTGCCCGACCCCGCGATGGCATCGCCGACGGCGCGGAGCCGGTCGGGCCTGGCCCACGACCCGAACACGGGCCTCAGCTGGCTCTTCGGCGGTCAGGACCACACGGGCGTCGCGCTCGGCGACTTCTGGTCGCTCGACGGCTCCGGGTGGCAGCAGTCCAGTGCCTCCCTGCCCCCCGGACGATGGGCACACGGTCTGGTCTACGACGTCCGTCGCCGGCGGTTGGTCCTCTTCGGAGGCTTCCAGCCCCGCTCCGGCAACCCCAACCCGGACGCGATCGGGCTCGGTGACACCTGGGAGTACGACGGGTCGTCGTGGACGCTCCGCCCGACGGCCACCGGCCCGAGCCCGCGCGGCGAGTTCGGCATGGCCTACGACCCGGGGCTGCGCCGGACCGTGCTCTTCGGCGGGTTCGGGACCGGGCCGGTCTACCACGGCGACACGTGGGTGTGGGACGGAGTCCGATGGACCGAGGTCACTTCGCCGGACAGCCCGTCGCCGCGCCGCGGTCCGGCGATGACCGCGGACCTCGAGCGCGGCGGGATCCTGCTGTTCGGCGGAGGCGCGCCGAGCCTCCAGTACCGGGACACGTGGACCTTCGACGGCACGGCGTGGACGCAGCTCGCGCCGAGCCGGTCGCCGCTCGGCCGGCTCGGCAGCGCGGTCGTCTCGGACCCGCAGTGCGGCGACCTGCTCCTGCACGGCGGCCGGACGTTCTCGGGTCGGACGGTCTACGGCGACGCGTGGCGATGGGACGGCACGACGTGGACCGAAGAGCCGTCCGCGGGACTGCCGCCCGCTCGGTACAGCGCAGCGGCCACGTTCGACCTGCGCGCCGGGCGCTCACTCCTGATCGGCGGCCGGGACACCTCAGGCCCGGTCGCGGACGCGTGGGCGCAGTCCAGCTGCGAACGCTCGATGTCCACGCTGAGCCCCGCGCTGGTCGGCCGGTCGGCCCAGTACCGCTACTCGTACCCGGCCGCAGCCGCGCAGAACCTCTGCATGGAGCTGTGGACGCTGCACGAGCCGAACGCAGCTGCGCTGACGCTGCCGGGCTTCGCGCCGGTCGGGCTGTCGCGCGTCGACCTGTCGACGATCTTCCTGCAGCGCGTCTCGGTCCTCGATGCGACCGGGCAGCGCGACACGACCGCGCTGACGGTGCCGAACTCCGCGTCGGTCGTCGGCTTCACGTTCGACGTGCAGTGCCTCGACTGGGACCAGGCCAACAACTTCCTCTACTGGTCGCAGAACGACATCGAGGAGCGGGTCATCACTCCCGGGCCGCCGATCGCGAGCTTCACGGCGACCCCGACCGAGGGCGCGGCGCCGCTGCTCGTGCAGTTCACCGACACGTCGTCGAACCTGCCGACCTCGTGGGCGTGGGACTTCGACGACGACGGCGTCGTCGACTCGACACAGCAGAGCCCGGCGCACGTCTACACGACGCCCGGCATCTACACGGTGCGCCTCACGGTCACGAGCCAGTGGGGATCGACCGACCTGTTGATGACGATCTTCGCCAGCGTGCCGAACCCGACGCTGGACATGGTCCGGATCGATCCGGGCACGTTCATGATGGGTTCGACGGCGAGCGGCGTGCTCGAGCGGCCGGTGCACCAGGTCACGATCACCTGGCCGTTCTGGATGGCCCGGCACGAGGTGACCCAGGCGCAGTATCTCGCGCGGACGGGGGTCAACCCGTCGGACTTCGTCGGCCTGGATCAGCCGGTCGAGAAGGTGACGTGGGAGCAGGCGATCGCGTTCTGCGACGCGCTCACCGCCGACGAGCGG
>JAQCBR010000279.1 GCA_027621295.1 Planctomycetota bacterium
GCCGGGGGTGCGGCCGCCGCCGCCGCCCGGGTTCGGGGGAACGACGTCACCGGGGCCGCGGTACTGGCCGCCGTGCGCGAGAGCCGTTTCCGGCAGCGCACAGGTGAGGCCCGCGCACACCAGGCTCGAGATCAGCAGGTTCTTCATCTGTTCGATGCTCCAGAAGGGATCGACCGCCGTGCGGTCGTGGTGTCCTTGCGGAGGGTGGAAGGAGAGGTCTCGTCCTCCGGCGGGGTGCCGGGTCGCAAGATCGGTGCCAGTGGCGCCGACGGCCCGGGATTCTGCACGCTCCGGGCGGGGGCGTCCACCTCGGGCGGGGTTCTGGAGCGCCGTTTCGAGCGGAACCGTCACGCCTGCGACGCGTGTGCTACGCAGGCGAAACAACAAGGGTGCTCAGGAGTCGTTGGCGGCCGTGGGGGCGGGTCGGAGCATGCGGACCAGCGCACGGTGCATCGACGGTGGAGCGGTGATCGACGGGTAGTGCCGGTCCCCGTCTAGGTCTGGGAACGGGAGGATGCGACGTCCGGCGAGGTCGGTGAAACGCGCGCCCGCCTCCTCCGCGAGGAGGCTGACCGCGGCGATGTCCCAGAGCTTGCCCTGGAGCTGGACGTTCGCGTGGAGCCGGCCGGCCGCGACGTCACAGATCTGGGTCACCGTGCTGCCGAACGTCCGGATGCGCGCGCCGGAGCGGCAGAGAGGTCCGAGGAACCCGGGAGAGAACTCACCCCGGAACCACTGCGCTCCGATCACGCTGGCGTCGTCGAGGCGGACGTCCGGAACGCGGAGCCGCCTCCGTCCGCAGAACGCGCCCCGGCCCCGCGAAGCCCGGAACGTGACTCCTCCGGGGGCGCAGTGGAGTGCGGACGCGACGGGGGCGCCGTGGTGGAGGCATGCGACGGACACGGCGAAGACAGGGAGTCCCTGCGCGTAGTTGCTGGTGCCGTCGATGGGGTCGACGACCCACGCGAAGTCCGCGTCCGGGCGGGTCGCGCCCGACTCTTCGCCGACGAAGCCGTGTCCGGGGAACGCCGCCAGGATCTGCTCGCGGAGCAGCCGCTCCACGGCGCGATCGATGCGGGTGACGAAGTCGCCCGTCCCCTTGCGTTCCACGTCGCGACGCGGCGTGTCGCGATACTGCCGCAAGACCTCGGCACCCGCCGCCACGGCCGCTTCGACCGCGACGCCGAGGATGTTGCGCGCCAGTCCGGGACGGATCTCCTCACGGCTTCGGGGCATCGTGGCATCGTCGCATGGCGTCGACCTGGAACCAGAGTGCAGTCCTTGGTCGATGGCCTTCGATCGGTTCCGATGTTCGGCCATGTCATGGCGGTGGGTCTTGGCCTTGTCTGCCTTCTTCGGAGGCTGCGCCGGAGTCGGAGACCCGACGCGGGAGGCGGCGCAGCCAGTTCCTGCTCCTGGCAGGACGGGCGAGGAGCAGCGTTCGGCTACGGACGTGGCCACGCGGATCCGTTGGATCGACGAGGCGCTCGTCCGTGCGGAACAGGAGGGTCGTCGGGTCGGGCCCCTGCCGAGCGGTGATCCGGACCAGGACCTCGTCAGCGTCGCGCTGCTGCGGTCGTCGGGAGAGGACCGCGCTGCCGACGACGCCGTCCTCGCGCTCGCCCATGCGTATCCGACCGATCCGCTGGTGATCACGCGGGCGGCTTTCCAGGCCTCCGCGGCCGGCAGTCCGCGGCGGGTGCTCGAGCTGCTCGGGGTGATCGAGGTTCCCCTCGAGCTCCTGCCGGGCGCGCGCGTGCTGCGGGCGAAGGCGTGGATCGCGACCGGGATGCCCGCGGAGGGCGAACGCGCTCTCCGCGAACTGCTGCGTGATCCGGTGGAGGGCCCGTCCGCAGCCTTCGCGCTGATCGACCTGCTGACCCTGGACGAACGCTTCGGTGATGCGATCGCCGTGATGGCGGCGGTGCGCGCGGCGTCGCCGGAGCGCGTCGATCTCGCCCTCGTGCATGCGCGCCTCCTCCACGACGTCTGGTCGCTCGATGAGGCGGCACGGATCCTCGACGGACTGCTCGGCGAGCATCCCGACCTCGCGCTGCTCTCACTGCAGCGGGCCGAGCTCTCGGTCGCACGGGGGGAGCGGGAGAGGGCTGCGGCCTTCCTGGCCGCGGTGACCGGGGACGACGCGTTCGTGCGATCCCACCGCGACAGGGTGCTCGGTCTGCAGGAGGTGTTGGACGCCGAGCGGCCGTCGTGGACGGCGCGGGACCTGCTCGCGCTGGTGCGGGGCGGAGAGGGGTTGGCAGCGCGTCGGCAGGCGTTCGAGGCGCTGCTCGACGAGGGGCCGCTGCGGCGTGCCGCGGTCGCGGCGGCGCTCGGTCAGTCGGAGCCGATCCTGCGCGTGGTGGCCGTGCGTGCGTCGGATCCGATGGATCCGATGTTCTCGGACGGGCTCCGGCGTGGCGTGGCTGATCCGGACCCCCGCGTGAGGGGCGCGTCGGCACGCCGTCTGGCGGAGGGCCCGGACCCGATCCTCGCACTCGACTTGGCACGG
>JAQCBR010000109.1 GCA_027621295.1 Planctomycetota bacterium
GGCGCTGTACGGCCGTGACCCGGCGACCAGCTACGACCGGGCACTCCACGGGATCTTCGCGAGCGGTGGGCGGCGTGGGTCGGCGGGCAAGTTCCTGCAGCGACACAGGGTCCAGCTCCGGAACAGGGTGTCGGAGCTGTCTTCGCAGCCGCGCTACGTCGTCGATCAGATCCTGCGGATCCTCATCGTGCGCTGCCGGCAGCTCGATCTCCGGCTCGCGCGCACGGAGCGGGCCGCGCTCGTGGACGTCGCGGTGCTCGTCGCCGTGTTGTCGACCCGGTCGGGTCGCGGGATTCTCAAGGAGGTGTTGCGGTGAAGAAGCTGCGCGTCGTCCAGATCTGCCATCGCCCGTTCCTGCCGCCGGATGACATCACGGGGCTGAGCGCGGACGAGATCCATCCGTTCCGGATGGAGTACGACGTCTGGCGGGCGCTGGGGGTGTCCGGGCACGAGGTCATCAAGGTCGGCGTCGAGGACGAGCTGGTGCCGATCCGACAGGCGATCGAAGCCCACCGGCCCCACGTCGTGTTCAACTGCCTGCGCTTCTTCCATGACATCGCGATCTACGACGCGCACGTCGTCAGCTACCTGGAGCTGCTGAAGGTTCCCTACACGGGGGCCAATCCGCGTGGGCTCCTGCTGAGCAACGACAAGGTGCTCTCGAAGAAGATCCTCTCCTACCACCGGGTGAGGACCCCGGCGTTCCTGGTGTTCCGCCGCGGGCAGCCGATCCGCGTGCCGGCCAAGACGCGCTATCCGCTGATCGTGAAGACGGTCGCGGAGCACGCGTCGCTCGGCATCGCCCAGGCGTCGATCGTCCGTGACGAGGAGCAGCTCCGGGAGCGGGTCGCGTTCGTGCACGAGAAGATCGGCCACGATGCGATGGCCGAGGCGTACATCGAGGGACGCGAGCTCACCGTGGGCGTCCTCGGCAACGAGCGGCTGACGACGTTCCCGGTCTGGGAGCTCACGTTCGACAACCTGCCGCCCGGTGCACCCGCGATCGCGACCGCGAAGGTCAAGTCGGACTACGGCTACCAGGAGCGGATCGGACTTCGCTCGGAGCAGGCATCGGACCTCACGCCCGACCAGGTCGCGTCGATCCAGCGTCTCGCGAAGCGGATCCACCGGGCGCTGGAGCTGAGTGGGTTCGCACGGATCGACCTGCGCATGGACGCCGAGGGCCGGGTCTTCGTGCTGGAAGCCAACCCGAACCCCGACCTCTCGTTCGGCGAGGACTTCGCCGAATCGGCGGAGGCGGCGGGTCTGGACTACGATCGCCTCATCCAGCGCATCGCGTCGCTCGGCATCGCCTACCGACCGGCATGGAAGTCGGCCGAGACGTGACCCTCCCGACGGACCGGCGGCTCGTCAGCGGACGTTCGTCCTGATCCACGCAGCGATCGGCGCCGCGAGGTCGCGGTGCCCGGCCGCGTTGGGATGGTCGTCCGTCGCAGCCACCGAGTAGCGCTCCCTGTAGCCCTCGGTCGCGAGGAACGCCTCGATCCGCGCGATGCCGGCCGCCTCGGCGCCCTCTGCGAACGGCTCGAGCCGCCAGCCCTCGGCTGTGCCCACGGTGTCGATCACGGCGAACGGGATGGCACCGCACAGCACCTTCATCGCTGCGAACGCCTGGACCAGCGCCGCCGAAGCCCGCTGCACCGGCTCGGGCGCGAGGTCGAGCGTCAGGAAGAAATCGGGGCGGGCGGTGCGCCCCGTCCACGACGCGGTCACCTGCTCGGCGAAGCGTCCGAGGTACGACGCGCGGACCCAGTCGGGGAAGACCAGCGGCGGGGGATCGTCCGACGGCGCGATCGCCTGGAGCACGTCCGTAAGGTCGTTGTTGACGAGCGTGACCAGCACGAGGTCGGGCTCGAGGGCGATGCCCTCGTCGCGGAGGAACAGCAGCTCGTTGGGGGCGCCCCAGCCGGGCACGCCCGCGTTGACGACTTCGACGGTCCGTCCGTCCCCCGGCCAGCCTGCGTCGCGGAGGAGGGTCTCGATGACGCGCGGGAAGGACTCGGCTGCGGCCACGCCCCAGCCGAACGCGACCGAGTCGCCGATCACCAGCACGCGGAAGGTCCCCTCGGGCTTCGGGATCTTGACCGGCGGATTGCGGAACCCCTGGTCGGACACCGCGACCTCCTGTCCGAGGAGGCTCGCCGTCGCACCGCGCTGCAGCCGAAGCGTGCCGGCGTCGTCGCGGACCAGGATCGCTCGGGCGAACGTCTCGCGGTCGATCGCCTCCCCGGCGTGGAACGGGTCGAGCACGCGGAGCCCGAGCTCGAGGAACACCAGCGCGAAGGTCACCGCGCACGCCGCCATCATCAGGCGACCGGTTCTGGAGAGCTTTCGCGTCACGCGCGCCATTGGAGACGGTCCACGGGCGAGTTCAACGCTCGGCTCCTCGGCGTCCCGCCATGTCGAGCACCTGCTCCCCTCGGTGTGGGAACCAGACCCTCCCCGGCCTGAAGCGTCGGATCAGTTCCGGCCCAACCCGGCGGCCCGGATCGCGCGGGCACGTGCGGCGTGGAGCTCGGAGCGGAACCGCTCCAGGTCGCCCGGGTCGCACCGGCTGCGGATCGCTGCTGCGTCGACCGAGCTCGCGGCTTCGCGCAGGAGGCGGACGTCGCGTTCGACCTCGGCCTGGACCGCGTCACCCTCGGCCTCGTGGCCGAGGCGGCCGCCGACGTCGGCGCCGACCGCGAGTGCGAACAGCTCGCCGGGGAAGTCCTGTCCGCGCAGCGACCTGTCGTACAGCGTGGCGAGCGTGGCCGGGCGCATCTCGCCGAGGCGCCGCACGTCGAGGTGGTGCCGGCACACGAGCTCGGCGAGGCGGCGGCCACGGGCGTCCGTCAGCCCCGGGAGGGAGTCGAGCAGCGCGCGGAGGATCGGGATGCCTGCGTGCTCGTGGCCGTGGTGCGAGGGAAGGTCGTCGGGGGCGGTGAGGTTCTTGCCGAGGTCGTGCGCGAGCACGGCGACCATCACCGCGTTCCGCGCGTCGACGCCGAGACCGCGCGTCCGCTCGGCGGCCCAGCGCAGCGCGAGCACGAGGTGTAGAGCCTGGCCGACCTCGGGGTGGTGACGGCGCGGTCCGGCCGGGCGACCGTCGAACTGTGGGTCGAGCTCCGGCACGAAGTGTCGGAGCGCACCGGTCTCGTGCAGGTCGACGAGCATGTCGCCGGGCGACGCCTGGCGGTCGAGTGCGCGGCGCAGCTCGGCGGCGACGGCCTCGCGCGGCGTGCGCACCGCCCAGCCGGGATCGACCGCGAGCTTGCGGATGCTCCGCCCGAGCTCGAAGCCCAGCTCGTGCGCGCGGCGGAACCACCGCAGGTAGCGGATCGGGTGCTCTGCGACCCGGGCTGCCGGATCGCCGACCGGCTCGATGCGCCGTTCTCGCCAGTGCGCGAGCCCGTCGAACGGGTCGAGGATGCGGTCTTCGCCCAGCCACCACGCCAGCGCGCCGATCGTCATGTCCCGGTGGGCGAGGTCGTCCGTGATCCGGGCCTCCAGGCTCGCACCCGCGCCGCGGAAACTGGTGATCTCGATCCGTAGCCCCGCGACCGAGCAGGCGAGCGTCCCGCGCGAGCGGCTCCCCTCCGTGGTCGGCAGCCGGACACCGTGCGCATCCAGCAGCGCCGCTGCGGCGTCGGGGTCGATTCCCCAGGCGAGGTCGACGTCCTCGGCGTCGGGGCCGCGCAGGCCAGCGCGCCGGCAGGCTTCGGCGGTTGCGGCAGAGCCGACGATGCAGGTGCCGAGCTCCGGTGCGAGGAGCCAGGGAGCGCTCGCGCGGAGCCGCGCGACGAGGTCGGCTGCAGCGGTCCCCAGGCTCACTTGTTCCGCCGTCTGAGCTCTGCGCCGTTCTTCTTGATCCAGATCTTCGCCTCTTCGGCGGTGCTGAACCGCTGGCCCGTGAGCGACAGGAGCGTCGCCTTCACGTCCTCGCGCCAGACGCTCCAGGCCTTCCAGCGCGCTTCCCAGTAGGAGGCCGGCGGATTCGCCGGGTCGTCCGGATCGGCCGGGATCGGTTCGCCGAGGTTGTCGACGAGCAGGTCGAGCGCCTCGAGCTCACCGCAGCCCTGGATCAGCTTCAGCATGGCCTGCTGGAGCGGCACGCGTTCGGCGGCGTAGTCACGATCGAACAGGCCCTCCAGGTGCTTCCAGTCGCGCCCTGCCTCGTAGCCGAGCGTTCCGAGTGCGAGCAGGAGCGAGGCGCAGACCTGCGGCACGTCGCGGAGCTGTGCGTCGCCCAGGAGGGTCAGCACTGCGCGCTTCGCTTCCTTCTCGGGCTGGTGGGCGAGCGCGTCGGCAGCGGCCTTGCGGACCGTGAGCGCCTTCTCGGTGAGGCAGGTCTTCGCCAGCGGAGCCACGAGCTTCGCGTTCCGGCCCTGCGCCAGCCCCTCGACGGCTGCGAGCTTGTCGCGAAGTGACGCGGACTTCGGCTTCATCTTCTTCTCGAAGTCCTTCACCGCCTCCTTCGCAGTCTTGTCGTCCCACTCTTCGTAGGCGGGCGCGGCCGGGGCGGGGGGAGCCTCCTGCGGTCGGGGCTCGGGATCCTGGAAGGCCAGGCAGAGCGTGAGGCAGAGCTCGATCATGGCGGCGCCACTGTAGCCGGAGGAACCGTCGGGCAGGGGATCCGTCGGTCAACCCGAGACCACGGCGAGGGCCATGGCTCCCGCGTAGGCGCTGACGAGGAGGGCGCCAGCGACGCGGCCGATCCGGCCGCGCTGCAGCATCGCCACGAGCGCGACGGTCAGTCCGAGGCCTATGGCTGCCATCGTTCCCTCGGGCTGCCAGGCCATCGGGAGAGGGGCGATCACGGCTGCCGTCCCGAGCACGAGGCAGATGTTGAACACGTTGCTGCCGAGGACGTTGCCCAGCGCGATCTCCGAGTGACCGCGCCTCGCGGCGACCACGCTGGTCGCGAGTTCCGGCATGCTCGTGCCGAGCGCGATGACCGTGAGGCCGATGGTGGCGTCCGAGACGCCGAAAGTCCGGGCGACGCCGGTTGCACCGTCGATCAGGAATCCGCCGCCGAAGTGCAGGCCCACGCCGCCGGCCGCGGCGATCGCGAGCCAGGTGAGCGATCGGCCGAGCGATCGGTCGCCGACCTCCGGGAGGTCCTCGTCCGCGAGTTGGCCGCGCTGGCGCAGTTCGCGCAGCACCAGGATCGCGTTGAACGCGAGCAGGAGCGCGAGCAGGACGACGCCCTCTGCGGGTCCGAGCGGGCGATCGATGGCCGGCGGGATCAGCAGCAGTGCCGAGACACCGAGCAGGTATCTGCATTCGAATCGCGCCGAGCGCGGTGCGTGCGTGATCGGCCTCACCATGGCGGCAAGCCCCAGGATGAGCGCGACGTTGGCGATGTTGCTGCCGAGCACGCTGCCGGCGGCCAGTCCGGGCGCTCCCTCGAGACCCGCCCGCCAGGCGACGACCAGTTCCGGGGCGGACGTGCCCAGAGCGACGAGCGTGACCCCGACGAGCATCGGGGAGACGCCGAGAGCCAGCGTCAGCCACACGGCCCCGCGGACCAGGGCCTCCGCGCCGCAGAGGAGGAGGACCAACCCGAGCGCGACTTCGAGCCAGTCGTGCATCGCCGCATGATGTTGGACCCGGG
The DNA here is from genome assembly GCA_027621295.1 of Planctomycetota bacterium. Taxonomy (GTDB): domain Bacteria; phylum Planctomycetota; class UBA1135; order UBA1135; family UBA2386; genus JAQCBR01. The sequence goes on from JAQCBR010000109.1 coordinate 5,618, forward strand.
TCGGTGACGGAACCTCGGATCGGCCGAGTTCTCGGCTGCGGCGCGGCGGGACGGGTTCGCCTATGGTCGCCCCATGGCCATCACGATGGCGCGCTGGTGGTTGCTCCTCTGCGGGGGAGTCCTGATCGGCATGGGTCTCCTGCTGCACGGGCAGGTCTGGTCGATGCACTCTCTCCGGGAGGAAGTCCGTGGGACGTTCTTCCTGTGGCGTGCCCTGGGGCAGCTCACGTTCGTGTTCCAGGACGACCTGACGAAGGCCGCACTCTGGGCGCACGAGTGTCCGGCCGAGGTGCTCGACGAGTCCGAGCGGGCGGCGACGGCGATGCTCGTCCTCGGCGCACTCTGCGCGGTCGGCTCGACCCTGCTCCGAGCGACGAAGCGCTGATCTCGGTCAGCCGCCGGACGGCGCGCGAACCTCGACCTCGAACGGGGCGCCGCGGACCTCGAGGCCGTCCTTCGACCGTCCGATCGCGTGCAGCACGAACGTCCCCGTCCCGAGGTCGAGCGTGGGAACCTCGGCCGTGAACGACGTGCGGCCCGCCGTGGCCTGGATCACGCGGACACCTTCGCGGATCTCCACCGTCCTGCAGCCCTTGGAAGTGACCCTCACGGAGATCGCCTCGCCGCTGTGGACCGCGGTCTTCCGAGGCTGCGTGCGGACTTCGAGCCGGTGGTTGCGGACCTGGATGGTGATCCGGTCGGAGCGTGAACGCAGCCGAAGCGGTGGCGGGCCGACCGCGACGACGCGCAGTTCATGATGGCCGTCCGAGCACTCCGACGTGTCCCAGTCGATGGGCTGGCCGAGAGCGGCTCGTCCGATCCGCCTGCCATCGACCCAGGCCTCGACGGACTCGGGCTCCTCGCCGAGCTCTGCACGTGTGGCCCCGACCTCGATCGCGACCGTGCCGGACCACGCCACGTCGGCCCTCGGGGCATCGAGTTCCACGGCCGCGAAGCTGGCGAAGGGTCGGCACAGAGGGTCGCCGAGGATCAGTGTCTGGTAGGGACCCTGGATGCTCAGGTACATCGCCTCCACCATCGACGCGCCGCGCAGATAGTGCAGGTGGAGGTGGGGGACGGGGAACTTCGGCTGCACCGCGTACGGCTCCGCGACCGTCCCGCAGGTTCCTGCGGCGCCCGCCTCGAGGAAGCGGACGCACTTCGTCTGCCCCGAAGTCCCGAAGTGCGCACCGAACGACGTCAGGTGCTCGGCCAGCGCACCCGCGACCAGCGTGCTGCCCGACTCGGTCCAGTCGAAGCCGGCGATCCCGGCGACCAGTCCGAGCACGTCTTCGTGACCGCGCGGCAGGATCCCGTCTTCGCCGTCGGTCCCCTTCTCGAGGACGCGCGCGGCGAATCCGCCTGCGCGCAGCCGATCGACCGCGTCGGCGAACAGCGGTTCGCGCGTGTTGGCGCGGACGTCGTCGTTCGCGAGCAGGTAGATCGTGCCGTCGGGCCACTTCCCGTCGACGTCCGAGCTGCGCTCCAGATAGGAGAGGACCTGAGCCACCGTCGAGCCGTTCGGGCCGACGTAGCCGAGCATCGCAGCCGGCAGGAACGCGTCGGTATCCGGCTCGATCGGTCGGGTCACGCCGAGCTCTCGTGCACGACCGGGACCGGCGAACGCACGGTTCGCGTCCAGCGCGAGGTAGGACCTCGCATCGCCGGCGTCGACTTGCGTGCCCAGGTAGGTCATCGACGTCAGCGACGCGATCGGTGAGATCGGCGGCGCGAGCTCGAGACCCTGTGCACGAGCGTCGGCGTCGAAGTCGACGCCGTACGGGAAGCCGACCGAGAACGTGACCAGAGTGGTCTGCTCGGTCATGCCACGCGCGTCCAGCCACGTGCGTACCGGGCGGAGGATCGTCTCCCGGAAAGCGCCCACCGGGATCACCCCCTCGGTGGCGGGCACGTCGTCGAGCACGATCGTGTGCTCGGTCGGGATCGCACGGAGACGGGCCCAGGCGCGCGCGACGGTGCGGGACTCCGGAGACCTGCCGTTGACGACCAGGACCGTCGACTCTGCGATCTGCGCCCGTGCAGCGTTGGCGCCCGAGAGTGCGGACACGATGCCCGCGAGGAGCAGGATCGGGCAGCGCACGTCAGTGGGTCTGCTGATCGAAGAGTCGCTGGAGCCCGCCTGCGACCGCGCCGTGCAGCTTCGTCGCACTCGCGAACTGGATCGGACAGTGGGTCGCCGTGGGGAGCAGCGCTCTCTCGAGAGCACGCTCCCTGACCGCGTCGAACAGGTCGGCCCTCGCTCGCGGCCAGCGTGCATGCACGAAGACTGCACGGGGGTTGAACAGATTGATCGCGGCGGCGATCGCGACGGCCAACCACGTCGTGACCCGATCGACGTCTCCTGCGATCGCATCACGCTCGGCAGACGGGGTGGTCAGGATCTCGATCAACTCACGGGGATCGAGTGCGCGGCCGAGCGTGCGGCTCGCATCCCGCAGCAGCGCGTGGTCGGTGGCGCGCGTCTCGAGGCAGCCGACGTTTCCGCACCCGCAGCGGATTCCGTCCGGCTCGACGGTCACGTGGCCGAGCTCTCCGGCGAGGCCCCGGTGTCCGTGGAGGAGCTCGCCTCGCTGCACGACGCCGATGCCGAGCCCGGCGCCTCCGTCGAGCATCACGAAGTCATCGAGCGCCCGGGCCCTGCCCTGCATGCGCTCCGCGAGGCAGAGGGCATGGGTCTCGCGGACCAACCAGCAAGGCACCCCGAGCCTCGCCTGCAGATCGGTGGACGGGGATCGGCCGTTCGTGCACGGGAGGTTCGGCGACAGCACGACCTCCTGGCGAACCTGGTCGGTGAGGCCGGGCGTGCTGATCCCGATGCCCTGGACGTTGATCTCGGACGTCAACACCGGCGTCAGCATGTCTACGACGGCGTCGAGCAGCTCTGCGTAGGACTCGGGCGTCGCGCGTTCGTCCACGGTCTCGTCATGGAGCGCGCCGTCGAGGCCTGCCGTGACCGTGCGGATGCGGTCGGCGTCGAGGACCACGCCGATCACGTGCGACGTCTTCGTTGCGAGCATCAGCGGTCGACCGGGTCGGCCGACCGTCGTGGTGCTCGGCGAGTCGCTCTCTTCGAGGAGTCCGGCTTCGAGCAGCGATCCGACCGCCTTCGAGATCGTCGGGGCGCTGATCCCGGTCTCGCGGACGATCTCCGCCCGCGAACTCGGTCCCCGGGCGCGCAGCACGTCGACAATCCTCCGTTTGGTCATCTGACCCAGGAGGCGGGGTTCGATCCGTGCGGGCGTTCTCATGGGGCAGGCTCGCCCGCCGTCCGGGCGTGGGGAGCAGGCGCGCGATGTTAGCCCGCCACACCAGACCTTGCCACGCGTCGGGGGTCAGCCAGTCCCCTCCAGGCCGCGCGGGACGGCGATTCGTCAGGAGATCGGTTTCCGGGGCTCGCGGATCTGGGACACTCGTGTTCCCGCATATCGCACAGCCATGAACAAGCACGCAGCATCGGCCTTCGTTCTCTCTGCCCTCTTCGGCCTCGCCCTTTCCTGCGGTGCGCAGGAAACCCAGAAGCCGGTCCCTCTCGTCCAGCCGCCCAAGAAGGTCCGTGAACCGATCTATGACGAGGCTGCGGACGCGGAGCAGCTCGTCGCGTCGGCGCTCGCGGTCGCAGCGCGGGACAACAAGCGCGTGCTGCTGATGTACGGCGGCAATTGGTGTGGCTGGTGCTACAAGCTAGATGACGTGCTCCGGACCGATCCGGCGGTGCGTCGCGTGATGCGGGACGAGTACGAGCTCGTCCACGTCGACATCGGGCGCGGTGAAAAGCACGTCGAGCTCTCGGCGCGGTTCGGGTCCGACCACCGTGCGCATGGCTACCCCTACCTGACGGTCGTCGGCGCCGACGGTGCGACGGTGACGCACAAGGACACGGCCGAACTCGAGGACGGGCCGAACCACGACCCGGCCAAGGTCCTCCAGTTCTTGGAGGCGCACGTCGCGGCGCCTGTCGATGCATGTGACCGCATTGCGACCGCGCAGGAGGAGGCCCGCCAGTCGGGGCGACTGATGTTCGTGCACATCGGCGCGCCGTGGTGCGGTTGGTGCCACAAGCTCGAGGCGTGGCTCGCCCAGCCGGACGTGGCGCCGGTGCTCGGTCGCGTCTTCGTCGACGTGAAGATCGACCAGGACCGGATGGCCAACGGCAAGACCGTCGCCGCACTGCTGCGTCAGGGACGGCAGGGGGGCATCCCGTGGTTCGTGTTCACGAACGCCGAGCTCGCGCCCTTGGCGACGTCCGACGGACCGAAGGGCAACTGTGGCTTCCCGGCCAAGGAGCACGAGATCGAGCACTTCCTCGGCATGCTGCGCACCACCGAGCGCTTCGAGGACGCGGAGCTGGCGGCGCTCGGTGAGTCGCTCCGCCGGGCGAACGCCAAGTAGCAGCGCGCGCGGCCTCGGTCGCGAGGCCTGCCGCGTCGGGGGATCGGCGCTATCCTCGGGCAGCCTGCCCAGGCTGCTCGACTCCCCATGCGACTGACTCCCTCCGTCCTGCCGTGGGCCCTGGCCCTCGCGGCCGTTGCTCCCGCCCAGGGCGAGCCGCCCACGAAGGAGCGCCTCGCCGAGATCTTCGCGGGCGGCGCGCCCGCCAACCTCGCCGAGGTTCGTGCGATGCAGGGCCACGTCCAGGCGCTGCTGGCCCGGGTCGTCCCCGCGACCGTGAGTCTCCCCGGCGCGACGGGCGTCTTGATCGAAGGCGGGCTCGTGCTGACCGCAGGCCACGTCACCGAGAAGGCGGGGCGGAAGCTCCGTATCGAGCTCCACGACGGTCGGGAGATCGAAGGTGTGAGCCTCGGGCTCAACAATGCCACTGACACCGGGCTCGTCCGCGTGACCACCGAAGGGGAGTTCCCGACCTGCCCGATGGGTCAGTCTGCGGGACTCGTGACAGGGCAGTGGTGCCTGATGCTCGGCCACGCCAGCGGCGCGAAGCCGGGCCGGGCAGTCCCGGCCCGACTCGGGCGCGTTCTCCGGGTTCCCGAGTCGGGCTACCTCGTCACCGACTGCACGATGCAGGGCGGGGACTCCGGCGGCCCGCTGTTCGACATGGAAGGTCGGATCGTCGGGATCAACAGCCGGATCTCGCGCAACCTCGCGCAGAACATGCACGTCCCGATCGACGCGTTCCACGCCGAGTGGGACTCGCTGCTGGCGGGCGAGGTCGCCAGCGAGGAGTCGGCCCGAACCGCCTACCGGCCTCTCGGGCTGCGCTTCGAACGCGCAACCGAGGACGGCCGGATGGTCGTGCGCGAGGTGGTCACGGAATCCCGCGCAGCGGACGCGGGCTTCGAAGCCGGCGACCGAATCCTCAAGGTCGACGGCGCGGACATCGACGGTCGCCCGGCCTACTCGCAGGCCCTGCGCGCGCGGGAGTCGGATCAGGTGCGGTTCGAGGTCCAGCGTGGCGACGAGATCCTCGAACTCGACGTCGAGTTGCCCAGGAGGGCCCCATGAGATTCCGCGTCCGTCACAGCCTCGGCCCAGCGATCGTCGTCGCCCTCCTCGCCGTCGACGCGACGGCGCAGCGCGAGCGCGGTCGCATCCGCTCCCTGCGCGACGATCCCAGCGTCGTCGAAGTGTTCTCGCCGGTGGTGGCGGAGGCCGGTCGATGCGCGGCCGTCATCCGCTCGGACGGCGAGATCAAGGTCCTGGCAACTGTCCTGGATGCCGACGGGCACCTCGTCACCAAGGCCAGTGAACTCGGGGAAGGGGAACTCACCTGCGTGGTCGGCGACGGCGATCCGCGCGCGGTCCGTCGGATCGGGATCGACGAGCTCGAGGATCTCGCGGTGCTCCGCGTCGAAGACCCTGCAGGGCTCACTCCTGTGAAATGGGTCGATGCTGACCCTGCGCCTGGATCGTGGCTCGTGTCGACCGACGGGTCGGAGGCAGTGCTGGGGATCGGCGTGCTGAGTGCGCCTGCGTACGAGCACTCGTCGAAGCGGGGCTACCTGGGCGTCCAGCTCGAGACCAAGCCGGGCGTGGTCCAGCTCAGTCTCGTGCAGCCGGACACCGCGGCGGCCGCGGCGGGCCTGCTCGCCGAGGACGTGATCCTGGCGATGGACGGGGAGGCACTCGATGACAGGACGCAGTTCGTGCGGGCCGTCCAGCGCCGGGTGCCGGGCGACCGGATCCAGCTGCGGGTGCGTAGGGGCGCAGACGAGCTCGACGTCGAGGCGACGCTGCGCCGGGATCGGCGCGGCGCGCCGAGTGATCAGGAGCCGCTCTGGGGGCCGCTGAGCGGCATCCGTGCTGGCTTCGGTCTCGTTCTCCAGCACGACACGATCCTCCGTCCGGAGTCGTGCGGGGGGCCTCTGCTCGACGTCGATGGCCGCGCGGTCGGTGTGAACATCGCGCGAGCCGGGCGGATCGAGACGCTGGCGATCCCGGCTTCGGTCGTGCGCCGGATCGCCGCGCGACTGCTCGGCGGCGAGTCCAGCGACCGCGAGGGCTGACGCCGCCGCGGAGCTCCGGGCGGGCGGCGATCAGCGGATCGTCAGGTGCACGCCGCGCGGGAGGTTGATCGGCGGGATGTGGGCCTGGCCGAGGAACGGTGCGGTCGTCGGCCAGCAGTAGAGCTCCTGGCCGATCAGGTTCGGGTCGTTCGGCACCGGGATCGAGACCGTGGAGCGATACGCGTAGATGCCGGGGACGAGGATGTTCGGGCGGACGAACGCGTAGTCACGCCAGGGTTCCTGGGTCAGGATCACGCGCGAGTTCGACACGCCGATCTGCCAGATGCCCATCATCCCGGCCGGGAGATCGAGGTGCAGTGCGAGCGTCGACCCCACGGCGGGCGAATCGGTCGAACCCCACGATGCGCCGAGCCACGGGGAAGGAGCGGGCGAGACCTGCGTGACGTTTCCATTGATCGCGCAGTTCTCGAGCAGGCAGTTCTCGAGCGCGATCGGAGCGGCGAACGCCTGGCCGTCGAAAGTGCAGCCCGAGAACTCGGACGACGTGTGCTGGAACGTCGCCGTGCTGGCGACGTCGTTGCGGATCGTGCAGTTCTCGAAGCGGTTCCAGCGGAAGCTGTTCGGAGAGCCGAGGTTCCGGACGGACATCGTCCCGTCGACGAAGTGGTTGTTCCAGGCCCACAGCCGGCGGTTGAGCGGACCTTCCGAGATGTCCAGGTCGCCTCGGATCGTGTTCTCGCTGGCGTGGAAGTCGATGCGTGCGGTCGAGGGGCCGAGCACGAACGAGTTCTTGCCCGCTGCGGGAAGGATGTCCGATGCGTGCACGTGCACTGCGGTCTCGACGAGCGCTGAGCCGGTCGCATCGACCGTGTCCTCGGTCGTCTCGAACGAACTGGCGACCAGCATCAACATGATGCGCTGGTCGGAGGCGGGGTCGTGGCGGACCACGGCGAGCCGCTCGCTCTGCGCCATCTTGCACCGCCACAGCCGGAGCATCGTCATCGCGCCGGTGGCGTTCACGCTGGCGAGCAGGCCGCGCGCGACGTTCTCGAACGTGACGAACTCGATGTCGGCCATCACCGGGCCGTTCATCGAGCGGTCGTCGACCTCGATCGCGGTGCCGAGGCTCTCGAAGCTCGAGTGCGTCAGCGTCACCATCAGCATCCGCATCATGCCGACGGCGGACAGCTTGATGCCTGCCTGGCTCTGGCCGGTCACGCGGAGCCCGCTCAGCATCAGGCGGGTGTTCATCACCATGCCGGCCGAAGAGTCCGCGTCGATGCCGACCTGGCCGCCGGACAGCTCCAGGTTCGACAGCACCGCGCCGTTGGTGCGAACGCGGAGCCCGAGCGCGAGGCCCGAAGCATCGAGCACCGGCCGACCGCCGACTCCGCGCAGCTCGAAGATGCCTCCGGCCGCGGGGCGGTCGATCGGGCTGGGCGTCGCGTGCAGCGTGATCGTCGGCGTGGTGGCACGGTCCACTTCGACCACCGTCGGGGTGCCTGCGCCGACGACCTGGGCCTGCTCGGCCGGCGACAGCGCCGCCGCGGCCAGCGTGCCGTTGGCGAGCTGGATCGCCTCGTCGAGCGACAGCAGCTGGTCGCCGACCGTGCCGGGTGAGTTGGGGTCGTTGACGGTCGCAACGGTCGGGCCCTGGGCGACCGCCATCGCGCTGAGGAGGAGAGGAACAGTGAGGAAGGCGCCCATAGTGATACGGCGTGGCAGGCGGGCAGGCAGTGCAGGAGTCAGGGGCGCCGGAACACGGCTCCTCCGCCGCCAGAGGTCGCGGCCAGACCGCCTGGTGCCCCGGGGTCGACGACGAGGATCTGGTGGAGGAGCGGGAGTCCGGCGAGGTTGGGGTCGG
>JAQCBR010000007.1 GCA_027621295.1 Planctomycetota bacterium
CGCGAGCTCGGCGGCGAACTCGCGTCCCGCGTCCGCGCCGTCCTTCGCGGCGCGGACCGTGACCAGCGTCAGCGGACCGCTGCGCGCGACCGGCACGGTGCCGTGCGGGTCGCGCAGCAGCGTGATGCCGCGCCGTGCGATCTCCGCCCCGATCGCCTCGTGCGCGGCGCTGCCGACCTTCGTCCGCCAGTCGGGCTCGCTCCCGCCGCCGCCGGTCAGGAGTCCCATCTCCTCCTTGAGCCGCAGCACGCGGAGGCAGGCCTCGTCGAGCCGGCTCGCCGGGACCCTGCCGTCGGCGATCGCCTGGACGACCGCATCCCGCGTCGCGACCGGGTCGGGCGGCATCAGCAGCAGGTCGGCGCCGGCGATCAGCGCGCGGACCGCTGCTTCGACCGGGGTCACGGACTTCAGGCCGCCCATGTCGAGCGCGTCGGTGACGACGAGGCCGTCGTAGCCGAGCTCCTTCCGCAGCAGGCCGGTGAGGATCTCGGGCGACAGCGTGGCCGGAGTCGCGGGATCGACGCCGAGTCCGCCGACCGACAGGTGCCCGGTCATCATCGAGCCGATGCCCGCGGCGATCGCCGCGCGGAACGGGACGAGCTCGACCTGCTCGAGGCGTTCCCGGCTCGCCGGCACGACCGGCAGCTCGTGGTGCGAGTCGGTCGAGACGTCGCCGTGGCCCGGGAAGTGCTTGCCGGTCGCGAGGACGCCGGTCGACTGGATGCCCTGGGTCCAGGCGACGCCGAGGCGGGCGACGAGGTGCGGGTCGGCGCCGAACGACCGGATCTGGATGATCGGGTTCAGCGGGTTGATGTTCACGTCGAGGACCGGGGCGAAGTCCCAGTGCGCCCCGATCGCGCGGGTCTCCCGGCCGGTGACCTCGCCGGCGAGGCGCGCGAGGCGGGCCGACCGCGTCGCGCCGAGCAGCATCTGCGGGCCGAGGTCGGTCGCGTCGTCGAGCCGGAAGCCGACGCCGTTCTCGAAGTCGCCGGCGACGACGAGCGGGATGGCCGAGCGCGCCTGGAGATCGGCGATCAGTTCGACCGCGTCCGCGGTCTCGCCGAGCGACAGGATCACGCCGCCGATCCCGGGCTCCTCGATCCACTGCCGGAGCTCGTGCAGTCGGGGGTAATCGTTTTCGGTCCGCGACAGCGACCAGCACATCATCAGCTGAGCCGCCTTCTCGGCGGTGGTCAGCCTCGCGAGTGCGGCCTGGGCTGTGGTCTGGGCGAGGGTCGGGGTCGCCAGCAGGGCGGCGGCGAGTAGCGGGCGCAGCATGGGGCGTGAACATCCCCGATCGCGGGCCGCCCGGGAAGGGTCCAGTTGGCGCGCCCTGCGTCCTGCGGATCGTCTTCTGGAAGCCCGACCCGGACTGCGCGAACATGCGCGTCCGATGCAGGCATCTCCGAGTCCCTACCTGCCGATCGCGGTCGGCTTCTACTTGCTGGCCGTGCCGCTGGTGATCGCGATCTTCCTCGCCGACAGCACGGCAGGTGGCTGGACGAACGGCATCGCGGCCGCGGTCATGCTGGTCTGTGGCCGGCTCCTCCAGGGCGGCCAGCGATGAACGGCGATCAGGCTGTCACGCTGTCCGGCTGGGACTGGGCGTTCCTGCTGTGGTTCCTCGCGGTCACGACCGGAGTCGGCCTCTACTACGCGAAGCGCGCGGGCAGCAACCTGCAGGAGTACTTCCTGTCGGGTCGGAGCCTGCCTTGGTGGGCGCTCGGCACGTCGATCGTCGCGACGACGTTCGCGGCCGACACGCCGCTGGTCGTCGCCGGGTTCGTGATCTCGGGTGGGATCGCGAAGAACTGGCTGTGGTGGAACTTCCTGTTCGGCGCGACGCTGACGGTGTTCCTGTTCTCGAAGCTCTGGCGGCGGGCTGCGGTGGTCACCGAGATCGAGCTGATCGGACTCCGCTACGACGGCGCGTCGTCCCGCGCGCTGCGGGCGTTCAAGGCCGTGTTCCTCGGCCTCGTCGTCAACTCGATCATCTTCGGCTTCGTCACCCGCGCGATGCTGTCGATCGTCGAGGTCGTGTTCCCGGGACTCGATCCAGGGCTCGCGCTCGGCGGCCTGCTCGCGCTGACGCTGTTCTACACCGCGATGTCCGGGCTCTGGGGCGTGGTCGCGACCGACGTGCTGCAGTTCGTGATGGCGGTGCTCGGCGCGGTGCTCCTGGCCGCTCTCGGCGTCGCCGAGGTCGGCGGTCTCGGCGCGATGATCGAGCGGCTCGGCGAGGTGGCCGGTCCGGACGGTCAGCAGCGTCTGCTGTCGATCGTGCCCACCAGCTGGGATGCGGTGACCGCCGGTGTGGTGATCCTGGTTCTCGTGAACTGGTGGGCGGTCTACTACCCGGGCGCGGAGCCGGGCGGCGGCGGCTACGTCGTCCAGCGGATGTCGGCGGCGATCGACGAGCAGCACGCGCGCGCCGGCAACCTGTGGTTCGTGTTCGCGCACTACGTGCTGCGGCCGTGGCCCTGGGTCATCGTCGGGCTCTGCGCGGTCGTGCTGGAGCCGCGCTTCTTCGAGGCCGCGCAGCTCGACGCGGCCGGGCGTGAGGCCGCAGGGCTGACCGAATTCCATCCGCCGGAGAAGGCCTACCCGTGGATGTTCCGGTTCCTGCCGGTCGGTCTGCTCGGGCTGGTCGCGGCGTCGTTCCTCGCGGCGTTCATGAGCACGATCACGACGACGCTCAACCTGTCGGCGAGCTACCTCGTCAACGACCTCTACCTGCCGTTCTTCGCGCGGGGTCGGGCGGACGACAGCGCGGAGCAGCGGCGCCAGGTCGGCATCGCCCGCGGGGCCGTCGTCCTCGTCAGCGTGCTCGGAGCCGTCGTGTCCTGGGTCCTGGTCAGCGCGGGCGACGGATGGGTGTTCATCATGGACCTCACCGCCGGCTCCGGGCTCGTGCTGATCCTGCGCTGGATCTGGTGGCGGATCAGCGCCGTCAGCGAGATCGCGGCGATGCTCGGGTCGGCCGTGGCCTTCGTCCTGGTGCGCATCCAGGGCTACGACGCGGTCCTCGCGGACTGGACCGGCGGGCCGAAGGACCAGGTCGGGCTGCTCGCGATCGTCCTCGGCTCGACGGTGGCCTGGATCACGGCGACGCTGGCGACGAGGCCGACGGGCGACGAGACGCTGGACGCGTTCTTCGCGCGGGTCCGGCCCGGTGGGTTCTGGGGCCCTGTGGCCGCCCGGAGCGACGCGCGTGCAGAGAGCCTCGGTCGCGACCTGCGGATGTGGTTGGCGTCGACGGTGTTCGTCTTCGGCGCGCTGTTCGGGCTCGGTTCGCTGCTGCTCCTCGACACCGCGGTCGGCATGTCCTGCGTCGCGGTGGCGCTGGGTGCAGGCTGCTGGCTGCGTCAGCTGTTCGCCGCGGAGCGCGAGGCCGGAGCTTCGTCATGAAGGTGACCGTTCGCTGCTTCGCGACGGTGCGAGAGCTGCTCGGTGCCGAGTCGCTCGAGGTCGAGGTCGCGGCAGGCACGACCGTCCAGGGTCTGCTCGAGCAGCTCGCCGCGGGCGCGCCGGACCTGCTGCGTCTGCCGCTCGCCCGCGCGGTGAACCGGGCCTACGCGGCGGCCGAGCGCGTGCTCGAGGACGGGGACGAGGTCGCGTTCATCCCGCCGATCAGCGGTGGGGGCGAGGCTTCGATGGACGCGTTCGAGCTCGTGCGCGAAGCGATCGACCCGCGCGTGCTCGAGGACGTGTGTCGGACGGACCGGGACGGGGCGGTGGTGACCTTCGTCGGCGTCACCCGCAACCACCACGACGGGCGATCCGTGCGCGGTCTGAGCTACGAGGCCTACCCGGAGATGGCCGAGACCACGATGCAGAAGATCCTGGCCGAGGTCCGCGCCGGTCGGGAGCTCGGCAGGATCCGTGTCGCTCATCGGCTCGGGGACGTGCCGGTCGGTGAGGCCTCGGTCGTGGTGGTCGTCGCGGCGCCGCACCGGGCACCTGCCTTCGAAGCGTGCCGCGAGCTGATGGATCGACTGAAGGCGGAAGTCCCGATCTTCAAGAAGGAGTGGTTCGACGACCCGGAGGGCGGATCGCGTTGGGTCGGGGAGCTGCCTCGGGTCGACGCGTAGTTGGACCGCGGGCACCCGTGTGGGAGCATGGCGCGCCGGCCCCGTGGCCGCCCCCTCGCCATGAAGATCCGCATCGATTCGTCCACTGTCTCCCTGTCCCGCTCCGAGCTCGCCGTCGCGTTCGCCGCGCCCCGCGCGCGTCCGGATCTGGGGCCAGCCCTGACCGAGTTCGTCGAGCGTGCGTTCGCCACCGGCGACGTCGCCACGGACGCCCGGAAGACCAGCGTGTTCCATCGGGGAGTCGGCGCGAAGGGTGAGCCGAAGCGCCTCGGCTTCGTGGGTCTCGGCGACCGCAAGTCGATCGACACCGAATCGATCCGCCGCGCGGCGGCCGTCGCCCAGTCGTTGGCCGAGAGTGCTGGCGTCGCGTCGTTCGACCTGCTCGTCGACGCCGCCGACCATGGCGCGGTCGACGCGTTCGCCGCCGGCATGGCCGTCGCGGAAGGGATGATCCTCGGCGCCTACCGCTACGAGCCGCCCCGCAAGGAGAAGCCGAAGGCCCGCAAGGGTCAGTCGGCGGCCATCCGCTACTCCGGCAAGGCGAAGGCCGAGTTCGAGCGCGGCGTGAAGCTCGGCGTCATTGCCGCCGAGGCGACGGTCCACGCGCGGGACGTGGAGAACATGCCGGGCAACCTCGCCAACCCGACCTACCTCGCCAAGCAGGCGCAGCGGCTGAACGGCGCGAAGGTCAAGGTGAAGGTGCTCGAGAAGAAGGACATGGAGCGCCTCAAGATGGGGGCCCTGCTCGGCGTCGCTCGCGGCAGCGTCGAGGCGCCCAAGCTGGTCCTCCTCGACTACCACCCGGCCGGCGCGAAGCGCACGGTCTGCGTGGTCGGCAAGGGCCTGACCTTCGACTCGGGCGGCATCAGCATCAAGCCGTCCGGGAAGATGGACGAGATGCGCTACGACATGTGCGGCGCAGGCGCGGTCCTCGGGCTGTTCCAAGCGCTGGCGAAGGGCGGGATGGCCGGCGCCAAGGGCAAGGTCCGGATCGTCGGCCTGATCGCTGCCGCCGAGAACATGCCGGACGCCGCGGCGCAGAAGCCGGGTGACGTGGTGCGCGCGATGGACGGGACGACGATCGAAGTCCTCAACACCGACGCCGAGGGTCGTCTCGTGCTGGCGGACGCGCTGGCGTACGCGGTCAAGACCTACGCGCCGGACCAGATCGTCGACCTGGCGACGCTGACCGGGGCGGTGATCGTCGCGCTCGGCCACGAGGCCGCGGGCATCATGGGCAACGACGAGGGGCACATCCGCTCGCTGATCGACGCGGGTGCGGCTGCCGACGAGCCGCTGTGGCAGCTTCCCCTCTGGGATGCGCACAAGGAGCAGGTGAAGAGCAAGTTCGCGGACCTCGCGAACATCAACGGCGGCCACCACGGCAACGGGACGATCGCCGGCGCTGCCTTCCTGTCGTTCTTCGTCGGCGACACGAAGTGGGCGCACATCGACATCGCCGGCACCGCTTGGGGCGGTCGCGCCCGGGACTACTACAAGAGCGGCGCGGCGGGCACCGCCGTCCGGACCCTGCTGCACTGGTGTCGCGGCCTCCGGTGAACCCGCTCCGGACCGTTCTCTCCTGCGCTGCCGCGGCGGCCGTCGCCGTGTCCTGCGGCGGCGGTGGTCCAGAGCTCACGTTGCCCCCGGGGGCGAGCGGTCTTCCTGCGGCGACGATCGCAGCGGCCGTCGGTCTCGAGCCGGCGGACGAAGCGCAGCTGATGACCTGGGCCGATGCCTTCGGGCTGACGGCCGGATCGACGCTCGCCGAGCCGGGGCTCGCCTACGTGGCTGCCCAGGCGATGGAGGTGGGTTGGGAGGACCTCGCGTCCTCTCCGAACTTCCGCGCGGCGTTCGCGGCCCGAGCGTCGTCGGGGCCGCGCGTGGGTTGGGCCTTCCTGGACCTGCAGCTCGCGGTCGACCACGTGCTCGCGACCTCCGCCGACGGAGCGATGCGGACCCTGGTCGAGCCGCTCGGCCTCGGTTCGCTGGAGTGGGCGATCTTCTCGTATCCGCTGCCCCTGCGCAGCGCGCGAGACGTCGATGGTCTGATCAGGGTCGGGGACGATCCGGTCTCGCTGGCGCGCGCGCTCGGCGGTGAAGGCGGTCCGAGCTTGATCGGAGGAACGGCAGAGGAGGCTCTGCTGCGGATCGAGCTCCGCTGCGATGCAGAAGTCGTCGTGCGGATGCTCGACGCCGGCACCGAACCTGCTGCGCTCGGCGCCGGTCTGACGGGTCGGAACGCACTGCTCGGGCTCGCCGGGCAGGTCGGACGGACGTTCGTCCGGGAGTTCGACGGCACGGCGTCGATCGCCGTCTTCGCGGACGAGACCGCGTGCGCGGCTCTGCGCGTGCGGGAGCCGGACGACGTGCGGGACCTGCTCGATCGCTACTTCCGTCCGGGCGAGGGCGAAGACGTCTGGGAGGGTCCGGGCGGTGCGCGCCTGGAGGTCCTTGGCAACGTCCTTCGCCTGGCGAATCGGCCGTGGCCGGCGTTGCGCGAAGACGCTGCCGCGACGCGTGACTCCGGGCCAGGCATCCACGTCGAGGGGTTCCCCGGTGGATTCGGTGCGGGGTTCACGGATGTCTCGGTGCGCATCGAGATCGCGCCGCTGGACGCAGCGACGCTCCGTGTGTCGATGCGCACGCTCGATTGATCGACCCCGAGCCGCTCCCTACCCTCCGGCGCGAGGCCTTGCATGACGAACGACCCCGTCCACCCTCCGAAGCCCCAGATCGCCGAGAGAGCCCACGTCGGCTCGATGGAGCGGTACCACGAGATGTATCGGCGTTCGGTCGAGGACCCGAGCGCCTTCTGGGCCGAGCAGGCGAAGCGGCTCGACTTCCACCGGACGTGGGACCGCCTCCGCTACGAGGACTTCTCCCAGGCCAACTTCCGCTGGTTCGAGGGCGCGCTTCTCAACGCCAGCTACAACTGCATCGACCGCCACCTGCCGGAGAAGGCCAACGACACGGCGATCCTCTGGGCGGGTGACAAGCTCGGCGAGTATCGGCACATCACCTACCAGGAGCTCCACGAGGAGACGTGTCGGCTCGCGAACGTGTTGCTCCAACACGGGGTCAAGAAGGGTGATCGGGTCTGTCTCTACATGCCGATGATCCCCGAGGTCTGCTACGCGATGCTCGCGTGCGCGCGGATCGGCGCGATCCATTCGGTCGTGTTCGCCGGTTTCTCGGCGGACTCGCTGCGGGACCGGATCATCGACGCGGACTGCCGCATCGTGCTGACCGCGAACGAAGGACTGCGCGGCGGCCGGGCGATCCCGCTGAAGGCCACCGTCGATCGCGCGATCGAAGGGACGGCCGTCCAGACCGTGCTCGTCGCCGCGCGCACCGCGACCGAAGTGCCGATGCAGGACGGTCGGGACTACGACCTGCGCACCGAGATGGAGCGTCAGCGCGCCTACTGCCCGGTCGAACTCGTCGACGCCGAGCACCCGCTGTTCATCCTCTACACGTCCGGGTCCACCGGCAAGCCGAAGGGTCTGCTGCACACGACGGCCGGCTACCTGCTCTACGCGGCGTTCACGCACGAGGTCGTGTTCGACTACAAGCGCGGCGAGGTCTACTGCTGCGCGGCGGACGTCGGCTGGATCACCGGCCACAGCTACATCGTCTACGGCCCGCTCGCGAACGGTGCGAAGACGGTGATGTTCGAGTCGATCCCGACCTATCCGGACGCCGGACGGTACTGGCGCCTCGTCGACGACCTGAACATCGCGTCCTTCTACACCGCGCCGACCGCGCTCCGCGCGATCGCGAAGGCAGGCGACGAATGGGTGACCAAGCACTCGCGGAAGAGTCTGCGCGTGCTCGGTTCGGTCGGTGAGCCGATCAATCCCGAGATCTGGCAGTGGTACCACGACGTGGTCGGCGAGGGCCGCTGTGCGGTCGTCGACACCTGGTGGCAGACCGAGACCGGTGGACACATGATCACGCCGCTGCCCGGCGCGACCCCGGCCAAGCCGGGTTCGGCGACGCTGCCGTTCTTCGGCGTGCGTCCGGTGCTCGTCGACAACGACGGCAACGAACTCCCGGGCAACGGGGTATCGGGCAACCTGTGCCTGCGCGGCACGTGGCCCGGTCAGGCCCGGACCATCTGGGGCGACCACAAGCGGTTCTTCGAGACCTACTTCTCGACCTACCCCGGCTACTACTTCACCGGGGACGGGTGTCGCCGCGACGAGGACGGCTACTACTGGATCACGGGCCGCGTCGACGACGTGCTCAACGTGTCCGGGCACCGGCTGGGCACCGCCGAGATCGAGAGCGCGCTCGTCGCACACGATACGGTCGCCGAGGCGGCCGTCGTCGGCTTCCCGCACGACGTGAAGGGGCAGGGCATCTACGCCTACGTGGCGATCGCGGCGGGCCACGAGAAGGCCGAGGACGACCAGGACGAGCTCTTGCAGAGCCTCCGCGCGAAGGTCCGCGAGATCATCGGCCCGATCGCGACGCCCGACCTGATCCAGATCGTTCCCGGTCTGCCGAAGACGCGGAGCGGGAAGATCATGCGGCGCATCCTCCGCAAGATCGCGTCGAGCGAGTACGAGCAGCTCGGCGACATCACGACCCTCGCGGATCCGTCGGTGGTGGAGGCGATCGTCGCCGGCCACCGCGCCGCGCACGGGGCCTGACGGAGGCCCGCCGGGGCACGCACTGCGAGGCGCTTCGGCGTCTCTCAGTCGCGCTCGTCGTGTTTCGGCGGTCGCGTCCCGAGCACGTGGCAGTCGAAGAAGGCGAGGATGCGCGCGAGAGACTCGCGCCCCACGTAGTAAGCGCGGACCGAGAACGCCCTGTCGACCCCCACGTCGGCGATGACTCCGTCCACGTCGAGGCCGTGGTGGCGCCCGAGGTAGACCGCGCGGGCGACGTGGAAGCCGTTGGTCACGACGAGCGCGTCGTCGAATCCGAATTCTTCGCGGACGCGGACCATGCTGTCGAGGGTCCTGTGGCCGTGTCGGTCGACCCGGATCGACTCCCAGGTGACCCCGGCGCGGACGAGCGCGTCCCGCATCGGCTCGGTCTCGTCGTACTCGCGGACGGGGTCGTAGTCGCCGCTGACCAGCACGAGGGGGGCGCGTCCGGCGCGCCACAGCGCGGCGGCCGTGTCGATCCGCTGCTGCAGCATCGGGGACGGCGTGCCGTCGCGGAGCACGCTCGCGCCGAGGACCACGATGACCGCGTGCTGGGGGGCGGCGTCCGGCGCATGGACACGGGCCGCGACGCTCCGTGCGACCCAGGTCTCGATCGCGAGGGCCCCGAGCGCCGTGATCAGCGTCAGCGCGAGCGCCGCGCGGAGCGCGCGTCGGACGGGGCCTCGACGGGGCTTCGACATCGGCGACGAGGATAGGCGCTCGTCGTCGGCCTCGCGATGGCGCGGCTCGGGCGCGCCTGCTTCGATGGGGCGATGAACGTCTCGGTCGAGGTCTGCGTGGACAGCGTCGCGGGGGCGCGGGCTGCCGCCCAGGGCGGAGCAGACCGCATCGAGCTGTGCTCGGCTCTGGAGCTCGGGGGTCTGACACCCTCGCTCGGCCTGCTGCGCGCCGCGCGCGAAGCGGCAGGCACCGTGCCGGTGTTCGCGATGCTGCGCGTCCGTGCAGGGGACTTCGTCATCGATGCGGACGACCTCGCGTCGCTCCTGGCCGACGCCGAGGCGTTCCGGGCGGCGGGAGTCGATGGGCTGGTGTTCGGCGCGCTGACCCCTGATGGGGAGATCGATCGGATCGCGCTCCGCGCCGTGCTCGATGCGGCGGAGGGCCTGCCGCTGACGTTCCATCGCGCGGTCGACTGCTGCCGCGACGTCGTCGATGCCGTCGACGTCCTGGTGGACTTCGGCGTTCCCCGGCTGCTGACTTCCGGAGGTGCTGCGACCGCGCCGCGAGGAGTCGAGGCGATCTCGGCGATGGTGGGCCGCGCGGCAGGCCGTCTCGCCGTGATGGCGGGCTCGGGAGTGCGCGCGTCGAACGTCGCGTCGCTGGTCGCCGCGACGGGCGTCGCCGAGGTCCACCTCTCGGCGGGGCGGGTCGTGGCCGGGCCGTCGAAGTTCGGGCGTCCGGAGTGCGGGTTCGCGGCGCCGGGTCGCGCGGACCACGAGCGCCGCGAGACGGACGCCGCCGAGATCCGCGCGGTGCGCGCGGCGCTCGGGTGCAGCTGATCAGTTCTCGAGCGGCGTCGCCTCGCGTGAGAACCGCGCGGTGGAGGACTTCAGCACGCGTACGAACGTCCGCTGCCTGCCGTCGACGTCGTCGAGGTAGAGGTGCAGCACGTGGTCGAACGTGACCATCCAGCGCGCCGGGTCGAACGGCGTCCTGCCCGTCGCCGAGCCCGAGGGCACGAGGTCGATCACGAGTGGCGTGACTCCCCGGTAGCGGAGCATGTCCAGCAGCGCCGGGATCATGAAGTTCTGTCCGGCGAGCAGCGGGAATCGATCCTCGAGCCGGTAGATGTTGTCGAACGCGAGACGGGTGACGGGCCCGTCCTGGTCGGCCTCGGTGAACCGCAGCAGGTCCCAGGTGAACTTGCCCGCGCTGATGAACTCCGGGTGCAGGTAGAGCACGCGGAAACGCTCCACGAAGCGATCGGCGTCGAGCAGGTCGTCGGCGAGGTCCTCGTCGCGGCGCGCGATCCGGGTCAGCGCATCCCCGTCCTCCTTGGTCGAGACCAGGAGCGAGGCTTCGCCTTCACGGATGCCGGCCGCGAGGAAGCGGAGCGCCAGGTCGGTGTAGCGCGTGCCCGGCTCGGCGAGGATCACGGTCGACGAGCGCGCCGTGGGCCCGGTGCCGTCGAGGAAGCTCCGGACGAGGCCTTCGTGGCCGAAGTCGAGCTGGGTGGTGCCGCGTGGCGGGACCTGCCCCTGGTGCGTGTCCCGCGCGATCGACAGCTGTGCGGGCACCGACGGGTAGATGTGGATGCCGGGCCCACGCTCGTTGCGTGCGCCCAGGTAGATGTCACGGAGCACGCCTCGACCAGCGATCGAGAAGTGGTGCGCGCCGCGGTAGTAGTACTGGTGGCGCGCCTTCAGGATCTCGAGCGTCCGCGCCTTGAACATCGTGTTCTCCGCGTGGTAGCCGAGCTCGAGCAGCAGGTCCGTCGAGAACTCCTCGGCTGACGGGAGCTTCAGGTCCCGTGCGTCGGTGGTCTCCTGCACGAAGATGCCGTGGACGCCGGCCGACATCAGCTGGCGCCGCGTCGCCAGCAGCGCGCGTCTCTTGCCGAAGTAGTCGAGGTCGGTGAGGAGCAGCCCGATGTTGTCGACGCAGGCGATCGCGACCGGACCCGCCCGGCGATGGTTGCCGATCTCCGCGAGGATCCAGTCGATGTCCACCGAGCTGCCGTGGCCAGGATCGGCCAGCGTCGCGGGATGGGCCTGCGTGATGACCAGGTGACTGGTGCCCTCCGGTCGTCGCGCGGCGATCGTCAGCTTCTGCGGGACCTCCTCGGGGAGGACTTCGATCTCCGCGCCCGAACCGTAGAAGCCGAAGTCGAAGGCGAGCTTCCGGTACAGCGACTGGGGGGTGTGCTCGACCGAGTAGTAGAGGCAGGTGCTGTCCGGCGGCCCGTCGAGCCACTGCCGCGCGACCATCTCGAGTCCCAGCAGCGTCTTGCCGGAGCCGGGGCCGCCGGTCACGAAGACGAACGCGGCGCCGCCAGCCGGGTAGCGGATCCCGCCCGCGAGGATCGCATCGAGTCCGTCGATGCCAGTCTTCAGGACGTCGAACATGTTGGGTCTCGGTCGTAGCCGCACGCTCGCGTGGGCGGACCGGGCATTGTCCGCGCGCGCTTCGACCGGCGCCATGCAGAAGTCCTGCTCGTCGAGTCCGTCGTTGACGCGGTGGGAGCCGGCGCCGACCCTGTGCGCCCGTGTTGCCCGAAGTCGCCGATTTCTGCCGTCTCTACCTGTTCCGCCATCCCGAGCTCGCGCCGGAGGACGCCGCGCGTGCGATCGGCTCCGGGCCAGCCCGCCTCGGTCGCCGGGGACAGCAGGCCGTCGTCGACTGGCTCAAGCTGCTCGGGAGGGTCGACGTCCACGGCGTCTACGCCCCCGACCGACCGCAGTGTGAGGACCCCGCGGCCGCCGTGGCCGCGGCCAAGGGGCTCGAGGTCGTTGCCGACGCGAGGCTCAGGGACCAGGCGCTCGGAGACTGGGAGGGCAAGTCCTGGGACGACGTGGCTCGGGAGGACCCGGATCGGGTGCGGGACTTCTTCCAGGACTTCGGCGAGATCCAGGCGCCGGGCGGAGAGAGCCTGGGGCAGGCGGTCGAGCGCTTCCTCGAGTGGTGGCAGGAGGCTCGCCTCGGTCAGGCCGGGCGGACGCTCGTGGTCGTGACGTCGGGAACGATGCTGACCGGCTTCGCCGCCGCGATGCTCGGCATGCGCCTGTCGCGGGCGGTGTCCCTGAATCTGCCGCACGCCGGGCTCGG
Source organism: Planctomycetota bacterium (assembly GCA_027621295.1). Taxonomy (GTDB): domain Bacteria; phylum Planctomycetota; class UBA1135; order UBA1135; family UBA2386; genus JAQCBR01. Next base: position 12,536 of record JAQCBR010000007.1, read on the forward strand.
CGTGCTCGACATCTTCGAGAACGGTGTCCGGATCGGCTCGTGGAACCCGGGTGGGGTCGGCGGAGTCAGCTGATCGGCGAGCGCGTGGTCAGTCGCGCTGCGTGTAGACCGGCGCCGACGACTTCTTCAGGAAGAGCACGGCCATCGCGGTGCGCTCCATGATCTCGTCGGGGTGCAGGTCGTCCGGCCATCCACCGGCGCCCCACTGCGCGTCCATCAGCGTGAGCGCGCCCTCGTAGTACCAGTCACGGTCGTTGATGACCGCGACTCCGGACAGCTCGCACGCGCGCTCCAGTCCGTAGAGGTAGTAGTAGACCCAGTAGTAGGGCTGGTGGACCCGCGACGCGTTGCTGTGCAGCGAGAAGTTCTCGGCCAGCCAGGCGAAGCCCTGGGCGATCGCGCGCTCGCCGCGCGCTGCGAGCGCACTCCGGGTCACGTCGGCATCGCGGATGCCGGCGAGGCAGATGGTGAGGCCCGCGATGCCCGCGCAGGTCATCGCGCCGTAGACCGGCTGGGGGACGCCATTGTGCTTCGTCGCGTGGTAGGACCAGCCGGCGGCCGGGACCCCTCGCGATCCCGCCGACGTCGTGTTGCCGCGTCGTTCGCTCTGCAGCTGGACGTAGCTCTTGAGCTCGAGGTCGACCTTCGAGCCCGGGCGGTCCTGGTCCTCGATCAGGTGGTTCGCGGCCGCTTCCCAGACGGTCACCGGAATGTCGATCCCGCACAGGTGCGCCGCGTACAGGCCGAGCAGGCCGTACTGGTTGACCGAGTTGTCGTAGCGCCCGCCTCGCGTGTAGTTGAAGCGGAGCAGGTAGCTGCGGTCGACGCGGGTGTCGATGTTGTTCAGCAGGATGTTGGCCCATCGCTGCAGCAGCGCGCGGTCCGCCTCCGACGGCTGGCGCTTGCGCGGGCGATCGAGCGTGCCCGCGCGGAGCTCCTCGGCCTCGCCCTTGGGCGCGTAGTACCGCTCCATCGCCATGATCGCGTGCGCGGTCGAGTAGGTGTCGACGAGGCGCCGCTTGCGGAGCTCGGCGACCGCCTTGGCGACGACGGGGTCCTCGCGGGGGACCTCGGCGTGGAGGAGGGCGAGCAGCGCGAGCGCGAGGCGACCGGTGTTGTAGGTGCGGTTCCCGGACGGCTCGTTGCGAAGGACCGGCTTGCCGAGGTTGGAGAGTTCGTCCTTGAGCTTCTGGGTCCCCCGCGCGATCGCGTCGCGGACCGCCTCCTCGAAGTCGACGTCGCGGTTGTCGCGCAGCCGCTTCAGCGTCCACTCCTCGTCGTGCGTGAGTTCGAACGGCACGCCGGCGTCGCCGCTGCTCCGCGCCGCGATCCGCGCGCTGAGGCGCGAGCGGAACCACGTGACCGCACCCTTGTCCGGGTCGAAGCGCCGCTCGATGTCGAGCGTGCCTTCCATGTCGTGCGTGAAGCCGTGCGGGCCCCGGACGAACTGCTCGACGAAGCGCTTGTCGTCACCCTGGACCCGGGCCGGCTCGGAGCGGAGGTCGAAGTGGAGTCGCTGGAGGCCGGTCGCGTCCGGGGACTCGGCGCGGCCGCGCCAGGTCACGTCGCCGAAGCGGAACATCCGCGGCGCGGCGCCGTTCATCGGCCCGGAGAGCTCGGTGCGTTGGAGGTCGAACGCCAGGAAGGCCGGCAGGTCGCGCAGGTCGATCGGAGGTCGCGCCATGCCCGTCCCGTCGGGGGTGAGCTGGCCCTGGCAGAGGTGGCGTCCGGCGCGGAAGTCGGGGAACAGCCCGCGCTGGGCGCGCCCCGCGCCGGCGGCCTGCTCGCGGACCAGGCGGAGCGCCTGCTCCGGGTCGCGAAAGGTCCGGTCGGAGACGGTCAACGCGAGATCGAAGTACGAGGCACCGCCGGTGTTGTCGATGCGCACCGCGAGGACGTTCTCGCCGCCGAGGAACGCATCGAGGGCATCCGGGCCGAGCGAGACGACGACGCCACGCTGGTACTGGCCGCCCCGGTAGATCTGGATGCCGTTCAGGAAGACCGTCGCGACGTCGTCGTGGTCGATCTGCAGCACCGCAGCGCGCGGCTTGCGCCTGCCGTGCTCGAACCGCGTCCGCGCATCGAGATAGCGGCGGTCCTGGGGCCACGCGGTGCGCTGGCCGCTGTCGCCGAACGGAGTGGTGCCCGTCGCCCAAGCTGAGTCGTCGTGTTCGGCGAGCTGGTAGCCGTCGTCGCGGGGTGCTCCGCCGTACTGGCGATAGCGCCAGTCGGTCCCGCCGAATCCGCCGCCGGCGACCAGCTGTCGGATTCCGCTCCGGTTGTCCTCGCCCAGCGGCGCGACGAAGAGGTCGTGGGCGCGGCGGTGGTATTCGGCGGCACCGCGGTGCGGGATCTTCCAGGCCTCGGCCTGCGCTGCCGCGGGCCCGGCGAGCGCGAGGGCCAGAAGCAGGGTCGAGCTTCGAACCAGCATGGCCCCATCTTGATGGAGGCCGACGTCGACGCCAAGGGCTCGGCGGCCCTCGCGCTCGGGCTTTGCCGGAGGGGCGGCAGAGCGGCTATCGTTCGAGCCGCGCGGCTTCCGCGCAGTCCGCCGAACCCTCCCGACCATGTTGCCGCACCCGATCGACCGCCGCTCGTTCCTCTCGCTCTCGACAGCCGCTTCCGTCGCGGCCTGCGCCGCGCCGAGCACGGTGCTCGTGCCGCCGGCTCCCGAGCCCAAGGCCGGGCCGCTGTTCGAGATCTCGCTCGCCCAGTGGTCGCTGCACAAGGCGCTGCGGGGCAGCGCTGGGGAGAAGATCGACAACCTCGACTTCCCGGGCACGGCGCGCGAGCTCGGTTTCGGTGCCGTCGAGTACGTGAACCAGTTCTTCAAGGACAAGGCCCGCGACGAGGCCTATCTGAAGCAGCTGGCGCAGCGCTGCGAGGACGCTGGCGTGCGCAGCCTCCTGATCATGTGCGACGGCGAGGGCCGCCTCGGTGACCCGGACGCGAAGCGTCGTCAGCAGGCCGTCGAGAACCACCACCGCTGGGTCGAGGCCGCGAAGTTCCTCGGGTGTCACAGCATCCGTGTGAACGCAGCGAGCGCCGGTTCGTACGACGAGCAGCAGAAGCTCGCCGCCGACGGACTCGCGTCGCTGACGGACTTCGCCGCCGGTCACGGCATCCACGTGATCGTCGAGAACCACGGCGGACTGTCGTCCAACGGCAAGTGGCTCGCGGGAGTCATGCGCCTCGTGGACCACCCGGGCTGCGGCACGCTGCCGGACTTCGGCAACTTCCGGGTCGGTCCGAGGACCGTCTACGACCGCTACGTCGGCGTCGCTGAGCTGATGCCCTACGCGAAGGCGGTCAGCGCCAAGAGCCACGACTTCGACGAGCAGGGCAACGAGATCCACACCGACTACCGGCGGATGCTCGGCATCGTGCTCGCGGCCCGCTACACGGGCTACGTCGGCGTCGAGTACGAGGGCTCGAAGCTGTCCGAGATCGACGGCATCCTCGCCACGCGCCGCCTGCTCGAGCGCGTCCGCGACGAGATGTGCTGACGGCACGGCCGGTGGGCACTCTCACGGGTCGAGGAACTCGAACGCGCCGACGTCCGGCGTGCCGGAGAGCTGCCTGATCCGGTGACTGGCCGTGGGCGCGTACTCGATCTGCGGCAGGAGACCGACGCCTCGCACGCTTCCCGGGTCCACTCCGGCGTCGATGGCCGGGGACTCGGCGCGTGGTCGGTAGTCGAAGGTGGGCGCATCGACGAACGTCTGTGCCTGGGCCCAGACGTCTCCCGCCGTGTCACCGCTGCCGATCAGTTCCCGACCCGGCCCGCTCCTCAGGTTGTTGCGCAGATGCGCCGTGCCGGCGGCGGCGCGCACGAAGGCTCCGGACGTCCGGTCGATGACCATCGTGTTGTGCGCGAGCCAGACTTCGTCGAGCGGGTGGATGCCTGCGTTCTCTTCGCCGAACGACACGAGGATCTGGTTCTGCGAGTTCGGCCCCTTCTGCAGCACGTTGCCGAGCAGGTATGCCTCGCCGCCGTCGGGGAGATCGATGCAGTAGCTGGACGCGCCGTCCTCCTCGTCGCCGACCCAGCAGCCGAGGATGCGTGTCGTGCGTGCGCGGCTCTTGACGAGGTGGCCGCGGCGCGCGTGGTGGACGTAGCAGTGCCGCAGCTCGAGGGATCGGACCCGGTTGACGTAGAGCCCGTGCGCGAGCGCAGTGTCGCTCTCCGACCAGCCGAACTCGCAGCCTTCGAAGAGCAGGTCCGTGGTGGCGAGGTCACCGCAGAGGAAGCCCATCTGGTTGCGGACGAATCGGCAGGCGCGCAGCACGAGTGCCCCGCCCTGGTGGCGTATGCCAGCGCCGTTGCCGTCGTTCACGCGGCAGCCGGTGAACGTCAGCCCCTCGATCGTCGTGCGATCGCCGTTCAGGACCCAGATCGCCTTGCCCTGGGCCGCACGCCCCTCGGCGTCGAGGACGACGGGGCCGCCCGCTGCGACGATCCTGAGGTCGTGGGCATGGAACACGGCGACGTCGCCGCGGTAGACGCCGGGGTCGATGCGGATCTCGTCGCCGTCACGGGCAGCCAACGCGGCTTCGCTCGGGACGAGATAGGGCCGGCCTGGCCCCACGCGGAGAGCATGCCCCTCGCTCGCGTCGACGACGACCTCGTCGGTGACCGCGTGCGTGCCGTCGTCGACCGTGAGCTCGATCCGATAACGCCCGGGCGAGTCGGTCCGCAGCTGGCACGCGGACTGGTCGTGCCCGACCAGGGAAGGTGCGGCGCCGGGCGGCGCCTCCAGGATCTGCCACGAGGTCGCGAGTTCGTCCCCGTCAGGGTCGCTGCTCCTGCCTGCGTCCAGGAACACGAGGTCTCCGGCGACGACCGCCCGGTCTGGCCCGGCGTCGGCCGCGGGAGGAGAGGACCCGCCCAGGCTGTTCCCAGCAGGCTCGGGGACGCCGACCGAGCACGCGCCGAGAACGGCGAGCAGCGGGACGCCCAGGCGACGGAGGGAAGAGAGGGCATCGTCCGCAGTGCGGATCGGGAGTCGATTCTGGTGGCGCATCGGGTCCTCCTGGCTGTGGGGTCCTTCGACAGTCCACGGCGATCCCTTGGGTTCGCGGTCCGCCTGCTGTGCCGAACCCGCGCTGCCAGCGGTCTCGGAGCGGGACCGTCGGAAACGGCGTGAACGGCCCCGTGAGGCCCCGTATCCTCCGCGCCCATGGCGGAGCGGCTGGTGCGGCGGATGTTGGCCTTCGTCGAGCTCGGGGAGCGCGGCGATCCGGACGTCTCCTACGCGATCCGTCTCGCCGGCCAGCTCGGCGCCGAGTTGATCCTGTTCAGCGTGATCGACACGCCGGCGATGATCGCGCTGATCGGCACGCACCGCGCGCCCCGAGGCGGGTTGCCCCGGGCGGATGCGGCGGCCGGCACCGCGGACGGGACGCTGACCGCGACGCTGGTCGCCGACGCCAAGCGCATCCTCCAGGCGATCGTCGACCAGGCGGCCGACCAGGGCGTCCAGGCACGCGGCCACGCGACGGTCAGCGAGGAAGTGCCCGAGCAGATCCTGAAGGAGGCGATCGTCCAGCAGGTCGACCTCATCGTGATCCGGCCGAGCCGCAAGCGGCAGGGCTTCCTGCACCTCCTGATGGGCAGCACGGTCGAGGAGGTCCTCGAGGCCGCCCCGTGTCCGGTCCTGGTGGCGCAGGGCGGATGACGCGCGGCGGCAGGGAACTCCGCGCCGATCAGGTCCGGTGGGTCGCTGGTCCGGTCGCACGGTCGCGGCGGGAGCCGAAGCTCTCGCAGCTGCTGGGCCAGCCGCGGGCTCTCGAGGCGCTGCGGACCGGGCTCGAGCTGTACGCGCCGGGCTACAACGTGTTCCTGTCCGGGCTGTCCGGATCGGGGCGGACGCGCGTGGTCCGCCACCTGCTCGAGGAGCTGATGCCGGCCTGCCGGCTCGGGCCGGATCGTGCTCTGGTCCACAACTTCGACGAGCCGAACCGTCCCCTGCTGCTGACGCTGCCGCGCGGCTCCGCGAAGCGCTTCCGGGAGGAGATGGTCGACCTCGTCCACGAGCTCCGGATCGGACTCCGGGATGCGCTCGGCAGTCGGGTCCACCGCGGCGCGCGCAAGCTGATCCGGAGCCACGCCGAGGAACGGCACCAGCGGCTCCTCGCCGCGCTGCGTCGTGAGGTGCGCCGTCACGACTGCGACGTCGTCGAGTTCCAGGAAGAGGGGGCGGTCCGCGCGGAGATCCTGCCTCGCTTCGAGGGGCAGCCCGTGTCGATCGAGGAGTTCGAGGCGCTGCGCCGCAAGGGGGCGGTCGCGGAGTCGCTCGCGCGGCGCGTGCTGCGCGCACGCGAGCAGCTGCTCGAGCGGCTCGAGGAGATGTCCGAGCATCTGCGCCGGACGTGGCAGCGCTTCGAGTCCGAACTCCGTGAGATGGACGCCGCGCTGGCGGCACGCACCGCCGCGGCGATCCTCGATGCGTTCGGCGAACGATGGCCGCACGACGGGGTGGCGGCGCACCTGCGCGCGCTCCGCGCGGATCTCGTCGCCAATCTCGGACGCTGGCTCGAGGGGGACGTCGCGCGATCCGGCGGGGAGGACGGCGTGGCCGTCCGGGCGCTGGACGGCCAGTTTCGCGACCTCGAGGTCCTGGTCGTGAAGTGCCACGCGGGCGAGGACTGTCCGGTCGTCGTCGAGAGCAGCCCCAACTACGCGAACCTGTTCGGTATCATCGAACGCACGGTCGACGGAGCGGACTCGGAGCTGCGTCGGATCCACTCCGGTGCACTGCTGCGCGCCGACGGCGGCTACCTGATCCTGCGGTGTGCCGACGTGCTGACCGAGCCCGGGGTCTGGCAGCACCTGAAGCGGGCGCTCAAGGCCGGCTCCGTCGAGATCCGCGAGTTCGATCCGAGCGCGGGCACCACGGCCGGATCGCTCCAGCCCGAGCCGATCCCGATCGACGTCAAGGTGGTGATCATCGGGGAGCCGGGGATGTACGAGCATCTCTGCCAGGAAGACCCGCAGTTCCCGCAGTTGTTCAAGGTCCACGCCGAGTTCGACGCGGTCCTGCAGAACACGGCGACCAACCGACGGCGCTACGCGGACTTCCTCGCGCAGATCGCGCGGACCGAGGGCCTCCTGCCGTTCGAGCCGTCCGCGCACGGCGTGGCCTGCGAGCACGGCGCGCGGACCGCGGGTCGCAGGGACCGACTGAGCACGCAGTTCGGAGAGCTCGCCGACGTCGCGCGGGAGGCCGCACACATGGCGCGTTCCGCCGGCGCGCGTGCGGTTGGCGACGGTCACGTGCGGGCTGCGATCGACGCCCGGGAGCGCCGGCTCGACCTGGCCCGGGAGCATGTCGAGGCCGACCTGAAGGATGGCTACACGCTGCTGCGCTTCAAGGGCAGCGCGGTCGGGCTCGTCCACGCGCTGACCGTCCAGGACAGCGGGACGTTCCGCTTCGGGCGCGTCGTCCGGATCTCGGCCTCGACCGGTCCCTCCGCCGACCGGAAGGCCGAGGTGCTGAGCATCGAGCGCGAGGCGGACATGACGGGCCCGCTCCATGACAAGGGCGTGATGATCTTCCAGGGCTTCCTGCTCGAGCGGCTGGGGCGAGAAGGCCCGCTCGGGCTGTCGGCGACGCTCTGCTTCGAGCAGCTCTACACCGGACTCGACGGCGATTCGGCCACCTGTGCGGAGCTCTACGCGCTGCTGTCCAGCCTGGCCCGCATTCCGCTGCGGCAGGGCATCGCGGTCACCGGCTCGATGAACCAGCGCGGTGAGGTCCAGGCGGTGGGAGGGGTGACCGAGAAGGTCGAGGGCTTCTTCCGCGCCTGTCGGTCCAAGGGCCTCGACGGCGAGCAGGGCGTCGTGCTGCCGCTCTCGAACGTCCGGGACCTGATGCTCGCGCCGGAGATCGCGGACGCGGTCGCAGCGGGACTCTTCCACGTCTGGGCGATGAAGGACGTGTTCGAGGGGTTCGAGCGGCTGAGCGGTCTGCCGGCGCGGAAGGCGTTGTCCCGGTGCCGGGAGGCCCTGCACGCGTTCCGTCGCCTCGCGGACGACGAACGCGGCGGCGAGGAGGCGGAGCCTGCGATCCGCCGCGGCAGCGCCTGACTCGGCGCGCTTCCGTGTCGCTCACCTCCGGCCTATCATGCCGGGCCGTCGGGGCCGGGACTTCCAAGCCCGCTCGCGCCATGACAGAGACCACGAGCCCGTCCACGCTGCAGGAACTCGACCAGATCGTCGTCCGGTTCGCCGGCGACTCCGGCGACGGCATGCAGCTCACCGGTGACCAGCTGACGCGGACGTCGGCGATCATGGGGAACGACCTCGCGACGTTCCCCGACTTCCCGGCCGAGATCCGGGCCCCTGCGGGCACGCTGCCGGGGGTTTCGGCGTTCCAGCTCAGGTTCTCGAACTTCGACATCCACACGCCCGGTGACGCTCCGGACGTGCTGGTGGCGATGAATCCGGCGGCCCTCAAGGCGCACATCAAGGCGCTGAAGCCCGAGGGGATCCTGATCGTCAACACCGCCAAATTCGGGTCGGTGGACCTGAAGAAGGCGAAGTACGAGACGAACCCTCTCGAGGACGGCAGTCTCGCCGGCTACCGGATGCTCGAGGTCGACCTCGAGAAGCTGACGCGCGAGACGCTGGCCGAGTCACCGCTCGACACGCGGGCCAAGGATCGCTGCAAGAACATGTTCGCGCTGGGGATCCTCTACTGGCTCTTCCATCGCAACATGCAGCCGACGCTGGACTTCCTGCAGACGAAGTTCGCGAGCAAGCCGGACATCGCCGCGGCGAACGTCCGTGCGGTGCAGGCGGGCTTCCACTACGCGGACATCAGCGGAATCTTCCAGTCCTCGTACAAGGTCGCTCCCGCGACCTTCATGAAGCCGGGGACCTATCGGAACGTGATGGGCAACCAGAGCCTCTGTCTGGGGCTCGTCGCCGCGTCGAAGAGTGCGGGCGTCGAGCTGATGCTCGGCTCCTATCCGATCACACCGGCGTCGGACATCCTGCACCAGCTCAGCGGCTACAAGCACCACGGCGTCGTCACGTTCCAGGCGGAGGACGAGATCGCCGCCGTCTGCGCGGCGATCGGCGCGAGCTACGCGGGGCAGCTCGGGATCACCTCGACGAGTGGTCCCGGCCTCGCGCTCAAGTCGGAGGCGATCGGCCTCGCGGTGATGACCGAGCTCCCGCTGGTGGTGATCAACGTGCAGCGGGCCGGCCCGAGCACGGGGATGCCGACCAAGACCGAGCAGGCGGACCTGCTGCAGGCGATGTTCGGCCGGAACGGCGAGTGCCCGGTGCCGATCGTCGCCGCGCGCACTCCGGCCGATGCGTTCGGAGCGGCCTACGAGGCCGTCCGGATCGCGCTGCGCTACATGACGCCCGTGGTGCTCCTCTCCGACGGCTACGTCGCGAACGGCGCGGAGCCCTGGCGCATCCCGGACGTCGACTCGCTGCCCCCGATCGAAGTCCGCTACGCCGAGGCGCGGGGTGCGGACGAGCCGAAGTTCCAGCCCTACGTCCGTGATCCCGAGACCCTCGCCCGTCCTTGGGCGCGTCCGGGCACGCCGGGACTGATGCACCGGATCGGCGGTCTGGAGAAGCAGGACGGCACCGGCAGCATCAGCTACGACCCCGAGAACCACCAGCGGATGACCGATCTGCGCGCGGCCAAGGTCGCCGGCATCGACGTCGCCCCGTGCGAGGTGATCGGGGACGCGAGTGGCGACGTTCTGATCGTCGGCTGGGGTGGTACCGCCGGAGCGTTGACCGCGGCGGCGGTGCGACTGCGGGCCCAGGGCCACGCGGTGAGCGCCGTCTGTCTTCGCCACCTCAATCCGTTCCCGCCCAATCTGGGCGAACTGCTGCGCTCGTTCCGCAAGGTGATCGTCGCCGAACTCAACGGCGGGCAGCTCGCCCTGTTGATCCGCGGGCAGTTCCTCGTCGACGCGGCGCCCTTCACGAAGGTCCAGGGGCAGCCGTTCACGAGTCAGGAGATCGAGTCCCGCATCGAGCAGGCGCTCGGGGAGATCGCACGATGACCGCTGTTCCGACCGCGCTGACCAAGAAGGACTTCAAGTCCGACCAGGACGTTCGCTGGTGTCCGGGATGCGGCGATTACGCGATCCTCAACGCGGTCCAGACCGCGTTCGCGAACCTCGGCAAGAACCTGCATGAGACGGTCATCATCTCGGGCATCGGCTGCTCGAGCCGGTTCCCGTACTACATGGAGACGTACGGGTTCCACACGATCCACGGCCGTGCGCCTGCGGTGGCGACCGGGACGAAGCTGGCGAACCCCAACCTCGACGTGTGGGTGATCACCGGCGACGGCGACTCGCTCTCGATCGGTGGCAATCACCTGATCCACACGCTGCGACGCAACGTCGGCCTGAAGATCATCCTGTTCAACAACAGGATCTACGGTCTGACCAAGGGGCAGTACTCGCCCACATCCGAGAAGGGCAAGCGGACCAAGTCGACGCCGATGGGGTCCTTGGACGAGCCGTTCTCGCCGATCTCGCTCGCGCTCGGTGCGGGTGCGACCTTCGTCGCGCGCTCGGTCGACATCTTCGCCCCGCACCTGATCTCGATGATCGAGCGGATGGACGCGCACCGCGGGACCGCGCTGCTCGAGGTCTACCAGAACTGCAACATCTTCAACGACGGGGCGTTCCGCGGCTTCACGGAGAAGGATGTGCGCAGCGACCGCGTGGTGGAGCTCCAGCACGGCAAGCCGCTGCTGTTCGGTGGCGACCACTCGAAGGCCGTGGCCTTCGACTCCGGGTTCGTGCCGCAGATCGTCGGCGCGTCGGACGACCTGCCGAACTGGGACGAGCGTGCGGTCAGCCCGGCCGCGGCGATGGCTCTCGCCCACGCATCTGAGGCCGACCTGCCGGTGCCGATCGGCGTGTTCCGCGACGTCGACCGGCCTGCGTTCGAGGATGACGTGGTCGGTCAGGTCGCTGCGGCCCGCGCGAAACGCCAGGAGTCGATGGCGGAGCTGCTCGCCGGCAGCGAGACCTGGACCGTCGGCGGCTGAGCCGTTGGCTCGGCGGCCGCAGAGCGGCCCGGGAGAGCGTGTGGCGGGCGCGCGGGCCGCAGAAGCCCGCGCCGTTCCGCCGCGGCCGATCAGCGGAGCAGCTTGCGGAGCACGGTCTGCAGGATGCCGCCGTTGCGGTAGTAGTCGACCTCGACCGGCGTGTCGATGCGACACAGTGCGTCGAACGACTTGACCGCCCCGGTCTCCGGGTGAGTCGCGGTGACCTTCAGCAGCTGGCGCGGCGCGACGCTGTCGTCGACCGCCACCGAGAACGACTCCTCGCCGGTGAGGCCGAGCGACGCGCAGCTCTCGCCGTCCTGGAACTGGAGGGGCAGCACTCCCATCCCGACGAGGTTGCTCCGGTGGATGCGCTCGTAGCTCTCGGCGAGGACGAAGCGGACGCCGAGCAGCATCGTGCCCTTGGCCGCCCAGTCGCGGCTCGAGCCCGTGCCGTACTCCTTGCCCGCCAGCACGCAGAGCGCGGTGCCCGACTCCTGGTAGCGCTGCGATGCGTCGTAGATCGACATCTGCTCGCCGGTGGGGAGGTGGCGCGTCACGCCGCCCTCGGTGCCGGGCGCCAGCTGGTTGCGCAGGCGGATGTTCGCGAACGTGCCGCGGGTCATCACCCTGTCGTTGCCGCGGCGCGCGCCGTAGCTGTTGAACTCGGCGGGGACGACGCCCTGTTCCTGCAGGTAGCGACCAGCCGGGCTGTCGGCCTTGATCGAGCCCGCGGGCGAGATGTGGTCGGTGGTGACCGAGTCGCCGACCTTGACCAGGCAGCGGGCTGCGTCGATCGCCTGGATCGGGCTCGGTTCCCGCTCCATCTGCAGGAAGAACGGAGGCTCCTGGATGTAGGTGCTCTCGTCCTGGAACGCGTAGAGCTCGGTTCCCTCGACGTCGATCGCCTGCCACGCGCCAGGGCCTGACGCGTCCGAGTAGCGGGTCCGGAACATCTCTTCGGTCACGCAGCTGCGCACCGTGTCCTTGACCTCTTGCATCGTCGGCCAGATGTCACGCAGATGGACGGGCTGGCCGTCACTGCCCTGGCCGATCGGGTCCTTCGCGAGGTCGATGTCGACGGTGCCGGCCAGCGCGTAGGCGACGACGAGGGGTGGGGAGGCCAGGTAGTTGGCCTTCACGTCCGGGTTGACGCGTCCCTCGAAGTTGCGGTTGCCGCTGAGCACCGACGCGGCCACGAGTTCTCCCTCGTGGATCGCCGAACGGACCGACTCGGGAAGCGGGCCGGAGTTGCCGATGCAGGTCGTGCAGCCGTAGCCGACCGTCTGGAAGCCGAGCGCGTCCAGGTCGGCGCTGAGGCCGGCCTGATCGAGATAGTCGGTGACGACGCGCGATCCTGGGGCGAGGCTCGTCTTCACCCATCCGGGAACGCTCAGTCCACGTGCGCGGGCCTTCCGCGCGACGAGCCCTGCGGCCACGAGCACGTCCGGGTTCGACGTGTTCGTGCAGGACGTGATCGCAGCGATGACGACGGCGCCGTGCCCGATCTTGTCCTCGGTGCCGGTCACCGCGCCCGCAGCGCCGAGCGCGTCCGCGCCGAGCGCGAAGCCGCGTTCGGCGACCGGCTTCGCGAGCGTCGTGTGGAACGCGTCCTGCATGCCGGTCAGCGGGATCCGGTCCTGCGGTCGCTTCGGACCGGCGAGGCTCGGCACCACGGTGCCCATGTCGAGGCCGAGGTTGGCCGAGAACTCGGGCGTCGGGCTGTCCGCGGTCGCGAACAGGCCCTGGGCCTGCAGGTAGGCGCGGACCATGTCGACGTGGTCCGCATCGCGGCCGGTGAGGCGCATGTAGGCGAGCGTCTCCTCGTCGACCGGGAAGAAGCCCATCGTCGCGCCGTACTCCGGCGCCATGTTCGCGATCGTGGCGCGATCCGCGAGGCTGAGGTGGCGCAGTCCGTCGCCGTGGAACTCGACGAACTTGCCGACCACGCCGTGGGCGCGCAGCTGTTCGGTGACCGTCAGCACGAGGTCCGTCGCGGTCGCCCCCTCGGGGAGCTTGCCGGTCAGCTCGAAGCCGACCACTTCCGGCAGCAGCATGTAGACCGGCTGGCCGAGCATGACCGCCTCGGCCTCGATGCCGCCGACGCCCCAGCCGACCACGCCGAGGCCGTTGATCATCGTCGTGTGGCTGTCGGTGCCGACCAGGGAGTCGGGGTAGGCGACCGTCTCGCCGTCCTGGTCCTTGGTCAGCACGACCCCAGCCAGGTACTCGAGGTTGACCTGGTGCACGATCCCCGTGGCCGGGGGCACGCAGCGGAAGTTCTGCAGCGCCTGCTGACCCCACTTCAGGAACTCGTAGCGCTCACGGTTGCGGGCGAACTCGAGTTCGATGTTCTGGTCGAGCGCCTCCCCGGTGCCGAAGTGGTCGACCTGGACCGAGTGGTCGATGACGAGGTCGCACGGCACCAGCGGGTTGATCTTGGCAGGGTCGCCGCCGAGTCGGCGCATCGCCGCGCGCATGGCCGCGAGGTCGACGACGCACGGGACGCCGGTGAAGTCCTGGAGCACCACGCGGCCGGGCAGGAACGGGATCTCGACCTCGCCCAGGCCGTCCGGGCGCCAGCCCGCGATCTTCCGGACGTCGTCCTCCGTGACGATGAAGCCGTCGACGTTGCGGAGAGCAGCCTCGAGGAGGACCCGGATGCTGTAGGGGAGGCGCGAGATCTGGCCCAGGCCAGCCGCCTCGAGCGCGGGGAGAGAGAAGGTGGTGATCGGGCCGCGCGGGGTCTCGACGCGGGTCCGGGTGCCGAAGGGGTTGTGGGACATGCCGTTCAGGGAGTGCGGGACCGTCCGGTCCCGGGGCGGATCGGTCAGGTTTAGCGCGGCCTGCGACCCGGGGCAAAGCCGAGCGTGGCGCATCGTCTTTACGTGGGCTTGATCCAATCCTGGGCGGGGTTTCAGAGAGGCCGCTACTGTCCTGGGGCGCTGCTTCCTGGCTCGTCCGTCCCCGGCCCGGAGCAGCAGAGTCGTCGATGTCCCGCGCCCCTCGACCCTGCGAAGCCGCTGCCCGAGCAGCTCGCCTGCCCCGCATCCTGACAGCGTGGGCGGTGTGCGTCGTCGGCACCGTTGCGACCGCCCAGCTGGAGGTCGATCCGCGCCTTCCGGAGTACCGGAAGGCGTCCGGTGTGTCTGGCGCCGTCAAGTCGGTCGGCTCGGACACGATGAACAACCTGATGACGATGTGGGCCGAGGGCTTCCTGAAGCTCTACCCCAACGTCCAGGTCGAGGTCGAGGGCAAGGGCTCGTCGACCGCACCGCCCGCGCTGGTGGCGGGGACCGCGACCTTCGGACCGATGAGTCGCCCGATGAAGGCACGCGAGCAGGAGGAGTTCGAGGACGGGTTCGGCTACAAGGCCACCGGGCTCGCGGTCGCCGTCGACATGCTCGCGGTCTACGTCCATCGGGACAATCCGATCGCCGTGCGCGGGCTCACCCTCGAGCAGCTCGACGCGGTCTTCTCGAAGACCCGCCGCAGCGGAGCGCGGCGAGAGGCACGCACCTGGGGCGACCTGGGTCTGACCGGCGACTGGGCCAAGGAGCCGATCAGCCTGTTCGGACGCAACTCGGCGTCGGGTACCTACGGCTACTTCAAGGAGAAGGCGCTGTTCGGCGGTGACTTCAAGGACGAGGTCAAGGAGCAGCCCGGCAGCTCCTCCGTGGTGCAAGGCGTGGCCAGCGATCGTTTCGCGATCGGCTACTCGGGCATCGGCTACCTGACCGCGGACGTCGTGGTCGTGCCGCTCGCGCGCGACGAGGACGATGAATTCCACCCGCTGGATCCCGACGGAGTCGGTCGATACCCGCTCAGCCGCATGCTCTACGTCTACGTCAACCAGCGGCCCAACGGTCAGCTCGATCCGCTGCGGCGTGAGTTCCTGAGCTACGTGTTCAGTCGATCCGGCCAGGAGGTCGTGCTGAAGGACGGCTACCTGCCGCTTCGCTTTCCGGTCGCCCAGCGGGAGCTGGCGCGGATCGGCGTCGAGGTCGAGCCGGCGTTCCTGGACGAGCAGCGAGTCGACGACAGGCGTCCCGGCGTGCCCGTGCCGTCGCGTCGCTGATTCCGGTTGAGATCGGGCTCGGGCCGGACGACGATCGCCACCCGCCTGGCCGCGATGGCCCTGTCCGACCCGAGGACCGGCACCGTTCCAGAACCCTCGCGACGCCCTGCGGTCCGAAGCTCCCGCCCACGATGAGCGAACCCCGCCGCAGTCCGGAGCACGTCGCCCATGCGCGTCGTCGTGTCCTCCTGCAGGACGTGGCCGCTCGCGCGGTGGTGACGGTCGGTGGTCTGGGCACGATCGCGGCCGTTTCCGGAGTCTTCCTGTTCCTGGTCGTCGTCGTGTGGGACCTGTTCCTGCCGGCACGCATCGGCGAGCGAGAGGCCCTCGCCAACCCCCGCGCAGCGATCGACGCCCGCATCGTCGGCACGGACGAATACGTCGGGATCCTCTGGCACATCGACGAGGACGGGGTGGTGCGTGCCCTTGCGATCGACGATGGCGCGCCGCTCTCGGCCGTGGCGCTCGGCGCCGAGGGAGTTGCATCGACCGCGGCGGTATCCGAGCCGGGCGGAACCGCGTGCGCGATCGCTTTCGCGGACGGGCAGGTCGTGGTCGGTGAGGTCGGTTTCGCGACCTCGTTCCGTGAGGTGGGAGACGTCGACCAGTCGCTGCGCTCGCTCGGCGTCGGCGAGCGTCGAGCGGTGGACGGCGAGTTGGTCGAGCGGACCGTGCGCGGCGGGTTCCGGCTCCAGAGGCTCGACTTCCGGGAGCGGTCGTCCGTCCGGTTCTTCGCCGACGGGCACCCGGTGATCGCGCTGCATCGCGCGGCCCGAGGCGCGGACGTCGTCGTGGCGGCCATCGGGCAGGACGGGCGTGTGGGCGTGCGTCGGCTGCGGCGCGACGAAGACCCGCTCACCGGGGATGTCGTGATGGAATGGTCCCCGGTCGCTGCGATCGCAGTGGGGCGGAGCGCGTCGGGGTCGCCCCGATTCGTCCGGCTGACCGATCGCGGGACCAACCTCGCGGTCGCGTGGGCGGACGGAACCCTGGAACGCTGGTCCCTCCGCCGCCTGGACGCGGCGGAGCTGGCCGAGACGGCGGACCTCGTGCCCGGGAACGGCGAGCTGACGGCGCTCGAGGTCCTGCTCGGGGGCGTCACGCTGATCTCCGGGACGGCCGCGGGAGACGTCGCCGGTTGGTTCGTCGTCCCGGACGACGCGAGCCCGGACGGCTTCCGACTCACGCTCGGGCACGCGTTCCCGGCCGAGGAGGGCGCCGCCGTGCGGGTCCTGGCCAGCTCCGGGCGGGAGCGGATCTTCCTGGTCGGTGACTCCGGGGGGCACGTCCGCGCGCTGCACATGACGTCGGAGAAGGTCCTCGCGCGCGTGGTGTCGCAGGGCGGAGAACTGCGCGCGCTGGCGCTGTCTCCGCCTACCGACCGCGTCATCGCGGCCGGTTCCGACGCGATCGAGACCTGGTCCTTCGACCCGCGGCATCCGGAGGTCTCGCTGACCTCGCTGTTCCTGCCGGTCGCCTACGAGCGTTATCCCGAGCCGGCCTTCGTGTGGCAGTCGTCCTCCGGCACGGACGAGTTCGAGCCCAAGCTGTCGCTGGTCCCGCTCGTGTTCGGGACGATCAAGGCGACCTTGTTCGCGATGTGGATGGCCGTGCCGCTCGCGCTGCTCGCGGCGCTGTTCACGTCGGAGTTCCTGGGAGCGCGGCAGAAGGCACGGCTGAAGCCGCTCGTCGAGCTGATGGCGAGCCTGCCGTCGGTGGTCCTCGGCTTCCTGGCCGCCGTGGTGATCGCTCCGGCAGCCCAGGACGCGTTCCCGGCCCTGCTCGCCTGCGTGTGGACGGTGCCCGTCACGGTCGTCCTCGCGGCCCAGGTGTTCCAGTCCGCGCCGCCCGCGTTCGTGGCGGCGCACCAGGGATGGAGGCTGCCGCTCGCGCTGCTCGCCGTCGCGGTCGGGACCTGCCTCGGCATGGTCTCGGGGCCGGCCGTCGAGGCACTCCTGTTCGCCGGTGACTTCCGCCTATGGCTCGACGGAGGGTTGGGCTCGGGGCTCGGCGCCTGGGTGGTGGTCCTTCTGCCGCTGTGCGCGGTCGGAGTCATCCTGGGGCTCCAGATGCGCTTCCGGGATCGGCTCGACCGACTCGTCGCACGAGGTCAGCCGGGTTGGCTGGTCCACGGCTGTGGCACGGTCGTCGCCGCAGCCGTCAGCATCGGCGTCGCGGTGCTCGTCGGCTTCGTGGTGCACGGTGGGCTCGGCACGCACGGACCCGTCGACCTCCGCGAGGGGCTCCCGATCGGTGCCTTCGATCTCTCGCCGTTCGGCACGTTCGACCAGCGGAACGCGCTCGTCGTCGGCTTCGTGATGGGCTTCGCGCTGGTGCCGGTGATCTACACGATCGCCGAGGACGCGCTGTCGAGCGTGCCGGACCACCTGCGCGCGGCGTCCCTGGGCGCCGGCGCATCGCGCTGGCAGACGGCGGTCCGTGTCGTCGTGCCCGCGGCGGCCAGCGGACTGTTCTCGGCGTGCATGGTGGGGCTCGGCCGCGCCGTCGGCGAGACGATGATCGTCCTGATGGCCGCCGGCAACACGCCGATCCTCTCCATGAACGCGTTCGCGGGGTTCCGCACGCTGTCGGCCAACATCGCGACCGAGTTGCCCGAGGCTGCGCCCGGATCGACGCACTACCGGACGCTGTTCCTGGCTGCGCTGGTCCTGTTCGCGATGACGTTCGCGATCAACACCGTCGCCGAAGCGGTGCGACAGCGGTTCCGTCAGCGGGCGGTGGAGCTGTGACGGAGCCTCGCGCTGCGGCGCAGTCGAAGCGCTTCCGCGGTGCGGGCCAGCCGGCGTCGGGCGAGCCGATGCTGTGGCTGACCGGCGCGGCCCTCGTCGTCTGCCTGGCGATGGTCTTCGGGCTGTGCGGATGGATCGCGATCCGTGCGCTCCCGTCGTTCTGGCCGGGAGAAGTCGTCGCGCTCGAGACACGGGACGGCGCGCTCCACGTCGGAGAGGTGGCGCGTGTCGAGGAATACCGGATCGACGCGGATTCGGCGGCGGGCCTGCCGGCAGACGTCCGTTCCGGACTGGCGGTGGACGAAGACGGCGTGCTGTCCGCGTCGCGGACGCTGCTCCGCACCGGCAACTACGACCTCTTCGAGTCGCACTTCCGGTGGATCGACGACACGGATCTCGTCGGCTCCGCGCAGGGAGTTGCCCGGTTGCCCGACGAGGTCGCGGTCGTCGAGCGGATGGAGTGGGGCCGCTTCTATGGCTTCCCCACGCTCGCCGCACGCGTCGAGGACCTCGGTGCGGATCGCGGCGACGAGGAAGCGCGGCGTGCCGAACTCGCCGCACGGGCTGTTGTGAAACCCCCGGACGGCGCAGTCGCCGGGGCGCGGGTCCGACGGGTGGGCGTGGACGGAGGCTCCGTGGATCGGTTCGTGAGAATCGAGTCGGTGCTCGACGACGATCGCATCACGGGTTTCGCCTGGCTCTTTGAGGGATCTTCCGAGGCGTGGGCGAGGCTCGCCGAGTGGGTGCCTCTCGCCGCAGCGCAGCGCGCGCGCATCGGCGAGCTGCGAGAGCGTGAGGTCGGTGCCGTCGCGGCGCGCCTCGAGTCGGCGCGCTTGCTCCGACGCGAGGCCGAGCTCGAGCACCGGCCGAGTCCGGCATGGATCGCAGCCTACGACGATCTGCGTGCTGCACGGCTGGCGGAGGACCCCGATGCCGCGGCGCGTGCCGAGAGGACGTTGGCGGACGTCGAACGGGACTTCGGTCCGGCTCCCGCAGCGTTCCGGCGGGCGATCGAAGACGCCGAGGCGGTGGAGCGGGCAGCCGAGGCGGAGTTCGCCGTCCTGATCGATCAGATCGCGGCGATCGAGGCCCAGGCAGCTCGGCACGTCGTGCACTTCGCGACCTCGGCGGAAGGTGTCGAGAAGTCCATCCAGGCACTCGACATCGTGCGTGCCTATCCGGCCAACCGGCTGGGGCTCCTCGACCGCGTGGGCATCTACGTGTCGCGCTGGGGGGAGTTCCTCGGCGGTCAGCCGCGCGAGGCGAACAACGAAGGGGGCGTGTTCCCGGCGATCTTCGGCACGGTGCTGATGACGCTCCTGATGTGTCTCGTCGTCGTGCCGTTCGGCGTGCTCGCGGCGCTCTACCTCCGCGAGTACGCGCGGGACGGCCTCTGGGTCTCGGTGCTGCGCATCGCGGTGAACAACCTCGCTGGCGTGCCGAGCATCGTGTTCGGGGTCTTCGGCCTCGGATTCTTCTGCTACATCGTCGGCGCGTCGATCGACGACCTGTTCTACGCGGCTCGGCTCCCACAGCCGACGTTCGGCAAGGGCGGCCTGATCTGGGCATCCCTGACGCTCGCGCTCCTCACAGCTCCGGTGGTCATCGTCGCCACGGAGGAGGCCCTGGCTGCGGTGCCCCGGTCGGTGCGGGAAGGCAGCTACGCGTGTGGTGCCGGCCAGTGGCAGACGCTGCGCCGCGTGGTGCTGCCGCAGGCGATGCCCGGGATCCTGACCGGTGCGATCCTGGCGATGGCCCGCGGCGCGGGAGAAGTCGCGCCGCTGATGCTGGTCGGTGCGGTCAAGCTCGCCCCCGAGCTGCCGTTCGCGCTCGAGCCGCCGTTCGGGATCAACCGGTCCTTCATGCACCTCGGTTTCCACGTCTACGACCTCGGGTTCCAGAGCCAGAACTCGGAGGCGGCGAAGCCCATGGTCTACACGACAGCGCTCCTGCTGATCGTCGTCGTCGTGATCCTCAACGTCGCCGCACTGATGCTCCGTGCGAGGCTGCGGCGGCGTTCCTTCCACGCGGCCTTCTGAGCCCGTCCCGATCCGGAGAAGTCCCCATGTCGCCGATCCCAGCAGGAGGTTCCGAGCGTCCCCCGAGGGACCCGCGTCCCTCGAGGCTCCGTCCAGGTGGGTGGTCCGAACCCGTGGTCCACGCCGAGGTCGCGCAGGAGGAGCCGTGTTTCGAGATCGAGGGGTTCTCGCTCTGGTACGGCGAGAACCGCGCGCTCGACCGCGTGACGATGCGAGTGCCCAAGGGTCGCATCACGGCGCTGATCGGTCCGTCCGGGTGCGGGAAGAGCACCCTCCTCCGCTCGATGAACCGCCTCAACGACATGGTGGACTCCGTGCGGGTCGAGGGCGAGATGCGCCTCGCCGGGGACCCGATCTACGGGAAGGAGGTCGACGTGATCCGGCTGCGCAAGCGGATGGGGATGGTGTTCCAGAAGCCGAATCCGTTCCCGATGAGCGTGTTCGAGAACGTCGTCTACGCGCTGCGTGTCGATGGGGTGCGCGACCGCGCGGTGCTCGAGGAAGCCTGTGAGCGGGCGCTCCGGGACGCGGCGCTGTGGGACGAGGTCCGGGATCGCCTCGGCGCGTCCGCGCTCGGACTGTCGGGCGGCCAGCAGCAGCGGCTGTGCATCGCGCGCGCGCTCGTCGGCAATCCGGAGATCCTGCTGATGGACGAACCGTGCTCGGCGCTCGACCCGATCGCGACGAGCAAGATCGAGGATCTGATGGCGTCGCTCGCCGGCGAGTACACGATCGTCGTCGTCACGCACAGCATGCAGCAGGCTTCGCGGGCCAGCGACTTCACCGCGCTGATGTCCTACGGCCACCTGCTCGAGTTCGGGCCGACCCCGACGATGTTCCAGACGCCTCGCCTGCCGGAGACCGAGGACTACATCCGGGGCCGGGTCGGCTGACGCGGGCGCCGCGACTTGAACGCAGAGATCCCTGCGGCATCCTGCCTCGCCATGGCTGCCCGCAAGTCCGCACGACGATTCTGGCTGGTCCGCTCCGAGCCGGACGTCTACTCGATCGACGACCTCGCCCGCGACGGCGTCACGTGCTGGGACGGGGTGCGCAACTACCAGGCGCGCAACACGCTCCGGGACGACATGAGCGTCGGTGACGGAGTGCTCTTCTACCACAGCAACGCCAAGCCGCTGGCCATCGTCGGGGTCGCTCGCGTCTCCCGTGCCGGCTATCCCGACCACACGGCCTGGGACCCGAAGACCAAGTACCACGATCCCAAGTCGGATCCGAGCAGCCCGACCTGGTACATGGTCGACATCGAGTTCGTCGCGCGTTTCGACGAGCCGCTGTGCCGGGACCAGCTTCTCGACGAGCCCGAGTTGGCCGGCATGGCTCTGCTGCAGAAGGCGAGTCGGCTCTCGGTCCAGCCGGTCACGCCCGACGAGTGGAGCCGCGTGCTGAAGATGGCCGGAGCCCGGGTCAAGCTCGGCTGACTTCGGCGCGGATCGCACGGACGGCGAGGACGGCCGATGCGATGGACGCGAACAGCGCGGCCGTCACCAGCCCACCGAGCACACCGAGCGCCGGCTGCTCCGGCAGCATCGCGTGCCCGAAGAGGACCAGTGGTGGCGCGAAGACGGCGAAGCGGAGCGCGGAGACGAGGATCCCTAGTCTCGGACGGTGCAGCGCTTCGAACGTGGGGCGGATGATCAAGAACGGGAGGTTCGCGCACAGGGCGACGGGGAGCATGCTCATCGCGATCTGGGTCGAGCGATCGCTGAGGTTCGACGCGCCGTCGCCGGGCACGAAGAAGCCGGCGACCTCGCCGGGGAACAGCACGCCGACCGGCAGGGCGAACGCGAGGCCCACGCCTCCGGCGAGCGCGGCGGCCCGACGGAGATCCCTCCCGACCGTGCGCGGGTCCGGCGTCTCGTGGATCCGCCGCGCGACGAACGGCACTACGGCGACCGCCGTCGCGATCGCAGGCATCAGCGTGATGCGGAGCAGCGCGTGGTAGACCCCGTAGGTGGAGAGTGCGCGCTCGGGGTGGGCGGCTGCGTTCAGCAGTCCGTTGACGAGCCATCCCTCGAGGGAGGCGAGCGCCATCGTTGCGCCGGCGGGAAGCGCCAGGACGAAGATCGCGCGCACAGCACCGGGAGAGCGTGCCGGCCCTGGGGCCTGCCATTCGGGGGACGCGGTCCTGTGTCGCTCGTGCTGGCGGGCGCGCGACAGCGCGTAGGCGAGCGCGGTCAGTCGGGACAGCACGGTCGCGAGCGCGATCCCGAACAGGCCGAGGTCCAGCCCGAAGACGAACAGCGTGTTGAGCAGGACATTGGTCGCCGTCGCGTAGATGCCGGCGAGCATCGTGCTCCGGGTGTCGTAGTGGGCCTTGACGACCGAGTCCGGGAAGATCGACCAGAACCCGGTCAGCGGCATCCCGACGAGAAGCGTCGTGCCGTAGACCTGGAAGGCGGCCATGACCCCCGGCGCGAGCCCCGTGTGGGGGAGGGCCAGATGCACCGCCATGCCGCCGAGCGCGCACAGTGGGATCAGCGCGAACAGGATGCGCCGCATCGCGTGGCCCAGATCTGCGACCCGGTCTGCGTCCCTGCGTCCGAAAGCGCGGGCGAGCTGGGCGGTGAAGCCTGCCGACAGGCCGACCCAGATCGCGGTGTAGACCTCCTGGAACGGGATGTAGAACGCGATCGCAGCGAGGGCGTTGGGGTCGTCGAGGAACCGGGCGTAGACCAGGTCCACCATGCTGAACGCCTGTCGTAGCGTGAACGAGACGATCAGCGGCAGCGCCATGCCGGCGAGGCTCGGCGCTCGTTCCGGGGGCGTGCTGCGCGGGGCGGACAAGACGGGCGCGGAGGATACTCACGACCACCTCGCCCCGATACGATCCTCGGCCCGATGGTCTTGGTGCGAGCAGGTGTCACGCGGCCGCAGTGCGGTGGGCAGGTGGAGACGGAGACGCGCGCGCAGTCCCGGACCGCGCTGCCGTGGAACGTCGTGGTCCACGATGACCCCATCACGCCGATGTCCTACGTGACCAAGGTGTTCATGGAGGTCTTCGGCTACGGAGAGGTGAAGGCCCAGAAGCTGATGCTCGAGGTGCATCACCGCGGACGCTCGATCGTCTGGGGAGGCCCTCGCGAGACGGCGGAGCTGCACTGTCAGAAGCTCCAGGGGCGGCACCTGAAGGCGTCGCTCGAACCCGGGAGCGCCGACGAGTGAGGGTCGAGGCCTACGTGGACGCGGACGGGGATCTGGTCCTCGACCGGCTCTCGGAGGGGATCGTCGCGGCGCTGGGCGCGATCCCCGCGCTGCTGCTCGCGACGGGCGACGGCGTCGAGGAGCGCCTGCTGCCGCGGACCTACGTCGACGACGAGGACGAGGCCCACTGGCGTCGCTACGTCCGTCCGGACCTGGAGCACCTGTTCGCGTCCCGCGCGGAGATCGTCACCAAGGACCTGCGGCAGGTCCGCGTGTCGCCCGACGGGCCGTACTACTGGCTCTGCATCCCGGTGCGCCACCGGGCTGCGTGGGAAGCAGCCCTCATGGGCGCGTGCCACGCGCTCGCTGCGAAGGCCGGCCTCGATGACGATGAGCTCCAGTCGGGAGAGCCGCGCGGATCGGACCCGACGAAGCTGGGGGCTCTCACGCAGATCCAGGTCTACCAGGCTCTGGTCTGGCTGATCCTCGAGGTCGGTGGGCACACCTGCCCCGACCCGGAGGTCGTGGAAGAGTTCGACCCCGACAGCCCGGGAGCGGAGGACGGCGGAGAAATCGGCGGCTGACGCGCTGCGGCGGCGCCCGTGACCCGGCTGGATCACGGGCTCGGACAGGCTCTGCCGACCTCGGTCAGCAGCCTGCCCCGCCGGGGTCAGATGTCCTCGCCGTCGCCGCCCTCTCCGAGCGACTCCTCGAGGAGTTCGCCTTCGTCGCCCGCAGCAGCGTCGAGCTCGGCGCCGGGAGCCGCGTGGACCCGGAACGCCTTCTCGTTCGTCTCGCCATCGACGGTCACCCGCAGCAGATAGTCGCCCGGTCCCGTGGCGGTGGACGTGCCGCGCTGGCGGGCGCCGCGGCCACCGCGGCCACCGCGACCCGGGGACCACACGACTTCGTGGATACCTGGAGTGGTCTCGCCGCGCTGCGTGAAGACCACCTCGCCGGACACGTCGATCACCTCGAGCTGGACGCTGCTGGCGTCGTCGCGGAGGTGGTAGCGGAAGACCGGGCGATCCTCGAGGCGGTCGGCGCTCCAGCTCGACACGCCGGGGTAGCGGACGGTCGGGAAGGTGCGGCGGGTCAGTCTGCCGTCGCGCGGCTGGAACAGGTGGTGCGACTTGCCGAGCACCTCGGCGTTCGCCTCGGCGAGCACGGTGGCGTCGAGGACCCAGAAGCCCCGGCCGTGCGTGCCGAGCACCACGTCTTCTTCGCGGGGATGCACGACCAGGTCGTGGATCGGCTGGGACGGGAGGCCTGCACCGAGCGGGTGCCAGCGGGCGCCGCCGTCGAGCGACGCGTGGACGCCGAACTCCGTGCCCACGAGGACGCAGTCGGCGTTGCGCGGGTGCTCCTGCACGACGTTGATCGATGCGCCGTGTGGCAGGTTGTTGGCGATCGCGCGGAAGGTCGCGCCAGCGTCGGTGGACAGGAACAGGTAGGGGTTCCGGTCGTCCTCGCGGTAGCCGGTGAACGCGACGTAGACGCGGTCGGCGTCGTGCGGCGAGCACTCGACGCGGCTGACCCACAGGCGGGGCGGGACGCCGTCGAAGCGGTCGGTCCACTCCGCCCAGCGCGTGCCGCCGTCGGCGGTGGCCCAGACCCGACCGTCGTCGGTGCCGACGACGAGCATGCCCTTGCGGAGCGGGGACTCGTCGAGCGTCGTGATCGTGCAGTGCGGAACGTCACCGGAGAGCCGGTCGGGATCCGCGGACGTCAGGTCCGGGCTGATCGACTCCCAGCTGTCGCCGCGGTCCTCGGATCGGTGCAGGTATTGGCTGCCGTAGTAGAGCGTCCGAGGGTCGTGCGGCGAGATGAGCAGCGGGCTCATCCAGTTGAAGCGGAGGTCCGGCTGGCCGCGCTCGCTCCGTGGGCGGATGCCGCGGCGGGCGTCGGTGCCGAGGTGGACCCGAGTCAGGCCGCCGAACTGCGACTCGCAGTAGACGGTGTCGGGATCGCTCGGGTCGACCTGGACGTAGAAACCGTCCCCGCCGCCGATCTTGAACGCATCGGCGTGGTCGAGCGGTGCCTGGGTGACGCTCCGCGACGGGATGCCCCAGGTGCCGTTGTCCTGCGTGCCGCCGTAGATGTTGTACGGGACCCGCTCGTCGACGGCGATCGCGTAGAACTGGCCGATCGGCAGGTCGTCGTGGTACTGCCACGTCCGACCGCCGTCCCAGGTCTGACCGATGCCGCCGTCGTTGCCGAGCAGCGCGCGCTTCGAGTCGGCGGGGTCGATCCACACAGCGTGGTGGTCGACGTGCAGGCGGTTGTCGAAGCCGTTCGAGTCCCACGACTTGCCGCCGTCGCGCGTCACGGCGACGCGGACGCCCATCACGTAGGCGGTGTCCTTGTCGTTCGGATCGAGCGTCAGCTGCCCGTAGTAGTAGTGGGGGGCTCCGCCGACCGGTTCGCTGGAGACCTTGGTCCACGACTTGCCGGCGTCGTCCGAGCGGTAGAACTCACCGCCGATCGGACGCGGCGCGGCCGCGTCGCCGGGTGCCTCGTCCGTCTCGCCGAGGCCGAGCGGGTAGAGCTCGGGGTCGATGTCCGCCGGGACCTCCGGCTCCGCGTCTTCGGCCGCCCCGCGGCCGCGGCCCGACCTTCCCCCGGAGCTGGAGCCCGGGTTGTTGTTCTCGACGATCGCGAACGCGAGCGCCGGGTCGGCCGGGTGGAAGCGCACGGCGATCCGGCCGATCGCCCCATCGGCGATGCCGGAGACCTTCTTCCACGAGTCTCCGCCGTCGGTGCTGCGCCAGAGCGCGCTGCCCGGGCCTTCGTCGCGGAAGTCCCAGGCGCGGCGACGACGGTCGTAGCTGGCGGCGAGGATCGTGTCGGGCGCCGCCGTGTGGAGGGCGATGTCCACGAAGCCCACGTCTGCGTCGATGTGCTTGACGAGGGCCCAGGTCGAGCCGCCGTCGGTCGTCCGGTAGACCCCCCGGTGCTCGCCCGACGAGTAGAGCGGGCCGAGCGCGGCGACGTAGACCCGATCTGGATCGGTCGGGTGCACGACGACGCGGCCGATGTGGTCGGTCCCGTCGAGGCCGACGTGGGTCCAGGTCTTGCCGCCGTCCGTCGACTTGTGGACGCCGTTGCCCCAGTAGGAGCTGCGCTGGTTGTTCGCCTCACCGGTGCCGACGTAGAGCACGTCCGGGTTCGACGGCGCGATCGCCAGGTCGCCCACCGAGAACGCGGACTCCTGGTCGAACAGGACGTCGAAGCTCTGGCCGTTGTTGGTGGTCTTCCAGATGCCGCCGGTGGCGGTCACCGCGTACCACGTGAAGCGGTCGTTCGGCGCGACCTCGATGTCGACGATGCGACCACCGAAGTTCGCGGGGCCGATGCTGCGCCAGGTCGACGACGCGAGGGCGTCGCCGACGGACTGCGCGGCGAGCGGGAGGGCGCCGAGGGCCAGCGCCACGGCCGTGTGGAGTTGGGTGCGCATGGTTCAGTTCCGGCTCGGGGTCTGGGTGAAGGGGGTCGAGAGAGGGGTGTGGGCGCCCGCAGGATCGGCGCGGACGGTCAACGGCTGGACGAGCTTCTCGTCGCCGTGCTCGAAGCGGACCGAGTAGGTGCCGGGCGCTACAGGGCTGCCGCCCCGACGCCCGCCGCCCTGGCGGAGGTTCCACTCGAGCGCGTGGAGCCCGGCCCGGTCTCCGACCGGCATCGATCCGATCATCGCGCCGCTCGCGTCGTGGACGGTGACCTTCGTGCTCTTGCCCGGCGCCTCGGCGAGCCAGAGGTGGATCGGTGCGCCCGACGGCGGGTTGGACGCCCGCCACGTGTCGTGGCCTAGGGTCACCTTGCTCCGCGAGACCCAGAGCGTCGCGCGTTCGGGGCGGAAGAGGATGGCGCCCGCTTCGGCATCGTCCGCGGCGAGCTGCCGGAGCGGCGCGATGTCGAGGACCCAGATGCCGCGGCCGTGCGTCGCGGCGACGAGGTCGCCGTCGCGGTCCTGCAGGTGCAGGTCGCGGACCGCGACCGTCGGGAGTCCGCTGCTGAGTTCGTGCCACGTCTTGCCGCGGTCGGTGCTCACGTGGCACCCGAACTCGGTGCCGACGTAGAGAACTTCGCTCCGCCGCGGGTCCTCGCGGACCACGTGGGCCGGGCTGTGCTCCGGCAGCGCGTCGGTCAGCGCGCGCCAGTTGTCGCCGTGGTCCTCGGACACGAAGACGTAGGTCTCGTTGTCGTCCGAGCGGTGGCCGTCGAAGGTCACGTAGACGCGTCCGTCGGCGTGGTGTGACGCTTCGATGCTGCTGACGTAGCGCGGGCCGGGGAGTCCGATCACCTTGTCGTGGATCTCGGTCCAGTTCCGGCCGCCGTCGGCCGAGTGCCAGAGCGCGCCGTCGTCGGTGCCGACGTAGAGCACGCCGGGCACGCGGGGGGACTCGGCGAACGCGGTGGCCGTGCCCCGCTCCGTCAGACCCAGTTCCGGCGAGATCGACTGGCTGCGGTTGCCGCGGTCCAGCGAGACCGCGGCGCGGCGACCGGCCACGTAGAGGATGCGGGAGTTGTGCGGCGACACGAAGAACGGCGTATCCCAGTTCCAGCTGCCCGCGTCGTCCGGCTTGTTGACCCGGTAGGTCCTGCCGGTGCGCAGGTTCACGCGGCCGAGGCCGCCGTTCTGGCTCGTCGCGTAGTAGGTGTCGGGATCCTGGGGATCGACGATCGCCCGGAAGCCGTCACCGCCGAACGTCGTGACCCACTCGGACGTCGCGATGCCCTCGCGCCATCGGGTCCGCGACGGGCCGGACCACGTGCCGTTGTCCTGGAGCCCGCCGTGCACGCGGTAGGGGTCGGCGTTGTCGGCCTGTGCGTGGTAGAACTGGCCGATCGACAGGTTCGACACGTGGCGCCAGTTCTCGGTCCGGTCGAAAGTCTCGTAGACGCCGCCGTCGCCGGCTAGCAGCAGGTGGTCGGAGTCGGTCGGGTCGACCCAGATCGCGTGGAAGTCGACGTGCACGTTGCGCTGCACCTCGTCGAACTTCTTGCCGCCGTCGAAGCTCGCGAAGAACGGCACGCCGGTCGCGTAGACGTGCTCCGCGTTCCGTGGGTCGACCGCGATCACGCTGTAGTAGAACGGCCGGTCGGTCAGGCTGTTCACGCGCTCCCAGGTCAGGCCCGCGTCTCCCGAGCGGAACACGCCGCCGGTCTGGAAGCCGTTCTCACCCTGCTGTCCCTGGACGTTCTGGCGCTGCCCGCCGAGGCGTCCGGCGAAGGGGGCGCCGCCGCCGCCACCTCCTCCGCCGCCCGCACCGCGGCGCGTGCCCCACGTGATCTCGGTGGTCGCAGCCTTGCCGGCGCGCGCGTAGGTCAGGGTCGCCTTCTCACCGCCGCTGGCCGTGCGGACCTGGTCGAGCAGCGCGCGGTAGTTCGTGATCTCGGTCTCGCCGACCTTCTGGATCACGTCACCGGCCTCGAGCCCAGCGTCGGCTGACGGACCGCCCTGGGTGATCGTCGTCAGCTTCGCGCCCGCGGGATCGGCCGAGTCCTCGCCCTGGATGCCCATGTAGGCGTTGCCGCCCTGCGGGGCCGCGTTCGGACGGGTGCGCTCGTCGCCGGTCGCCCAGCCGCTCCGCTCGGTCTCGACCGTCATGAAGAGGATGCTCGGGTCGTCGCGGTGGACGGTCAGCCCGGAACGTCCCCACGGGACGGTCGGCAGGCCGGCGTCGATGCGCGACCAGGTGTCACCGCCGTCCGTGCTGCGGAAGTAGCCGGCCTTCTGGCCGAAGCGGACCGCGGGGTCGTTGGAGTCGAAGCCGTCCCGCATCCGCTCGTACATGCACGCGTGCACGATCGACGGGTTCTTGGGGTCGATGCGGACGTCGATGCAGCCGGTCTTCTCGTCGAGGTAGAGGACCTTCTGCCAGGTCTGGCCGCCGTCCCGTGTGCGGAAGACGCCGCGATCCGGGTTGTGGCCCCAGAGGCGGCCGAGAGCGGCGACGAAAACCACCTGTGGGTCGGCGGGGTGGATCTCGATGTGGCCGATCTGGAACGTCTCGCGGAGTCCGGCGTGGGTGAACGTCTTGCCGCCGTCGTCCGAGCGGTAGACGCCGTCCCCGAACGACACCGAGTTGCGTGCGTTCTCCTCTCCGGTTCCGACCCAGATCACATCGGGGTTCGAGGGCGCGATCGCGACGTCGCCGATCGACACCGAGGACTGGTCGTCGAAGAGCACGTCCCAGGTGGTTCCCCCGTTCCTGGTCTTCCAGAGCCCGCCGCCGGCCGTGGCCACGTACCACGTCGACGGGTGCGCGTCGTGGACCGCGATGTCCGTCACGCGGCCGCCCATGTTGGCGGGGCCGAGCTCCCGCCATGGGAGAGCCGACGCGATGTCGGCCGTGGGGTTCGAGGGATTGGGCTGCGCTGCGGCGGGGTCCTGGGCCAGGAGGCCAGGAGCTGCCAGCGCGGCGACGAGCGCGGCAGCGAGGGCGCCGCAGCGAGAGGGTCCGTGCGTGTGCATGGGATCTTCAGGCTCGGAGAAGCCGGGGCTGCGGAGTGGTCGCCGCAGTCCGGAGGGGCGCCGGAGCATAAGGTCGGAAGCGGGTCGAGGTTGTCCCGATCCCGTCAACCTCGCGATGACATCGAGGCCATCGATGCCGTGCGCTACCCTCGCGGGTCGATGGCGCGACGACACGGTTCCCGGGCGGTGATCGCCCTTCTCCTCGCGTGTGCAGCGGGCCGCCCGGTCCACGGTCAGGTCGGGTCCGGAGACGCCTACGCGCGCTTGCTGGACGCCGCGGTGGACCTCGATCACCTCTGGTCTCCGATCGCTCCGGCCGAGCGGCTGCTGACCTGGGCCGGTCTCGAGCCCGGGCCGGCGCTCGACCCTCCTCGTGATGCCGAGCGGGTGATGGTCCGCGCTGCAGGCGCAGGACTGCTCGCGCGACTCTGGCTCGCCGAGCCGAGGGGCGTGCTGCGGTTCTACGTCGGCGGGAGTGCAGAGCCGATCTGGGAGATCGACGCGGAGGATCTGTTGGTCAGCACGCCGGACCTGCCCGGGTGGCCGTTCGTCGTGCATACGGGCGGCGGAGGACTCGCCGTGCGGCTACCGGTGCCGTTCCGCGATGGGATCGTCGTCACGACCGACGCTGCGGGCTCGTTCGAATACCAGGCGCAGGTCTGCGTGCTGGACGTGCAAGACGCCGTGTCGGAATTCGATCCCGCAGCCCTCGCCGGTCACGTTTCCCGCGTCGCCGCGAGGTTGCCGGAACGCGCGGGTCGCGATGCGTGCACGGCGAGCGTGCCGATCCGTGAGCTGCCGCTCGGCGGGAGTGGCGTGCTGGCCGGCGCGTGGACCGGTCCGGGCGTGCTCCGGGAGACGCGCATCCGCTTCCTCGGGTCCGAGGAGGAGTTCGAGGCGGCGCGGCGCGGTTGCGCGCTCCGCTTCGTGATCGACGGAGCCGACCGGGGTTCGATCCCGCTCGGCGCGCTGCGCAGCGCAGCCAGTCCGTCCGCGCACGTGCTCTCGCGCTCCGCCGAGGGCGCGGACGTGCTGCGCGTGCCGGTGCCGTGTCGCGCGTCACTGCGCGTCGAGCTGTGCTGGGATCAGGGCGTGCGCGCGGACTCCGGGGTCCGGGTCGAGGTCGTCACCGAGTTCGAGGCACGGGAACTGCCTGCCGGTGCTCTCGACTTCCACGCGGTGGTCGCGCGGACGTCGGGGGACCCGCGATCGGCACCGCACGTGGCCGTCGACGCATCGGGTGGGGCGGGGCGCTTCGGCGGGGTCCTTCTCATCGTGGACAACCCGAGTCGCGCGTACTGGGGCGGAGGCGGTGAGCGATTCTTCGTCGACGGGTCGGACACGCCGACGTGGTGTGGGACCGGGTTCGACGCCTACATCGGTGCAGCGCTCGCATCGGGCCGCGCCGAGGTCGGACCCTTCGAGGGGCAGCCGATCGTTCCGGGGCGCGGCTACCGCGGCCGGACCCACGGGTTCCGATTCCACGTGTTGGACGCGGTCCCGTTCGCGAGCCGACTCCGGCTGGAGTTCGAACGTCGGCCGTTCGGCGGGACAGCGTTCGGCCTCGAGACGGTCGCGTTCGTCTACGCGGAGCCGTCCGCGAGCGTCGCGGGAGGAGACGATTCGGTGGGTGCAGCCCTCGCCGATCCGGTTCCGGCTCGCGGTCCGGAGAGTCTCGCGGGGCTACCGGCACAGATCGAGGGGGAGGACCTCCGCGTCGTCGAGGTCGGTGGCGGTGAGCACCAGGTCCAGCGGCTCAACGAGTTCTCGGGCGCGCGCTGGAGTGGGGACGCCCACCTCTGGTGGCTCGACGGCGAGCCCGGGGACCGCATCAAGGTGGCCGTTCCGGTGCCGGCACCGGGTCGCTACCGGCTGCTCGCCTGCTGGACGACGGCGCGCGACTACGGGATCGCACGCGTGCTCGTCGGAGGCGTGCCGGTGGGCGGTGCCTTCGACCTCTACTCCGAGCAGGTTCGCAACACCGGTCTGGTCGAGCACGGCGTCACGCCATCGCTCGAGGCCGGGGAGGTGGAGCTCGAGATCGAGCTCACCGGCCGCAACGAGAAGGCGGTCCCGCGGCACATGGTGGGACTCGACTACCTGCGGCTCGTCCCAGCTGCCGGGGGCTGACCTGCGGACGACGCCCCGAGCAGTGCGCGCAGCGCGGGTTCGAACGCGTTGGCCTGCCGCCAGAAACCCAGGTCCGACGGGTGCGATCCGTCGACGGTGTCGTCGCCGTCGGCGCCGAGCAGCAGCTCGCCCTCG
Source organism: Planctomycetota bacterium (assembly GCA_027621295.1). GTDB lineage: Bacteria > Planctomycetota > UBA1135 > UBA1135 > UBA2386 > JAQCBR01. The sequence continues at coordinate 44,338 of JAQCBR010000007.1, forward strand.
AGGTAGCCGATCGGCGCGTCGCCCTCGGCAGTGATGGTCTCGAACGCGCGCCGCAGCGCAGCCCGCCGCGCTTCGTGTTCGGCGAGCCGACCGGGGATGAACCGGGCCTGCGCGAAGGTCCGGTCCTCGACGAGGAGGATCGGCGTATCGGGCTTCAGGGATCGGAGGCGGCGGACGAACGGCTCGGCACGCTCGCCGACGAGCGCGGGCGTCATGTTCGGTAGGCAGTCGACGACGTAGACCGACGCGTCGATCTCGGCGAGGAGGTCTGCGAGCTCGCCGTCCATCTTGCCCTGTCCCGAGAAGCCGAGGTTCACGACCGCGCGGTCGAGGCGGCGCCCGAGGATCGCGACGTGACAGGCTCCTGGGCGAGACGCGCTGGCGCCGTGGGTGATCGACGTGCCGTAGAACACGATCGGCTTCTGGCGCGGCGTCGCGGACTCGAACGACGCGTCGTCCGCGATGCCGATCTCGATCCTCTCGACGCCGTTGTAGAGCGGCAGGTACAGCGTGTACTCACGCGGCGACGCGGTCTTCTCGCGGAGCGAGAGCAGGCGGACCTGGTTGGTGCGCGCGGAGGGCCGCGTCGCCGACACCCAGCGGAGCCCGTCGTCGGTCCTCACGTACAGATCGAGGCCGCTGACCCCGCTGGCCGGCATGTGCGGCATGTCGAGTCGGTCCGAGCTCAGCGTCCACCGGGCCTCGATCCGCGCCGAGTCGGTGACGAAGCGCACGGCCATCCCGGCCGAGTGCCGGGAGAGTTCCCAGACCGATGGGCGCACGAGGGACTCGGCGCGCGCGGGCAGGCGATCGAACGGCGCCTTGCGGTCCTCGAACGCGCGCCCCTCGACGTCCAGGGTGCTGGCGTCGATCCAGCGCAGCTCGGGCGGGGCGAGCTTGGCGTCGTCCTGCGCGTTCGCGATCGCGGGGCATGCGATCGCGGCGAGCAGCGCGAGCGCTGTGGTTCGGGTGGCTTCTCGTCCGATCATCCTTCCGCCTCTGCGCGGAGCTCGCGCATCACGTCCTGGAAGTAGTGGATGTTGTGGATGCTCAGCAGCACGCCCCCGAGCATCTCGCCGGCGATCGCGAGGTGCCGAAGGTAGGCGCGCGAGTAGAGCCTGCACGTCACGCAGCCGCAGGCGGCGTCGAGCGGCGCGTCGTCCTCGGCGTGCTTCAGGTTGCGGAGCTTGAGGATCCCCTCGCGCGTGAACGCCTGGTTGTTGCGTCCGTGTCGGGTCGGTGTCACGCAGTCGAAGAAGTCGACCCCACGACGGACCGCGGTCTGGAAGTCCTCCGGCGTGCCTACGCCCATCAGGTAGCGGGGTCGGTCGGCGGGCAGGCGATCCGCCGCGACTTCGAGCGCGATCTCCATCTGCGCCTTCGTCTCGCCGACGGACAGCCCGCCGATCGCGTAGCCGTCGAAGTCGAGTGCGACCATCGCGTCGGCGCTCTCCGCACGGAGCTCCGGATCGGGTCCGCCCTGGACGATGCCGAACACCGCCTGACCTCGGCTCGCGCCGCCCCAGCTGTCGTGCAGGTCACGCGCGCGGCGCGCCCACTGCAGCGTCCTGAGGTGTGCGCGACGGACCACCGCCGGGTCGGCGTTCCCCGGCGGACACTCATCGAGGATCATCGCGATGTCCGGTCCGAGCGCGCGCTGGACCTCGAGCGCGAGCTCGGGCGTCAGGCGCTTGGTCGAACCATCGATGACCGAACTGAACGTCACGCCGTCGTCGTCGACCTTCGACAGGTGTGCGAGCGAGAAGATCTGGTAGCCGCCCGAGTCGGTCAGGATCGGGCCGTCCCAGGCCATGAAGCGGTGGAGCCCGCCGCGGCGTGCGATCAGCTCGTGGCCCGGGCGCAGGAACAGGTGGTAGGCGTTCGCGAGGATCAGCTCGGCGCCGGTCGCGCGGAGCTGGTCGGGCGTCAGCCCCTTCATCGCCGCCCGGGTGCCGACCGGCGCGAAGCACGGGGTCTCGAACGATCCGTGGGGGGTGTGGTAGCGCCCGCGGCGGATGCCGTTGCGCTCGCCGAGCAGTTCGAAGCGGAAGGGCTGGGTCACGCGGAGCCGCCGCCGAACGGGAGCGTGCCGGATCCGGGGGCGGTGCCTCGGGGAGTCAGGCCCAGGTGCTCGAACGCGCGCGCGGTCGCGATGCGTCCCTGTGGGGTCCTCGAGATCAGGCCGCAGCGGAGGAGGTGGGGTTCGAAGACCTCCTCGATCGTGTCCTCGGCCTCGTCGACGATCGCAGCCAGGGTCTTCAGTCCGGTCGGGACGCCGCGGTCGATCAGCGCGCGGAGGACCTTGCGATCCATGTCCTCGAGGCCGAGCGGATCGATCCGCAGCCGGTCGAGCCCGCGCTCGGTGACCGCGAGCGTCACCCGGTCGTGTCCCTCGACCTGCGCGAGGTCGCGGATACGGCGCTGGATGCGGAGCGCGATCCGGGGCACGCCGCGGGCGCGGGCCGCCATCGCGTCGGCCGCCTCGGCGTCCACCGGGAAGCCCAGGCGGGAGGCCGCGCGTTCGAGGATCACCCGAAGATCCTTGGCGGGATAGGGTTCGAGTCGCTCGATCAGGCCGAAGCGCGAGCGGAACGCCCCGGTCAGCAGGCCTTCCCGCGTCGTCGCGCCGACGAGTGTGAACGGCTCGAGCGCGAGCCGGATGCTCCGCGCCGACGGCCCCGGATCGAGGATGATGTCGATCGCGTGGTCCTCCATCGCGGAGTAGAGATACTCCTCGACGGTCCGCGGCAGGCGGTGGATCTCGTCGACGAACAGGACGTCGCCCCGCTGGAGGCGGGACAGCGTTCCGGCGAGGTCGCGTGGGGCGACGAGCGCCGGTCCGGACGTGACGACGATCTCCGAACCCATGCCGGCGGCGATCAGGTGGGAGAGCGTCGTCTTGCCGAGGCCCGGGGGGCCGGCGAACAGCACGTGGTCGAGGGGCTCGCCGCGCTGCCGCGCCGCCTGGATCGCGATCCGCAGGTCCTCGCGGATCGGGTCCTGGCCGACGAATTCGTCGAACGAGGTCGGGCGGAGGGCCCGGTCGAACTCCCGGTCCTCGGCGCTGTGACTCGCCGGATCCAACATCATCGGGCGGAGCGTAGCGCGCGGGCCCGGCGGCTGCGACCTCGGCGACGGCAGCGCGTCGGGGCGGGCGATTCCGCAGCCGCGGACCGTGCGGGTCCGCACGTGCGCCGCGTCCGCTTGCGGTCGAGGAGAATCGAGCGGTGGCAGTCGTGGAACCGCCGGAACCGGCTCCGGTCTTGGGGTTGCGGCGGGGGCTACGGCCCGGTGGCGGGCGCTGGCCACGGATCCGCGCCCGCCCGGCGCGCTTCTTGTGTTGTATGGAGATCGGGCGTCGCTACGCTTCGCCAACCCCTCTCCTGCCGTCGGTCCCCAGAGCTCGGGGCGATGGTGGGTCTGCGCACGCACGAGAATCCAAGATGCACGTCAACAGGTCAGCCTGCGGCATTCTCGCGACCTCCCTCCTCGCTCTCGCTGCCTGCGAGGGAGGTTCCGCTGGAGACAAGGACAACCGTGGGGACTTCACGGTCGCCCTGATCTCGACCGGCCAGGGTCAGATCTACCCCTACCGGATCCAGGCCGTGGACAGTCGGAACAATCCGACCGACACGATCCTGAACATCGAGAGCGACGAGGCCCTCCGCTCCAACGCGGTGGCGGGGAACGGCGTCCTCCCGGTGGCTGCGTTCCCGGAGCAGGCGGAACTCCCCAACGGCTTGCCGGGCAACCAGTTCGTCCAGTTCCGCTTCACGCACAAGATCGGCGTCGACTCGGTCCTCAGCGACAGCCTGGCGAACGCGTCGACGAACTCCGGGCTGACCACGGCGATCAGCCTCCTCGCCTACGACCCCAACACCGAGCGGACGACCGTCCTGCAGGGTCGGGGCTTCGTCGGCGGCCAGACCTACTTCAACCGCGGCGGTCGTCTCGAGCTGATCGAGGCGGTCCGCGCCGACGACGAGGGCGTGGTCGAGATCCTGGACCCGGAGGCGGAAGGCTTCCCGAAGGGCTTCAGCAACGATGCCGAACTGGTCAGCCCCAAGTCGTTCGTCTTCGTCGCGGACACCGACGGAGACCTGTCGACGTTCGAGACCTTCGATCCGCTCGGGCAGGACCTGCTGATCCGGATGCTCGTGACCAACGCGGTCCGCAACTCGGACGGCCGCATCCTCGAGCAGGAAGTCTGCACGGCGACGACCGTCGGCTCCGACCCGAACCCGCCGCAGGTCCTCGGCTACCAGACCGAGCCGCGCATCGTCCCGGGCAACGGCCAGTCGGGCGTCGATCCGCAGACCTCGATCCGGGTCGCGTTCAACAAGCCGGTCCAGCCGTCGGACGTCGGTGCGTTCCTGTCGGCGACCAACCGCACGCCCCAGCCGGGCGGCATCGCGCTGAACGTGACGGTGGCCTCGGCCTCGTTCGGGATCACCTACTACGCGGACCCGGTCAGCTACGGCGACTTCTGCAACTACATCGTGACGCCGGCCTACAACATGCCCGGCAGCACGTCGGTCGAGGTCGCGGTCAACGCGTCGAGCATCCACGGTCTGAACGGCCCCGAGCTCGGCACCAACGTCACGACCACGTTCACGACCGGGGAAGGCCCCGGCATCGTCAACTCGCCGGTCGCGCCGGACGCGATCTACGTCGGGATCGGCGGCGCCCAGCCGGGCGTGTCGGTCATCGACCTGAACGGCTACGGCCAGGGCACGAACGGCCTCGAGCCGGACCCCATCACGGGTCTGCCGACCAAGCCGACGTCGCAGACGAACTTCGCGCGCAATCCGAACATCGGTCAGCCGGGCGTCGTCCCGTCGCTGTCGGTCGGGACGTCGACGCTGGACGCCGGCTCGAACGGCCCGCTGACCCTCGTCGAGGACACGCGGGGCAACACCCGCCTGCTCCGCGATCCGCTGGTCGGCCAGATCAGCGACATCCACATCGGGGCGCCGCTCGACCTCGTCTACAACAACTCGAACGTCAACGTGAACGCGGGCGGCCAGAACCAGGTCAACCCGGTCACGCAGGCGACGATGCCGGGCAACTGCATCACGGTCCCGCCGCATCCGAACCCGCCGAAGCTCATCTTCCCGCCGCCGAACCTGTCGCGCGGCATCTTCGGCGAAGAGCCGACGATGACCTCGTCCGCCGGCCCGGCGGGCTTCGTGATCACGACCGTCCCGCCGTGCTTCACGTCGCCGATCAACCAGCTCGTCGCCGGCACGGTCCGTGACTACTCCGCTCACTTCGTGTCGGGCGTGTTCCACGGTCCTCAGCCGCCGCCGGTCTCCCCGCCGCCTCCGCCGCCGTTCTGCCCATTCACGTCGCGGCAGCAGGTCGGGCACTTCCTCTACGTGCTCGACCGCGAGAACCGGCAGGTGCTGGTCGTCAACAGCAACCGCTTCACGATCCTCGACACGATCCGCCTGAGCGATCCGGTGTCGATGACGATGTCGCCGAGCCTCGGCGTGCTGGCGGTCGCGAACTTCTCGTCGGCGACGGTCTCGTTCGTCAACATCGACCCGCGCAGCCCGGCCTTCAACACGGTGATCGCCGAGACGCGCGTCGACCAGGGCCCGTCCAAGGTGGTCTGGCAGCCGGACGGCGAGGCGGTCCTCGCGCTGAGCCGTCAGTCGAACTCGCTGACCGTGCTGTCGGGCGCCGACTTCGCGGTCCAGACGACGGTGACCGGCGGCCTGAACAGCCCGCTCGACATCGCGGTCACGCCCCGCTACGTGCAGACCGGCAACAACAGCGGCGTCTACTACGGCTACATCCTGAACTCGAACGGCACGATCTCGATCTACGAGTCGGGTCCGTCGGGCGTGAACGGGATCGGCTTCAACGACATGGTGGGCTCGGTCGATCCGACGTTCCGCCGCGCGACCCGCGTTCGCCTCGACTACAACTCCGGCCTCGGCGGGGTCTTCGTGACCCACACCGACGAGTCGGGTGTCGGGCAGGTTTCGCGCGTCGAGCTGACCTCGTCGCCGACCGGCCAGCAGCCGACGCAGCAGAACTCGGGCGGCTTCATCCTGCCGCCGACGTTCCGCCAGAAGACCTGGAGCATCACCCAGCGCTTCGGTGGCTCCGATCCGAACGTCCCGGGCAACCAGCGTCTGTCTGGCAACTCGCCGGTCGACGTCTGCACCGACGAGATGTTCAACGGTGGTGCGGGCACCAACCAGGTGACGCCCTACAACAACACCCTCGGCGTCTCGATCATCCAGCACTCGGCGAAGGGTGCTCTGGTGGTGGGCGGGAACGTCGCGACGGGTGCTGCGCCGTTCAACCCGAAGTATCTGTTCGTGGCTCTCGGCGACGTCGGCGCGGTCGACGTGTTCGACCTCGCGACCCGCGTCAAGGTGCGGACGATCCCGATCCCGGGCGTCACCTCGCTGACCGGCTACTGGAAGCAGTGAGGTTCGACGAACCTCGACCCTGGGCGGAGGTCTGATCCGCACGATCTCGGCTGCAGGCCGCGTCTCGGAGAGGCGCGGCCTGCTGTCGTTACCGGCGGTGCCTGTGGCCTCTTCGCCTCGCCGTGGACGGGCTCCGTCGGTTGCGGCACGATGCGCGCCATGCCGGAAGGTGCGGTGGTGAGGCAGATGTTCGCGCGGGTCGCGGACCGCTACGACCGGGCGAACCACGTCCTCTCGCTGGGAATCGACGTCGCCTGGCGTCGCGCTGTCGTGCGGGCCGCGGCGATCGGCCGGGGTTCGCGTGTCCTCGACGTCTGCAGCGGCACGGGCGACCTCGCGATCGCGCTCGCTTCGACCGGCGCCGAGGTGACCGGCTCCGACTTCTGCCCGGAGATGCTCCGCCACGCGGTCAGGAAGTCGGCGCCGCTCGGTCCCGGGGCACCGGGCTACCTCGCCGCCGACACCCAGCGGCTGCCGTTCCCCGACGACACGTTCGACGTGGTCACCGTCGCGTTCGGGATCCGCAACGTCGCCGACCCCGTCGCGGGCCTCCGCGAGATGGCGCGGGTCCTGAAGCCGGGGGGGCGTGTCCTCGTGCTCGAGTTCTGCAAGCCGCGCCTGCCGCTGGTGCGGTCCGCCTACCTGTTCTACTTCCGTCGGGTGCTGCCGAAGCTCGGCTCGTGGATCACCGGCGACCGGCACGGCGCGTACGACTACCTGCCCCAGTCGGTGATGGGCTTCCCGGAACGGGGTGCGTTCCTCGACCTGATGCGTGAAGCAGGCCTCTCGTCGCCGCACGCGCGGATCCTGACCCTTGGCATCGCGTCCATCTACCGAGGCGACAAGCCCGCCCGCTGAGGACGGTGGCTACCTCGCCTGGTCGAGGGACCCGGCGGTGTCGCTGCTCGCGGTCCTGCCGCTCTGGCTCGTCTACGAGGGGCTGCGGTTCTCGCTGGCACCCGGTGATCGCAACGGCGCCGAGGCGCTGATCACCGAGTCGCTCCTGCTCCTCGGGCCGCACGCGGTCCGCGTGCTCAAGATCGTCCTGGCTCTCTGTGTCCTGGTCGCGGGCGTCCGTGTGCTGCGAGGGGACCTGCCCTGGCTCAGCGTCAGCGGTGTCGCCGCGCTCGAGGGTGCCGTCTACGGGCTGATGCTCGGGCCGGTGACGCAGGCGTTGACCTTCTTCGTGCTCGAGGGGCGTGCGCTCGGCGTCGGGCTGCGCGCAGACCTGATCGGCTCGCTGGGTGCTGGTCTGTTCGAGGAGGCGGTGTTCCGGCTGGGGCTGCTGTCGATCCTCTCGCTCGGCTTCGTCCGCTCGTCCGCCGCGTTCGGTCTGCCGCGTTCGCTCGGTGTCATCGGCGCTGTCCTCGTGAGCGCCCTCGCGTTCGCCTGGTTCCACCACGTCGGCGCGGGTGGCGAGCCCTACGACGTGCGCATCTTCGCGTTCCGCGCGGTCGCCGGGCTGGTCCTCGGAGGGCTGTTCGTTCTCCGGGGATTCGCGGTGGTGGTCTACGCGCACGCGGTCTACGACCTGCACTTCTACCTGTCGCAGGCCTGACCGGTCGGCGGCATCCGCCCGCGGGAGCGTCTGCGAAGGAGTCGAAGCCATGAACGTGAAGTACCCAGCCCGCGACCGGACGTTCGTGCTCGGCATGTCGGGCGGTTCCGGGGCGATCTACGCGCTCCGGCTGCTCGAGGTGCTGCTGGCCGACGGCGCGTTCGTGCAGCTCGTCGTCAGCGGCGCGGGCCGGCGGGTCCTGGAGCACGAGGCGGGCATCGACGTCGGTGCGCCCGGCTTCGGCTACCAGCACCTCGTGCCGGAGCCGCTCCGCGATCGGCTGGATGTCTTCGACGTGGCCGCCGTCGAGTCGACCCCGGCGAGCGGCAGCGCTCGGATCGACGGCGTCGTGCTCTGCCCGTGCAGCATGGGCACCCTGGCGCGCGTCGCGCACGGCTTCAGCACGAACCTGATCGAGCGGGCCGGTGACGTCGCGCTCAAGGAGGGGCGGCGGCTCGTGGTCGTTCCGCGCGAGTCCCCGCTGTCGGTGATCCACCTGCGGAACATGCTCTCGCTCGCGGAGGCGGGGGCGGTCGTCCTGCCGGCGATGCCCGGCTTCTACCACCGGCCCGACCGCGTGGAGCAGCTCGTGGACTTCGTGGTCGCGCGGATCCTCGACCGGCTCGACGTCGAGCACGATCTCGTCGCGCGGTGGAAGACGCCGGAGCAGGCGGAGTCCGCGCGCTCGCCGTTCCACGAGGAGGAGGACGCGTGACCGAAGCGGTAGCGCGTGCTGGACTCCGGGACTGGCTGTCCCTGGTGAAGTTCTCCCACACGGTGTTCGCGCTGCCGTTCGCGCTGATCGCGCTGCTGGTCGCGGCGGACGGTCGGCCGGACGCGTCGGTGCTCGGGCTGGTGGTGTTGGCGATGGCGTCGGCGCGCTCGGCGGCGATGGCCTACAACCGCTACGCGGACCGGGTGATCGACGCCGAGAACCCGCGCACGCAGGGGCGTGAGATCCCGCGCGGCGTGCTCCGCCCCGGCGCGGTCCTCGTGTTCACGGTCTGCAGCGCGGCCGTCTTCGTGTGGTGCTCCGCGATGCTCGGCCCGGCCTGTCTGTGGCTGTCCGGTCCGACGCTACTCGTGCTGCTCGGCTACAGCCACGCCAAGCGCTTCACGTCGCTCGCGCACGTCTGGCTCGGTCTGGCGCTCGGCCTCGCACCCGTGGCGGCCTGGCTCGCGGTGCGGGGTGTTTTCACTGCGGACATCTTCGCCGCGGTCGCGCTCGGCTTCGGGGTCATGGTCTGGGTCGCGGGCTTCGACATCCTCTACGCGTGTCAGGACGAGGACTTCGACCGGGCGCGGGGTCTGCACTCGATTCCGGTGAAGCGCGGCGCCGCAGGCGCGCTCGCGCTGGCGCGCGGACTGCACGTGTTGGCGGTGCTGGGGTTCCTCGGCTTCGGTCTCGCCTCCGACCGTGGGCCCGCGTTCTTCGTGGGGCTCTGCGGGGCCACGGTGTTCCTCGCCGCGCAGCACCGGTTGGTCCGCCCCGGTGATCTGCAGCGGATCGACATGGCCTTCTTCACGATGAACGGGTCGGTCGGTCTGCTGCTCCTGGCAGCGACCGCGGCGGATCTCTACCTGTTCGGCCGCTGAAGGGCTGCTGCGCAGCCCGCGCGTAGCGCGTCCTGGTCCGGCGCGGAGGCCCGGCTAGCATGGCGCGCGTGGCGGTGCCCCATCCCGAACGCGAGCTCGGCCGACTCCAGAAGGAGATCGCCAAGGGTCTGCCCAAGGTCGTGCTCGTGTCGGGTCCGTCGACGTTCTTCCGCGGCGAGGCGATCGAAGCGGCGCTCGCGGCGATCCCGGCCTCCGCGGACCTGAGGCGGATCGACGGGTCGGAGAAGACGGACGGGCGTGAGCTCGACGACCTTCGCGGTGGTGGGCTGTTCGGCTCCGGTACGTTCGTCTGCGTGCGGCGCGGGGATGGTTGGATCGGGCAGCACGCCGACGAGCTGGCGAGCGTCCTCGGTCGGATCGGTGAAGGATGCGGGCTCCTCGTCGAGGTCCAGAAACTCGACAAGCGGAAGAAGGTCACGAAGGAGCTGCTCGCCGCCGGCTTCTGCGGCGAGTTCCGGGATCTCTACGCCGAGCCCTACGACCGCTCGCGCAGCCCGCTGGAGGCAGAGCTCGTCGGCTGGGTCGCCCAACGCGCGCGCCGCCACGGCATCCAGATCACGCCCGAGGCTGCGTTCCTGCTCGTCTCCACCGTCGGGCGGGACCCCAGCGAGCTCGTCGCCGAGCTCGCACGACTCGACGACGTCGTGCCGCGCGGCGGGGCGCTCGGGCCGGAAGACCTGCGGCCGCACCTGACGGTCGCGTTCGAGTCGACGCCGTTCGAGTTCGCCGAAGCGGTGTTGTCGCACGACCGACGGCGGGCGGAGCGCTCGCTGGACGCGATGTTCGCGCGCGGCGTCCGAGCCCGGGACGGCTCGGGGATGGATGCGGGCGGGATCTTCCCGTTCGTCACGTCGTGGCTCTGGCAGAGCATGACCAACGTGCACCGCGGCGCAGCGCTCCGCGACGAGGGCATGCGATCGGACCAGATCGCGGGACGTGTCGGCGTGCGAACGTTCGTCGATCGCTTCGTCGCGCAGGTCGAGTCCAACCCCGAACCTCGCCTCCGTCGAGGGCTCCTCCTCGTCCTCGATGCGCAGCGGGAGCTGCGGCTGAGCGGGGAGGAGCCGCGTGCGATCCTCGAGCGCTTCCTGGCGCGCTACTTCCGGGGCGGTGCCGCTTGATCCGAGTCCTGCCTCCCGAGGTCGTCAACCAGATCGCCGCTGGCGAAGTCGTCGAGCGCCCTTTCTCGGTGGTGAAGGAGCTCGTCGAGAACAGCCTGGACGCGGGCGCGACGCGGGTGACGGTCGAGCTCCGTGACGGGGGACGCGAGTCGATCCGGATCAGCGACGACGGCGGCGGATTCACGCCTGCGGATCTCGAGCTGGCGTTCGTCAGCCATGCGACGAGCAAGCTCGGCTCGCTCGCCGACCTGGACCACATCGCGAGCCTCGGGTTCCGCGGCGAGGCGCTGGCGTCGATCGGTTCGATCGCTCGCGTCACGATCCGCTCGCGTCGAGCCGACGCGGACGAAGGCTTCGAGATCACCTGCGAGGGTGGCGCGATCGGTCCGGTGCGACCCTGCGGCTGCCCTCCAGGCACGGTGATCGAAGTCCGCGACGTGTTCTTCAACACGCCGGCTCGGCGCCGCTTCCTGCGGACGGCACGCGCCGAGCGCGCGCGCATCGAAGACCTGCTCGCTCGTCTGGCGCTCGCGCGTCTCGACGTGGACTTCACGCTCGTCGCCGATGACCGGGAGGTGCTGCGCCTTCCAGCCGGCGAGTCGCTCGCCGACCGGGTCGGTCGCGCGTTCGGGTCGGCGCTCGTCGAGCATCTCGTCGAGGTCGAGGTTCGCTGGGACGAGTACGCGGCGCGTGGTCTCGTCGGCACGCCGGACGCGGCCCGAAGGGATGCGACGCTGTCCCTGCTCTACGTGAACGGCCGGTTCACCAAGGATCGCTCCACGGCGATGGCCGTGCGTCAGGCCTACCGCGAGTTCCTGATGCCCGGGCAGCAGCCCGTGTACTTCCTGGAACTCTCGCTGCCGCCCGACGAGGTCGACGTGAACGTGCACCCGACCAAGTCCGAGGTCCGATTCCTGCAGGGTCGGCGTGCGTGCGGAATCCTCCATGAGGCGGTGACCTCCGGCCTTCGACAGGCGTCCGCCGCGCCGAAGCGTGGGGGTGGAGCCATCGCGGCGTCGCCGGACAAGCCGCGCGCCCAGGCGGGGTTCCCGGAGCTCCCGCGCGACCTGTTCGGCGCCGGAGGGGCGCAGTCGCTCGACCCGCTGCCGAAGTCGGGAGCCAAGCTGGTCGATTCGTCCGGACCGAGCGCCGTTCGCGATGCGGCGCTCGCTGCGCAGGGCGGCGCGTCGACCCCGTCCGCCGCGGAACCAGCCGCGGGTCACGTCGCCGAGACCGGGTTCGACGACGGGCCATTCGGTGGGTTGCAGGAGCGGCGATTCCTCCAGGTGCTCGACTGCTACCTCGTGTTCGAGACCGACGACGGGATGGTCGTCGTCGATCAGCACGCGCTGCACGAGCGGGTGCTCTACGAGCGGTTCAGCAAGCGGCACGCCGCCCGCGGTGCCGTTCCCGTCCAGAACCTGCTCGTGCCCGAAGTCCTCGAGCTCGCTCCTTCGGACAAGGCGTGGCTGCTCGATCAGCAGGAGGTCCTCGCCGACGAGGGGCTCCGCATCGAGGACTTCGGCGGCCGTTCGATCGCCATCCACGGCGTGCCCGCGCTCCTCGGGCGGATCGCGCCGCGCGTGCTCATCGAGACCCTGCTGCGTGCGGACGGGGAGGACGAGGCCCGACCACGCGCCCGGGAGATCGTCGCCGAGCGCTTCCACTCGATGGCCTGCCGCGCGGCGATCATGTCCGGGGATCGGCTGCGCGAGACCGAGATCCGCGAACTCCTCGCCGAGGCGCGGGAGCTCGATCATCCGCACAACTGTCCGCACGGTCGCCCGACGGTGCTGACGTTCAGCCAGGAGGAGCTCGAGCGGTTCTTCCGGCGACGCGTGCCGTGACGGCTCGGGAGCCGGGGAATTGGTTCCGGACTCCGGTGCTGGGCTCGGGACGCCGCTGGCCTCACGCGGGCGGCGGGCCGTATCGTGCTCGGATGAGCGTGAGGAGTTCAGGTCGGGCGGTCGTGCTGTGGTTGGGGCTCATCGCGTCCCCGGGCGTGGCCCAGGGGGAGCAGTCGCCGCCCCCGTCCGGACCTCCCGACGCGGGTGTGCCCAAGGCTCGGCAGCAGGAGCAGGATCCCGAAGGCGCGTCCGACCCGGACGCGCTCCAGGCGGTCCTCGCCGACGTCCGTCGGGCCCATCTCGGGGACCGGGACGCGGCGGAGGACCCACTGGACAGGTTCCGGGCCGCGCTGCGCTTCAAGATGATCGCGGCCGACCAGGCGAGCAACGAGATCGACGTCTCGGCCGAGTTCCTGATGCCGCGCTTCCTCCGCTACCGCGTCGAGGAGCCGGGTGAGGTTCTCGAGCGCGGCTGGGACGATCGCGGCGCCTGGTCGCGCGTCGGCGACAGGGTCGAGAGCATCGCGGGGCGCGAGCGCGAGCAGGAGCGAGAGGCGGTCCGCCAGCAGGTGGGGCTCGCGCGGCAGCTCCTGTCCTTCCTGGATCCGGCGAGCGTCGTGTCCGCGCTGAGCGACGTGAAGCTCCTCGGGGTCCGTGATCTCGCCGTCGGCAGGAAGGAGGTGCGCTCCTGCAACGTGCTGCGCGGAGTGGCGTCGAGGTTCCCGATGTTCGCGCCTCCCGCCGACGGGCCCGCCGAGCCTCGTTGTGTCGTGCAGACCTGGTTCGATGTGGATGACCACCGGCTCGTCGCGGTCGTGATCACTCCGCTCGGTGAAGGGGAGCGGCCGATCGCTCTGCCCGAGTTCGTGCTGCTCCGAGGCTACGCGGAGGGTCGTGGCGTCGCGGTGCCGACCAGTCTACTCGTCTACCAGGGCCCGCCGGGCAGCGGGCGTCCGCTCGCGTCCGTGGTGGTGCGGGCGATCGACCTGGACCCGGACGGGCTGAGCAAGGAGCTCCTGCGTCGACCAGGGTGACCGCGAGATCGACTCCGTCGATCTCGGCTCTGTCGGGCCTGTTGTGCCGCGCCCCCGACCCGTGGCATGATGGCCGGTTCGTCCGGCAGCCCGATCAGGTGATCGGCACCGTCCGACGGAGGAGCCATTTGGCCAAAGAAGAAGCCATCACGCTGGAGGGCACGATCGTCGAAGCCCTCTCTGGGGCCCGTTTCCGGGTCGAACTCGAGAGCGGTCACATCATCCTTGCCCACGTATCCGGCAAGATGCGGCGGCACTTCATCCGCATCCTGCCGGGCGACCGCGTGACGGTCGAAGTCTCGCCCTACGACTTGAGCCGCGGTCGCATCACGTACCGCAATTGACGGCTCGTTGCCGACCTTGGGCGATCGGCGGCTCGCACGGTCCGGGCCGCCTGGCCGGGCCTGCCGCCCACAGCGCGCCGAAGGCCTTCCGCGGGGTTCTGCGGCCGCAGGTCGCCGTTCCTGATCGAGGTGTCGCACGATGACCGCCTCCTTCGCCGGGTTCCGGCTCATCGACGTCGGCGGGCCGCCGCTGCTGTTCGCCGAGGACCCGCGGTTCAAGACCGTGCGGTTCGTCGTCGAGTTCCGGCGGCCGTTGGTCGCAGAGCTGGCCGCGCCGCGCTCGGTGCTGCCGGGGCTGCTGCTTCTCGGCACCGAGGCCCACCCGGACCGACCGTCGCTCGCACGACGGATGGATGAGCTGCACGGATCCGCGGTGGTTCCGGGCACGGCGAAGGTCGGGGAACTCCACCTGCTTCGGCTCGTCCTCGATGCGGTCGCCGGACGGTTCCTGCCCGGCTCGCCGGACCAGATCGGAGACGGCCTCGCGCTGCTCGCGGAGATCGTCACGACGCCTGCGCTCGAGGGCCGTGCTTTCCCCGCCGAACGGTTCGAGCGCGAGCGACGGCAGCTGCTCGACGCGATCGGGGCCGAACGAGATGAACCGGGCAGGCACGCGCTGTCCGAAGCCATCCGGCGCGCATGCGACGGTGAGCCGATGGCTGTGCCCGAGCACGGCGGTGCCGACGCGGTCGCCGCACTCGACGCTTCACGTCCGGTGGAGGCTCTGTCCGACTTCCTCGAGCGGGGGGAGGCTGTGCTCTGCGCATGCGGGGCGTTCGACGAGGGCGAGCTCCGGCGCGCGGTCGAGCGTTTCCTGGAGCGCCTCCCGGAGGGCGCGCCCGAGTCGTGTCCCGGTCCGGCCTCCATCCCTCGGCGTGCTCCGCGCGCCTCCACGGAGGAGCTGCCGCTCCGGCAGAGCAAGCTCGTCCAGATCCATCGGTTCGACGGGGATGCGGACCCGGACGGGTGGCTCGCCCGGAACCTCCTGGTCGGGATGCTTGGTGGGTCACCGAGCTCGCGTCTGTTCCGCGAGGTGCGAGAGCGGCGTTCGCTCGCCTACTACGCGTCGGCCTCGCTGGATCGCTACAAGGGGCTCGTCCAGATCCAGGTGGGGTTGGATCGAGCGGCGGCTCCTGCGGTCCGCGATCAGATCGTCCGCCAGATCGACGAGCTCCGCGCCGGTCGCTTCGACGACGGCGAGCTCGAGACCGCGCGAGCGCAGCTCGTCGAGGGCGTGCTCGGCGTCGACGACGCAGCGGCGTCCCGCTGCAGGTTCACGCTCGGGCAGTGGGCGCTCGGCATCGACCGCACGCCGCAGGACGCGGTCGCTGCGTGCCGGCGGGTCGGGCGCGACGCGATCGTCGAGGCCGCCGAGAGCCTGTGGTTCGACTTCGACCACCTGCTCGCAGGCGAGGAGGCGGGGGCATGACCAGCGCGCGCTTCACGCGTCACGCGGACCCGGTCCTCGGTGAGGAGGTCCTGCTCGCACGGTCCGACGCGGGCATGCCGATCCGCGTGCTGCCGACCGCGCGGTTCCGCGACGTCTGCGCGGTGGTGTCGGTGGGCTACGGCAGCACGGACCTCGGCTTCGATCTCGGGCATCGGCAGCACCGGAGCCCGCTCGGCGTAGCCCACTTCCTCGAGCACAAGCTCTTCGAGGACCAGGATCTCCACGTCTTCGAGCGCTTCGGCAAGCGTGGCGCCCGGGTCAACGCGATGACCGGGTTCGGCCGTACGACCTACTACTTCCAGGCCGGCACCGAGTTCGAGGCCAACCTCGCGGACCTGCTCCTGCTCGTGTCGCGGGCGCACCTGACGCCCGAGAACGTCCAGAAGGAGCGCGGGATCATCGCGCAGGAACTCCGGATGTACGAGGATTCGCCGGTCTACCGGGGGTTCTTCGGTCTGCTCGGGGCGCTCTACGCGGAGCACCCGGTCCGCCATCCGGTCGGGGGGACGGTCGAGTCCATCGCGGCGATCGACGTCGAGGAGCTGCTCGCCTGCCACGCAGCGTTCTATCGCACCGGCAACATGGCGCTGTCGGTGGCCGGCCCGGTCGATCCGGATCGGGTGCTGGCGTTGGCCGACGCGTCGACGATCGCGGCCGGCGACGCGCCCTTCCGCGTCTGTCCGGATGACCTCGCACTTCCTTCCGTGGCACACGTCGACGTCCAGATGGACGTTGCTCGGCCGCGGTTCCTGCTCGGCTACAAGGATCGAGAGCTCGTGTCGGACGCGGAGACGCGGCTGCGCCGGGATCTCGCGACCAGGATCTGCCTCGATCTGATCCTCGGTGCGGGCAGCGACGCGCGGGAGTCTGCGCAGCGGGCCGGGGCGTTCGACGACTCCCTGTCCGCGAGCTACCTCGGCGAGGCACGTTTCGGGGTGGCGGCGCTCGTCTGTGAGACCGAGGACCGGTCCCGTGCGGAGAGCGCGATGCGTGATCTCCTCGAGCGCCCGCTGGACTCCGCCGATGCGGATCTGCAGCGGATCCGTCGGCGTCAGCTCGGCGCGCTCGTCAGGAGCTTCGACTCGGTGCAGAGCCTCGCGTTCGGTCAGGCGGAGGAAGCGCTGCTCGGGGTCCAGCCGTTCGGGCAGCTGGCGCGGATGCAGGAGCTTCGCATCGAGGACGTCGAGGCGAGGCGGGCGGCCCTGTTCGATGCCGCGGCGTCCGCCACCTGTGTGGTCTCGGCGCGCTGACCGGGCTCGGCGTCAGGCCCTGCGCCAGTCGAAGAACCCGAGCGCATCCAGTTCGCGGCGCAGGGATGCGAGGGTCTCCGCGGTCAGGTTGCGCTGCGGCGCGCGGACCGGGCCGCAGTCGAAGCCGCAGAGACCCATCGTCGCCTTGATCGCGGGTGCTCCACCGTGCTCGACGAGCACGCGAACCATCTCGACCGACCGTGCCTGGTCGACTCGCGCAGAGGCGAGATCGCCGCGCGCGACTGCGGCGAGGATCCTCGTGTAGAGCGGGGCGGCGAAGTTGTAGGTGCTGCCGACGGCGCCGTGCGCACCCACGCAGGCACCGGCGAGCAGCATCTCGTCGCAGCCGTAGAGCACGTCCATCTGGTCGCCGTAGGCGTCGACGCAGGACTGGAACTCGTGGATCTGCGGCGAGGTGAACTTGATGCCCGCGAGGTTCGGCGTGCGCGTTGCGAGCGCGTCGAGGAGCGAGCGCCCGTCGACGTGGAAGCCGGACAGCGCGGGGATGTGGTACGCGTAGAAGGGCAGAGCGGGAGCGGCCGCTGCGATCGACGCGAGGTGGGTGGCGACGCTCTCGACGCCAGAGACCGGGAAGTAGCTCGTGAAGACCGCCGAGAACGCGTCGGCTCCGATCTCGGCCGCATGCTTCGCGAGATTGGCCGCTTCGGCGATCGCCGGGTGCCCGACCTGGAGGATGACCGGCACGCGGCCGTCGACGGCGCGGACGAAGGCCTGTGCGACGGCCCGGCGCTCTTCGGTCGTCATCGACGGTCCTTCGCCGGTGCTGCCGAGCACGTAGAGGCCCTGGACTCCGCCTGCCAGGATGTGCTCCACCTGAGCCGGGATCCGTTCGAGGTCCACGCTGAGGTCGTCGCGGAGCGGGGTGTGGGGGGCGGCGATCAGGCCGCGGAGACGAAGTCGGGTCATGGGAGGGCGCGCGTCCGGCCGCGCATTGTGGGCGGATCAGTCCGCGTGCGCGAGAGCGGGGATCGCGAGGCCGAGCAGGGCTGCGAGCGCTGCGAGCGTCGGGGCGACGAGCGGGAGCGGGATGCCCTGGCCGAGCAGGAGGTGGGACAGGTGGCGACGGTCCCCGATCCACGGCGCGTAGCCGAGGTAGAGGCGTGCGCAGACGACCTGCGTGAAGTCGAGGAAGAGGATCGCAGTCGGGGCCAGCGCGGCGAGCGGTCGGCCGTCGGCTGCGAGGAGTGCTGCGGCGGCAAGGCTGGTGCCGAGCGCGTAGGCTCCTGCATCGCCCAGGAACGCGCGGCCGCTCGGCCAGTTGAACGGCAGGAAGACCAACCACACGGCGGTCAGCGGTACCGCGATGTCGAGGCCGTTCGCGGCGACCAGCACGAGTCCCGTGCAGGCGATCGCGGTGGCGACGCCGTGCATGTTGTCGAGGAAGTTGGTCGCGTTGATGCAGACGAAGGTCGCCGCCAGGAAACCGAGCGCGGTCGGCCAAGTGACCGCATCCAGTCCGTGCGTGCCCTGGACCACGAGTCCGGACGCGAGGAGCAGGCCGCCCGCCTTGAGCTTCCAGCCGAGCCCGTCGTGCCGACTCTTGCGCAGGTCGTCGCCGAAGCCGGTCGCGGCAGCCACGAGGACCGCTGCGCTGAGGAACGGACGGTCCGCCAACCCGAAGCACAAAGCGGCGGCGAGCGCGGGCGCGATGCCGGCCATCGGCGTCGGGCGGCCGTGCCGCTTGCGACCCGGGCGGGGGCAGTCCTCGGGGAGCACGTCGCGCCCACGCCGGTAGGCCCAGAGCAGGGCGGCCAGCGCGACTGCCGTTCCCGAGCCGTACCACGCGGCCTCGGGGATCATCGGGGCCGTCGCTCCGTTCCGTAGAGTCCGCGATCCCGGATGTAGTCGGCGACCGCGGGTGGGAGCGCCGCGGTGGTCTCTCCCGCGCGCAGTGACGCCCGGATCGCGGTGGCCGCTGCGTCGTCGACCTCGACGTCCTGCAGCGCGTGCGCGAGGATCGCATCACGCTGGTCCGGAGTGAGCGCGTATTCGTCGAGGTTCGCCCGGGTGATCGGGCAGCCCGGCCTCGGATACGTGACGACGGTCGCCAGTTCGAACAGCGCGTCGGGCTCGTGCCAGCGGTGCAGCTCGGCAAGGTTGTCGGAGCCGATCAGCACGAAGAGCGGGGTGATCCCACCGCTCCGCGCCCGGATCGCGCGGAGCGTGTCGGTCGTGTAGGAGGTCCCACCGCGCTCGACTTCGAGCGGGTCGACCGTCACCCGATCCATTCCGGCGAACGCGAGGCGGCACATCTCGAGACGGTCCGCGGCGGGTGCCAGGTCGGCGGCGGGCTTGAGCGCGTGGTCCCCACAGGGGACGACGAGCAAGGCTTCCGGATCCAGCGCCGACACTGCAGCCCGCGCGAGTCGCAGGTGCGCGCGGTGGGGGGGATTGAACGTTCCCCCGTAGAGGCAGATCCCGGCGCCGGACATCGTGTTCAGGGCTCGGTGGCTTCGAGCCGCTGTCGGAGCACGTCGGCCAGGGCGCCGTCCGTGGGTAGCTCGAGCTCTTCCCCGCGCCGCAGGTCCTTGAGCTTGACGCGGCCGGCGGCGGCTTCTTCGGGGCCGAGCACGAGCATCAGCTCGACGCCTCGCTTGTCGGCGGCCTTGAACAGCGCGCGCAGGCTCTTGCCCTCGAAGTCCGTGTCGGCGCGGAGCCCCGCCGCGCGGAGCGTGTCGACGAGCTGGAACGCGGCCATGCGTTCGCCGTCGGTGACCGGCGCAACGAAGATCGGGACGTTCGGCTCCCGAGGCGTCGCGGCGGGATGACCCTGCTGCTCGAGCGCGAGGAGCGTCGGGGTCACACCGATCGCGAAGCCGGTCGCGCCGATCTCCGGTCCACCCATGTCCGGGATCAGCGTGTCGTAGCGGCCGCCGCCACAGATCGCGCTGCGGGCACCGAGCTGCGGCGCCTGGATCTCGTAGACCGTGTGCGTGTAGTAGTCGAAGCCGCGGACGATCGCAGGATCGATCGTGTAGGGGATGCCCATCGCGGTGAGCCCTTCGAGCGTCTGCTCGAACCGCGCGCGGCTCTCGGCGGTCAGGTGGTCGATGAACTGGGGCGCCGAGCGGTTGCTCGGCTGGCAGTCCTTGACCTTGCAGTCGAGCATGCGGAACACGTTCCGTTCGATCCTTCGCCTGCAGTCGTCGCAGCGTGCGTCGAGGTGGGCGAGCATGTGCTCCCGGAGCACGCCCCGGAACACCTCGCGGTCCCGGCGGTCGCCGATGCTGTTGACGTGGAGCTCGTAGCCCTCGAGTCCCATTGCGGCGAAGGTCCGCATGGCCACGCCGATGACCTCGGCGTCGAGCAACGGGCTGTCGGCGCCGAGCGCCTCGACGCCGCACTGGTAGAACTGGCGCTGGCGCCCCGCCTGCGGGCGCTCGAACCGGAACATCGGCCCGACGTAATAGAACTTCTGGAACGGCCGTATCTTGTCGAGGTTGGCCTCGAGGTAGGCGCGGACCACGGGGGCGGTGCCCTCCGGGCGGAACGTCACGCTCGTGTCGCCGCGGGCGACGGTGAACATCTCCTTCTCGACCACGTCGGTCGCCTCGCCCAGCGAGCGGACGAAGAGCCGCGTGTCTTCGAGCATCGGCGTGCGGATCTCGCGGTAGCCGGCCCGTTCGGCAACTCCCCGGAAGCTCCCGAAGATGTGCTCGAAGCAAGGGATACGTTCCGGAAAGAGGTCCTCGGTGCCCCGGGGTGCCTGCGGTCGCGCCATCCGCGCACCCTACGCGGCGGACCGGGCGTTGGGAAGCGCGCACGGCCGGGGGGCGGGAGGTGCTGGGGCCACAAAAAGCTGGTTGCGGCGGGTTGTCGGGCTGGCTACCTTCCCGACCTCACGGCGCGGCCCCGACCCCTCGGATTCCCGCGCAGGGCTCCCTCAGTCCCCTACCCCTCGTAGACATGCGCAAGTTCGCACTGCTCCTTCCTCTCGCGCTGTTCGGCGCCTGCAGCTCCATGGACAACGGCTCGCACGACGGCACCGTGACCGTCGCCGACGTCCAGTCGATGGCGAGCGACTACGACAGCGAGCAGAAGTGGCTCGCCGTGCGCCGCACGATGGACGGC